>JAGXAL010000036.1 GCA_018971605.1 Natronospirales bacterium | reverse complement strand
CCTTGGCCTCGCCGCCAAACTTCTTCGACTGAATCACCGTCAAGGCCGCCGTCAGCGTGGTCTTGCCATGATCCACATGCCCAATCGTCCCCACGTTCACGTGCGGCTTCTTGCGCTCATATTTTGCCTTGGACACGGTTGCTTCTCCTGTAAGCTCAATTCAAGGAATTTTTACGATGCCTTCTTGATCACGGCCTCGGCCACGTTGGCGGGCGTCTCCATGTACTTCTCGAATTCCATCGAATAGGTTGCGCGCCCCTGGGTGGCAGAACGCATGGAAGTAGCGTAACCGAACATCTCCGCAAGCGGAACCTCGGCACGCACAATCTTGCCGCCCGCGCCGTCTTCGGTCGCCTGCACGATACCGCGCCGGCGATTGAGATCGCCGATGATGTCGCCCATGAATTCCTCGGGCGTGACCACCTCGACGCTCATGATCGGCTCGAGCAGCACCGGGCGCGCCTTCTTCACGCCTTCCTTGAAACCCATGGAACCGGCGGTCTTGAAGGCCATTTCGTTGGAGTCCACGTCGTGATAGGAACCGTCGAAGAGTGTGACCTTCACGTCCACCACCGGGTAACCGGCGAGCACGCCGTTCTTCATCTGCTCCTGAATGCCCTTGTCCACCGCCGGGATGTATTCCTTCGGCACCACGCCGCCGACGATGCCGTTGACGAATTCGTAACCCAGACCCGCGGCCTGCGGCTCGAGCTTGAGCCATACGTGGCCGTATTGGCCGCGGCCGCCCGACTGGCGGATGAACTTGCCTTCCGACTCCACGCTTGCGCGGATGGTCTCGCGGTAAGCCACCTGCGGCTTGCCGACGTTGGCCTCGACCTTGAACTCGCGCTTCATGCGATCCACGATGATCTCGAGGTGCAGCTCGCCCATGCCGGAAATGATGGTCTGCCCGGTTTCCTCGTCGGTGTGCACCCGGAACGAGGGGTCTTCCTGCGCCAGCTTCTGCAGCGCGATCCCCATTTTCTCCTGGTCGACCTTGGTCTTGGGCTCGACCGCGACCGAGATCACCGGGTCCGGAAATTCCATTTTTTCGAGGATGATGATCTTGTCGGGATCGGTGAGCGTGTCGCCGGTGGTTACGTCTTTCAGGCCTACGGCCGCGGCGATGTCGCCAGCGTACACTTCCTTGATTTCCTTGCGGTCATTGGCGTGCATCTGCAGGATGCGGCCGATGCGCTCCTTCTTGCCCTTGATCGGGTTGTACACGGTGTCGCCGGACTTGAGCACGCCGGAGTACACCCTGAAAAACGTGAGCGTGCCCACGAAGGGATCGGTCATGATCTTGAAAGCCAGGGCGGAAAACGGCTCATCATCGCGCGGGTGACGTTCCGCGGGGCTGCCAGCCTTGTCATCCAGGTGGCCCTTGATGGCGGGCACGTCCGGAGGGGACGGCAGGTAGTAGACCACCGCGTCCAGCATCATCTGCACGCCCTTGTTCTTGAAGGCCGAGCCGCAGAGCATCGGCACGATTTCGTTCTTGATGGTGCGCAGGCGCAGACCTTGGTGGATCTCCTCGGCCGTAAGCTCGTGGCCCTCAAGGTATTTGTGCATGAGCGCATCGGAACCTTCGGCCGCGGCTTCGATCATCTTGTCGCGCCATTCCTTGGCCTGCGCCTTGAGTTCCGCGGGAATCTCTTTTTCCTCGAAGCGCATGCCCTGGGTGGAATCATCCCAGTAGATGGCTTTCATCTTGACCAGGTCCACCACGCCCTGGAAATTTTCCTCGGCGCCGATGGGGATCTCGATAGGTACCGGATTCGCGCCCAAGCGTTCGCGGATATGCCGGTAAACCAGGAAAAAATCCGCGCCGGCGCGGTCCATCTTGTTGACGAACGCCAGCCGCGGCACGCCGTACTTGGCGGCCTGCCGCCAAACGGTCTCCGACTGAGGCTGCACGCCCGCAACCGAATCAAACACCGCGCAGGCGCCATCCAGCACGCGCAGGCTGCGTTCCACCTCGATGGTGAAATCTACGTGGCCGGGCGTATCAATGATGTTGATGCGATGCTCGGGAAAGCTCTGGTCCATGCCTTTCCAGAAACAGGTGGTGGCCGCCGAAGTGATGGTGATGCCGCGCTCCTGCTCCTGCTCCATCCAGTCCATGACGGCCGCGCCATCGTGCACCTCGCCGATCTTGTGCGAGACGCCGGTGTAAAACAGGATACGCTCCGTGGTCGTGGTCTTGCCGGCATCAATGTGGGCCATGATGCCGATGTTGCGGTAGTGTTCGATGGGAGTATGACGGGCCACGACGGAGTCCTCGGAACCAAATCTTTTTAAAAGCAATTACCAGCGATAGTGCGCGAAGGCCTTGTTGGCCTCGGCCATGCGGTGCACGTCCTCGCGCTTCTTGACGGCGTTGCCGCGGTTCTCCGCGGCTTCCAGCAATTCACCGGCGAGCCGCTGCGGCATGGACTTCTCGCCGCGGGCGCGCGCCGATTCGATGATCCAGCGCATGGCGAGCGCCTGCTGGCGCACCGGACGCACCTCAACCGGCACCTGATAGGTGGCGCCGCCCACGCGCCGCGACTTGACCTCGACCATGGGGCGCACGTTCTCGAGCGCGCGGTCCAGCACTTCCATGGGATCGGAGCCGCGTTTGCCGCCGATCTGGTCGAGCGCACCGTACACGATGCGCTCGGCCACCGCCTTCTTGCCGCTTTTCATGACCATGTTGACGAATTTGGCGAGCTTGTCGCTGCCAAATTTCGGATCGGGCAGGATGGCGCGGTGTTCGGCTTGTTTTCTGCGTGACATGAGGCTTACCTAGG
This sequence comes from Natronospirales bacterium, assembly GCA_018971605.1. Taxonomy (GTDB): domain Bacteria; phylum Pseudomonadota; class Gammaproteobacteria; order Natronospirales; family REEB76; genus REEB76. Next base: position 13,282 of record JAGXAL010000036.1, on the reverse strand, counting down.
AACTCAGGACTTGGGGCGTTTGGCGCCGTACTTGGAACGGCCCTGCTTGCGGTCGCTGACGCCGGCGCAGTCGAGCGAGCCGCGCACCGTGTGGTAGCGCACGCCCGGCAGGTCCTTGACGCGGCCGCCACGGATCAGCACCACCGAGTGCTCCTGCAGGTTGTGACCCTCGCCACCGATGTAGCTGATGACCTCGAAACCGTTGGTGAGCCGCACCTTGGCCACTTTGCGCAGAGCCGAGTTGGGCTTCTTGGGCGTGGTGGTGTACACACGGGTGCACACGCCGCGCTTTTGTGGGCTGCCGCCCAGTGCCGGCACCCTGGTTTTTTCGGTTCTGCGGGTGCGCGGCTTGCGCACCAATTGGTTAAACGTCGCCATGAAACAACTCGTGTTGCCGGGGTTTGAAGCAGTTGAAAACGGGCAGCTGCCGCCGGGAAAGAAGCAACAGGCCGGTTAAAACCGGCCTGTTGCTGGAGTTCCGCGGGGGCGATTGTCTTCGGACCGCCACGCGCCGCCTGTAAAGCGCGGGGATTTTAGGGAGCGGGAGCGGTACTGTCAAGGAAACCGCTTGCCTGCCGCTCGAACGCCTCTTCAAGAATTCGTTGCTCCCTACGCAGCCATCCTTGGCGGATTGCCCTGCCGCGCCTTCCCTGGCGCGGCGCTTGGCCGGAGCGGATGTCCACCGGACCTCCGCTGAAGCACCGGCCTAGCCCTGCGCCTGTTCCGCAGGCTGCGCGGCGGCCGGCGCCGGCGTTTCGGCGGGCGCATCGCTGCCGCTGAACAGCGCTTCGGCTTCGGCCACCTGCTGCGCCGTGGTATCCACCGCGGCTTCAGCACGCTGCTTGCGCCGCTGCTCGTGGTAGGCGTAACCGGTGCCGGCCGGAATCAGGCGGCCGACGATGACGTTTTCTTTGAGGCCGCGCAGGTCATCCTGCATGCCGCGTACCGAGGCTTCGGTGAGCACGCGCGTGGTCTCCTGAAAGGAGGCCGCCGAGATGAACGACTCGGTCGCGAGCGAGGCCTTGGTGATGCCGAGCAGCACCGGTTCGAACTCGGCGTGCGCCTTGTCCTCGACGGTCATCTTCTCGTTTTCATCCAGCGCCCGGGAACGATCCATCTGTTCGCCGCGCAGGAAGCGGGTGGCGCCGGATCCCGAAATTTCCACCTTGCGCAGCATCTGGCGGATGATCACCTCGATGTGCTTGTCGTTGATCTTCACGCCCTGCAGCCGGTACACGTCCTGGATTTCGCGCACCAGATAGTCCGCCAGCGCGGTCACGCCGAGGAGCCGCAAGATGTCGTGAGGATTGAGTTCGCCATCGGCGATAACTTCGCCCTTCTCCACGCGCTCGCCCTCGAACACGTTGACGGTGCGCCACTTGGGGATCAGGAGCTCGTGCTGTTCGCTGTTGTCGTCGGTGATGACCAGGCGCTGCTTGCCCTTGGTGTCCTTGCCAAAGCTCACGGTGCCCGAGACCTCGGCCAAGATGGCCGGTTCCTTGGGCTTGCGCGCCTCGAAGAGGTCCGCGACCCGCGGCAGACCGCCGGTGATGTCGCGCGTCTTGGTGGACTCCTGCGGGATGCGTGCAATCACGTCGCCCACGCCCACGCGCGTGCCATCCTCGACCGATACGATCGCGCCGGGCGGCAGCTGATAGTGCGCGGGAATTTCGGTGCCCGCGAGCAGCAGCCCGCGGCCCTTGTCGTCCACCAGTTTCACCGTGGGGCGCAAGTCCTTGCCGAGCGTGCCGCGCATCTTGGGATCGGAGATCACGATGCTCGAGAGGCCGGTGACTTCATCCACCTGGCGGTTGACGGTGATGCCCTCGACGAAATCGCTGAACTGCAGCGTGCCGGCCACTTCGGTGACGATCGGATGGGTATGCGGGTCCCAGCTCGCCGCCAGTTGTCCAGCCTCGGCTTTGGTGCCCTCGGCCACCAGGATGCTTGCGCCGTAAGGAATCTTGTAACGCTCCTTTTCGCGTCCGAACTCGTCAATGACGCCGAGTTCGCCGGAACGCGACACCGCGACCCAATGGCCCTTGGCATGCTTCACGGTCTTGATGTTGTGCAACTTGACGGTGCCCGCAGCCTTGAGCTCGACACTCGAGACCGCTGCCGCACGCGAGGCCGCACCGCCGATGTGGAAGGTGCGCATGGTGAGCTGAGTGCCGGGTTCGCCGATCGACTGCGCGGCGATCACGCCCACGGCCTCGCCGATGTTGACGCGTATGCCGCGGGCCAGATCGCGCCCGTAGCACTGCGCGCACACGCCATAGCGCGTTTCACAGGTGATCGGGGAACGCACCTTGACGCGGTCCACGCCCAGCTCCTCGAGTTTCGCCACCCAGCGCTCATCGAGGAGCGTGCCGGCCTCGACCAGCACTTTCTTGCTACCCGGCGTCGCCACGTCTTCGGCGAGCACCCGGCCAAGCACGCGTTCGCGCAGCGGCTCGACCACGTCGCCGCCCTCGACGATGGGCTTCATCGACAGGCCTTCATGGGTGCCGCAATCCACTTCCGTCACCACCAGGTCCTGGGCCACGTCCACCAGACGCCGCGTGAGGTAACCCGAGTTCGCGGTCTTCAAGGCGGTGTCGGCCAGGCCCTTGCGCGCGCCGTGCGTGGAGATGAAGTACTGCAGCACGTTCAGGCCTTCGCGGAAGTTCGCGGTAATCGGCGTCTCGATGATCGAGCCGTCGGGCTTGGCCATCAGGCCGCGCATGCCCGCGAGCTGGCGGATCTGCGCCGCGGAACCGCGCGCGCCCGAGTCGGCCATCATGTAGATCGAGTTGTAGGACACCTGGCGCAGCTTGTTGCCTTTTTGATCGCTCACTTCCTCGGTACCGAGCTTGTCCATCATGGCCTTGGCCACCTGCTCGTTGGTGCGCGACCAGATGTCCACCACCTTGTTGTAACGCTCGCCGTTGGTCACCAGGCCCGAAGCATACTGGTTCTCGATTTCCTTCACCTCGGCTTCGGCGGCGCTCAAAATGCGACCCTTTTCATCCGGCACCACCATGTCGTTGACGCCGATGGACACGCCGGCGCGCGTCGCGTAGTTGAAGCCGGTGTACATGAGCTTGTCGGCAAACACCACGGTTTCCTTCAGGCCCACGCGCCGGTAGCAGGTGTTGATGAGCGCGGAGATGGCCTTCTTGGTCATGTCGCGGTTCAGCAACTCGAAGGGCAGGCCCTGTGGCAGGATCTCGGAGAGCAGCGCGCGTCCCACGGTGGTCTGCACGCGGCGCGTACGCGTCTCGAAGCTGCCGTCCGCCTGGATCAGGTGGTCGGTGATGCGCACTTGAACGCGCGCCTGCAGGTCCACCTCGCGGTTTTCGCGCGCGCGGTGCACTTCGGCCACGTCCGAGAACAGCAAGCCCTCGCCCTTGGCGTTGACGCGTTCGCGCGTCATGTAATACAGGCCCAGCACCACGTCCTGCGAGGGCACGATGATGGGGTCGCCGTTCGCGGGCGACAGAATGTTGTTGGAACTCATCATGAGCGCACGCGCTTCGAGCTGGGCCTCGAGCGACAGCGGCACATGCACTGCCATCTGGTCGCCGTCAAAGTCGGCGTTGAACGCGGTGCACACCAGCGGATGCAGCTGGATGGCCTTGCCCTCGACCAGCAACGGCTCGAAGGCCTGGATCCCCAGGCGGTGCAGCGTGGGCGCGCGGTTCAGCATCACCGGATGCTCGCGGATCACCTCTTCCAGGATGTCCCAAACTTCCGGGCCTTCGCGCTCCACCATCTTCTTGGCGGCCTTGATGGTCGTGGCCATGCCGCGCAGCTGCAGCTTCGAGAAGATGAACGGCTTGAAGAGCTCGAGCGCCATCTTCTTCGGCAGTCCGCACTGGTGCAGTTTCAAGGCCGGGCCGACCACGATCACCGAGCGCCCCGAATAGTCCACGCGCTTGCCGAGCAAGTTCTGGCGGAAGCGTCCCTGCTTGCCCTTGATCATGTCGGCCAAGGACTTGAGCGCGCGCTTGTTGGAGCCGGTGATAGCGCGTCCGCGCCGGCCGTTGTCCAGGAGCGCGTCCACGGACTCCTGCAGCATGCGCTTCTCGTTGCGGACAATGATGTCCGGGGCATTCAGCTCCAAGAGCCGCTTCAGGCGGTTGTTGCGGTTGATCACGCGCCGGTAGAGGTCGTTCAAGTCGGAGGTGGCGAAGCGCCCGCCGTCCAGCGGCACCAGCGGACGCAGGTCCGGTGGCAGCACCGGCAGCACTGTCATCACCATCCACTCCGGCTTGTTGCCGGATTCGATGAACGATTCCATGAGCTTCAGGCGCTTGGCGAGGCGCTTGATCTTGGTTTCGGAATTGGTGGCGCCGATTTCCTCACGCAGCGTGGCCGCCTCTTTTTCAAGGTCGATGTGCTTCAGCAGTTCGTACACGGCCTCGGCGCCCATGCGTGCGTCGAAGTCATCGCCGTGTTCCTCGATGGCCGCAAGGTAGGACTCGTCCGAGAGCAGCTGGCCGCGCTCCAGCGGCGTCATGCCCGGATCGATCACCACGAAGGCCTCGAAATACAGCACGCGCTCGATCTCGCGCAGCGTCATGTCGAGCATCAGGCCGATGCGCGAGGGCAGCGACTTCAGGTACCAGATGTGCGCCACCGGCGAGGCCAGCTCGATATGGCCCATGCGCTCGCGGCGCACCTTGGCGACCGTGACCTCGACGCCGCACTTCTCGCAGATCACGCCGCGGTGCTTCAAGCGCTTGTACTTGCCGCAGAGGCACTCGTAGTCCTTGACCGGCCCGAAAATCTTGGCGCAGAACAAGCCATCGCGTTCCGGCTTGAAGGTGCGGTAATTGATGGTCTCGGGCTTCTTGACCTCGCCGTAGGACCAGGAGTGGATCAGCTCTGGCGACGCCAGGCCAATGCGCAGCGCGTCGAAGTCCTCGACCTGGCCCTGTTGCTTCAGCAACTTCAATAAATCTTTCATGTCTGTTTCACCGTCTTGTGACTGGTTTCAATATTCAGCGCGGGAATCCGAGGCGCTCAGTCCTCTTCCAGCTCGATATTGATCGCCAGCGAACGAATTTCCTTGACCAGCACGTTGAAGGATTCCGGCATGCCGGCCTCCATGCGGTGGTCGCCATCCACGATGTTCTTGTACATCTTGGTGCGCCCCACGGTGTCATCGGACTTGACCGTGAGCATTTCCTGCAGCGTGTAGGCGGCGCCATAGGCCTCGAGCGCCCAGACTTCCATTTCGCCGAAGCGCTGTCCGCCGAACTGCGCCTTGCCGCCGAGCGGCTGTTGCGTCACCAGCGAGTAGGGCCCGGTGGAACGCGCATGCATCTTGTCGTCCACCAGGTGGTTCAACTTCAGCATGTACATGTAGCCCACGGTGATTTGCCGCTGGAAAGCCTCGCCGGTGCGCCCGTCATAGAGCGTAGTCTGCCCGGATTCCGGCAAGCCCACGATGCGCAGCAGGTGCTTGATTTCCTCTTCGCGCGCGCCGTCGAACACCGGCGTAGCCACCGGCATGCCGCCGCGCAGGTTTTCCGCGAGCGTCGTGACCTCGGTGTCGTTGAACGAGGCCAGATCCTCCTTGTGGCCGCCGGTGCGGTTGTAAACCTGCTCCAGGAACTTGCGCAGTTCCTCGACCTTGGCGTGCTCGTCCAGCATGCGGCCAATCTTCTGGCCGATGCCCTTCGCGGCCCAGCCCAGATGGGTCTCGAGGATCTGGCCGATGTTCATGCGCGAAGGCACGCCCAGCGGATTCAGCACCACGTCCACGGGCGTGCCGTCCGCCATGTAGGGCATGTCTTCGACCGGCACGATCATCGAGATCACGCCCTTGTTGCCGTGGCGTCCGGCCATCTTGTCGCCCGGCTGCACCCGGCGTTTGACCGCGAGGTACACCTTGACCATCTTGATCACGCCCGGGGCCAAATCGTCACCCGCGGTAATCTTGCGTTTCTTTTCCTCGTAGCGCCGTTCGAACTCGTGGTGCTGGGCCTTGAGCGTGGTCGCGACTTTCTCCAGTTGCTCGTTGGCCTCGTCGTTCTTCAGGCGAATTTCGAACCAATGCTCGCGCGGCAGATCCTCGAGATAGCTCTTGGTGATCTTGGCGCCGGACTTGAGCCCCTTGGGCCCGCCTTCGGCCACCTTGCCGAGCAGCATGCGCTCCACGCGCTGCAGGATGTCTTCTTCGAGAATGCGGCGCTGGTCGTTCAGGTCCTTGCGCACCTTTTCAAGTTCCGCCTTCTCGATGCTCAAGGCGCGTGCGTCCTTGTCGACGCCGTCGCGGGTGAACACGCGCACGTCAATCACGGTGCCGTCCATGCCAGGCGGCACGCGCAGCGAGGTGTCCTTAACGTCGCTGGCCTTCTCGCCGAAGATGGCGCGCAAGAGTTTTTCTTCCGGCGTCAGCTGGGTCTCGCCCTTGGGCGTGACCTTGCCGACCAGGATGTCGGCGGCCTTGACCTCGGCGCCGATGAAGGCGATGCCGGTCTCGTCGAGCTTGCCGAGCGCGCCTTCGCCGACGTTGGGAATGTCGGCGGTGATTTCCTCGCTGCCGAGCTTGGTGTCGCGCGCCACGCACGCGAGTTCCTCGATGTGGATGGTGGTGAAGCGCTCTTCGTCCACCACGCGCTCCGAGATCAGGATCGAATCCTCGAAGTTGTAGCCGTTCCAGGGCATGAACGCCACCAGCATGTTCTGCCCGAGCGCCAGCTCGCCGAGATCGGTTGAGGGACCGTCGGCCAGCGCGTCGCCGCGCGCAATCGTCTCGCCCGGCTTCACCAGCGGCCGCTGGTTGATGCAGGTGTTTTGGTTGGAGCGCGTGTACTTGGTGAGGTTATAAATGTCCACGCCCGGCTCGCCCGCCTGGGTTTCCTCGTCGCTCACGCGCACCACGATGCGGCCCGCATCCACGGAATCCACGGTGCCGCCGCGCTTCGCCACCACTACCACGCCCGAGTCCGTCGCCACGGTGCGCTCGATGCCGGTGCCGACCAGCGGCTTCTCGGTACGCAGCGTGGGCACCGCCTGGCGCTGCATGTTCGAACCCATGAGCGCGCGGTTGGCGTCGTCGTGCTCCAGGAACGGGATCAGCGCCGCGGCGATCGACACGATCTGCTTCGGCGACACGTCGATGAAATTGATCTTGTCAGGGGCCGAGAGCGTGAATTCGTTCTGGTGACGCACCGACACCAGCTCGTCCACGAAGCGCCCGTGGCCATCGAGCTGCGCGTTCGCCTGGGCGATCACGTACTGGCCTTCCTCGATCGCCGAGAGGTACACGATCTCGTCGCTGACCTTGCCGTTCTCGACGCGCCGGTAGGGCGTTTCCAGAAAGCCGTAGTCGTTGGTGCGCGCGTACACCGAAAGCGAATTGATGAGCCCGATGTTCGGACCTTCCGGGGTCTCGATCGGGCAGACGCGCCCATAGTGAGTCGGGTGCACATCGCGTACTTCGAAGCCGGCACGCTCGCGCGTCAGTCCCCCGGGACCCAGGGCCGATACCCGGCGCTTGTGGGTCACCTCGGAGAGCGGATTGTTCTGGTCCATGAACTGCGAGAGCTGCGAGGAACCGAAGAACTCCTTGATCGCGGCCGACACCGGCTTGGCGTTGATGAGTTCCTGCGGCATCAGGCCTTCGGACTCGGCGATGGCGAGCCGCTCGCGCACCGCACGTTCCACGCGCACCAGGCCGATGCGGAACACGTTTTCCGCCATCTCGCCGACCGAGCGCACGCGGCGGTTACCGAGATGATCGATGTCATCCACCTGGCCGTTGCCGTTCCTGATGTCGATCAGTACGCGCAACGCGTCCACGATGTCGGAACTCTCGCCGAGTTCGGCGCGCAATTTCTTGGCGGCCTCCTCCGGGCGGTTCTTGAAATACATGCCGTCGTAGAGCACGCCCGGGCCGGTTAGCGCTTGGCGGCCCACGCGCCGGTTGAACTTCATGCGCCCCACGACCGAGAGGTCGTAGCGCTCGAGCGTGAAGAACAGGTTGTGGAACAGCTGCTCGGCGGCGTCCTTGGTGGGCGGCTCGCCCGGGCGCATCATGCGGTAAATTTCCACGAGCGCCTCGAACGGCGTGCGTGAGGGATCCACGCGCAGGGTGCTGGAAATGTACGCGCCGCGATCCAGGTCATTGGTATAAATGGTGCGGATTTCCTTGACGCTGTGCTTGACGAAATCCTCGACCTTGGCCGCGGTCAGTTCCTCGTTGGCCTTGGCGAGAATTTCGCCGGTCGGGATCTGCACCACGTCATGGGCCACGGTCTTGCCCGCCAAGTAAGCCGGGGGCACCGTCAGAGAAGTGATACCGGCTTTTTCCAGCTCACGGATGTGGCGCGCGGTGATGCGCCGGCCTTCCTCCACCAGCACCTTGTTCTTGATCTTGATATCGAAGGCCGCGGTCTCGCCGCGCAGCCGCTCCGGTACGAGGTCCAGAGTTATGCCTTCCTTGCTCAAATGGAAGGTGTTGGTTTCGAAGAACAGCTCCAGAATCTGGCTGTCGTTGTAACCGAGCGCCCGCAACAGGATGGTGACCGGCAGTTTGCGGCGCCGGTCGATGCGCACGAAGATGCAGTCCTTGGGGTCGAACTCGAAATCGAGCCACGAACCGCGGTAGGGGATCACGCGCGCCGAGAACAGCAGTTTCCCGGAGCTGTGGGTCTTGCCCTTGTCGTGCTCGAAGAACACGCCCGGCGAACGGTGCAGCTGCGACACGATCACGCGCTCGGTGCCGTTCACGATGAAGGTGCCGTTGCCGGTCATGAGCGGAATCTCGCCCATGTAGACTTCCTGTTCCTTGACCTCCTTGGGGCGGCGGTGCTCGGCCGGCACGTCCTTGTCATAGAGCGCCAGGCGCACCAGTACCCGCAACGGCGCCGAATAGGTGAGCCCGCGCATGATGCATTCTTTCTCGTCGAACAGCGGCTCGCCGAGCTTGTACTCGACGTACTCGAGCGCGGCGTTGCCGCTGTAGCTCGAAATCGGGAATACCGATTTGAAGGCCGCATGCAAGCCGGCATCGACGCGCTCGCGCACCGGCTTGTCGACTTGCAGGAAGTGGCGGTAGGATTCGAGCTGGATGGCCAAAAGATACGGCACGTCGAGCACGCTGGTGCGCTTGCCAAAATCCTTGCGGATACGCTTCTTTTCGGTGAATGAATAGGCCATCTTGAGTACCTCGAGGCACGCCTGCGGCGTGCGATTGGAATCCATACCGGCGGCACGGGAATCTCCGCCGCCGCCTGCCGAAACAAAAACAGGGAACGGCCGGTGGCCTGCGCCACCAGCCGTTCCCGTCAGCGGACCGCGAGATCCGCCATCAAATTTTCATTCCCGCAAAAGCGGGAACCCGGTGCCTTGGTTTTCAAAACACTGGATCCCGTGTCAGCGGCCATCCCTGGCCTGCACGGGATGAGTGCATCCCGCACTCACTTGACCTCGACGGTGGCGCCGGCGGCTTCCAGGTCTTTCTTGAACTTGGCGGCATCGTCCTTGGACACGCCTTCCTTGACGTTCTGCGGCGCCCCTTCCACCAGGTCCTTGGCCTCTTTGAGGCCCAGGCCGGTGATGGTGCGCACCGCCTTGATCACTTCGACCTTTTTCTCGCCGATCGCCTTCAAGGTCACCGTGAACTCGGTCTTCTCTTCGGCAGGCGCGGCACCCGCGGCACCGCCCGCAGCCGGAGCCGCGGCCACGGCGGCCGCCGCGGACACGCCGAACTTCTGCTCCATCGCGGAGATCAGGTCGACGATCTCCATCACGGTCATCTTGGAAATGGTTTCCAGAATGTCTTCTTTTGCAACAGCCATGGTCATTACTCCTGAATAAATGGGTTTACGAATCGGTTAATCAAGCTGCCTGCTTCTGGTCGCGCACCGCAGCCACGGTGCGTACCAGCTTGGCGTGCGGTTCTGCCAGGGTGCGCACGAACTTGGCGATCGGCGCCTGCATGACGCCCATGAGCATGGCGAGGGCTTGCTCACGGGTCGGCAGTTTGGCGAGCCGTTCCAGATCCGCGACCGGCAGCAGCTTGCCGCTTAAGGCGAGCGCCTTGATCACGAGCAGTTCGTTGTCCTTGGCGAAATCCTTGACCACACGCGCAGCAGCGCCCGGATCCTCCTTCGAGAACGCCAGAATCAGCGGTCCCTTGAGAGTCTCCTTCAGGCACTCGAACTCGGTGCCCGCAATGGCTTTCTTCGCCAAGGTGTTCTTGACGACCTTGAGCCAGACGCCGTTGGCACGCGCTTTCACGCGCAGTCCGGTCACCTGTTCCACGGTCAGCCCGCGGTACTCGGCGGCCACGGCGGAATACGCCTTGGCTGCCACCGCGTTCACCTCGGCGACCAGAGCCTGCTTGTCTTCCAGTCTCATCGGCACGGTTGTCACCTCCTGATGGGTCGCTTGCACACGATGCGCGCTCCTGCGCACACCACCTCAAGTCCGTTGCCACGGACCTCACGGCGACCCAATCAGTCCAAACCCGATTCGGAGTCCACCGTCTGCGTGAGCTGGCGTCGTCGCCATTAAGTTGCCTATTCTCCGAACAGGCTTCACTCACGGTCTTTGACGTGTCGGTCGGCAGTCCCGACTGCATCAAAACTTTGCATCCCTGCCGCCTTGAACTGCCGAGCCTTCCTTGGCTGGGCGCTCGCCGGCGCGAAGCTGTGCTTCACGTAAATCTCCGGCTCGCCTTCGACGTAACTGAGCCTTAAACGCCCAGCTGCATCAAAACTCTTGTAGGAGCCCCTTCCTTGGGCACGATTCAAGATCGCGGCCAGAGGGCGCTCCTGCAATGCCAACGCTTAGAGCGCCAGCGAATTCTGGTCGATCACGATGCCCGGCCCCATGGTCGAGGACACGGTCACCTTCTTCATATATATGCCCTTGGTCGTGGCCGGCCGGACCTTGTTGATATCGGCCAGCAGCGCGGTCAGGTTTTCCTTGAGCGCCTTCGCCTCGAAATCCGACTTGCCGATGGTGCAATGCACGATGCCGGCCTTGTCGGCGCGGTAACGCACCTGGCCGGTTTTGGCATTCTTGACCGCGCCGGCCACATCCGGCGTCACGGTGCCGACCTTGGGGTTCGGCATCAGGCCGCGCGGGCCCAGAATCTGGCCGAGCTGGCCCACGACCCGCATGGCATCGGGGCTCGCTATCACCACGTCGAAATCCATCTGCCCGGCCTTGATCTTCTCCGCCAGGTCCTCGAAGCCCACCAGGTCGGCGCCGGCCTTCTTGGCCGCCTCGGCGTTCGCTCCCTGGGCAAACACGGCCACGCGCACGCTCTGGCCGGTGCCGTGCGGCAACACGGTCGAGCCGCGCACCACCTGATCGGACTTCTTGGCATCAATTCCGAGGTTGATGGCGACGTCCACCGATTCGCGGAACTTCACCTTGGCAAATTCCTTGACCAGCGACATGGCCTCGTCCACCGCGTACTGCTTGCCGGGGGCGAGCTTTTCGCGGGCCGCGCGCATACGCTTGCTGATATTGGCGTTCATGTCACAGGCCCTCCACGTCGACGCCCATGCTGCGGGCGCTGCCGGCGATGGTGCGCACCGCGGCTTCCAGGTCCGCGGCGGTGATGTCCGGCATCTTGATCTTGGCGATCTCTTCCAGCTGCTTGCGCGTGATCTTGCCCACCTTGTTAGTGTTGGGGGCGGCGCTGCCCTTGTCGATGCCGATAGCCTTGCGAATCAGCACCGAGGCCGGCGGCGTCTTGGTGATGAAGGTGAAGCTGCGGTCGTTGTAGACCGTGATCACCACCGGGATCGGCAGGCCCTGCTCGAGCTTCTGAGTCTGGGCGTTGAACGCCTTGCAGAACTCCATGATGTTGACGCCCTGCTGGCCGAGCGCCGGTCCCACGGGCGGGGCTGGATTCGCCTGGCCGGCCGGAATCTGCAGCTTCACGTACGCCTGTATCTTCTTCGCCATGTGCTCTCCTCGCGGGTGCTAACGCCTGTTTGTTGCAGGCTTCCCGATTTTTGTGGGAGCGGTCGTACCGACCGCGATATCGCATCGCGACGGGGACCGTCGCTCCTACAATTTGTTAAGACTTCTCCACCTGACTGAATTCCAGTTCCACCGGCGTGGAGCGGCCGAAAATCAGCACCGCCACCCGCAGCCGGTTCTTCTCGTAATTCACCTCTTCCACCACGCCGTTGAAATCGTTGAACGGCCCGTGGATCACGCGCACCACCTCGCCCGGCTCGAACAGCACCTTGGGGCGGGGTTTGTCGGCACCTTCCTGCACGCGGTGCAGGATGGCGTCGGCTTCCTTGTCGGTGATCGGCGCCGGCTTGTCCGGGGTGCCGCCGATAAAACCCATGACCTTGGGCACGCTCTTTACGAGATGCCAGGTCTCGTCGTCGAGTTCCATCTGCACCAGCACGTAGCCAGGGAAGAACTTGCGCTCGCTGCGCCGTTTCTGGCCCTCGCGCATCTCCACCACTTCCTCGGTGGGCACCAGGATCTCGCCGAATTTCTCCGCCAAGCCGCTGCGCTTCACACGCTCGGCAAGCGAACGCTTGACCGTGGACTCAAAGCCCGAGTAGGCATGCACCACGTACCACCTGAGCGCCATGTATCAGCTCCCCTGCCCGGTGATGCCGTGCAACGCCCAAAACAGAAAAATGTCCAGCAGCCACATGAGCACTGCGGTAATCAACACCACCACGATGACCGCCACCGTGGTCTGAAAGGTCTCCTCGCGGGTCGGCCACACCATCTTGCGCACTTCGGTGCGCGAACTGGAGATGAAGCTCCAGGTGCTGTGCCCGATCTGGGTCTGCCAGGCGAGCAACGCCGCCAGCACCAGCCCGATCACCACGTAGGCCACGCGCAAAAACTGGTTCTGGTTGGTGAACCAGTAATACGCGACGATGCCAGCGATGATCAGCAGAATAGCGCCGATCAGTTTGACCGTGTCCAGGCCGCTGCGCCTGGGTTCCATTACGTCGTTCATCTACCCGTTAACCTGTTGGGCGCATGGCGCTCAAGCTGGCAGGCCAGGAGGGAATCGAACCCCCAACCTGCGGTTTTGGAGACCGCCGCTCTGCCAATTGAGCTACTGGCCTGTAAAAAATCTCTCTCGCGGCTGAAAGCCGCTCCTACCGTAGGAGCAGCCCGTGGCCGCGATGCTTTACTCAATAATCTTCGCCACCACGCCGGCGCCGACGGTGCGGCCGCCCTCGCGGATGGCAAACCGCAACCCGTCCTCCATGGCGATCGGGCTGATGAGCGAGACCACCATCTTGATGTTGTCCCCGGGCATGACCATCTCCACACCCTTCGGCAG
>JAGXAL010000149.1 GCA_018971605.1 Natronospirales bacterium | reverse complement strand
CCGTCGCGGGTGATCGGCGTAAGCCGCTGGATGGTGCCGACGTTGCGGTCGGTGAACACCTCTTCCTGATAAAGCTGTTCGAGTGACATCTGGATGTCGAGGTCTTTGGCTTCGCTGGCCATGGCGGTGTGTCCGGTGGATTTGCTCAGGGCGCTAGGTTAGCAGAAATGTGCAAGCTGCCGGCAGCGCTTGCGGTGCTGCGGCGCATCCATGAAGATGGGACCCACGCATCAAACCTCAAGGGCAAACCACATGAAAATCTGCGTACTCGGCGCCGGCATGGTGGGCGGCGTCATGGCCCGCGATCTGGCCGGTAGCCACGAGGTGACATCGGCCGATCGCAGCGACGCGGCGCTGGCGCGACTCACCGCGCATGGCATCGCTACGCGTCAACTGGATCTCGCTGACGCGCGGGCCTTGGCCGAGTTCGTGCGGCCCTTCGACCTCGTGGTTTCCGCGGTGCCCGGTTTCCTGGGTTTCCGCACCCTCAAAACGCTCATCGAGGCCGGCAAGCACGTTGCCGATATTTCCTTCTTCCCGGAAGACGCGTTGCAACTGGACACGCTGGCAAAAGACCAGGGCGTCACCGCGCTGGTGGATATCGGCGTAGCGCCCGGCATGGACAACCTCATACTCGGCCATCACGACGCGCACATGAAGGTCACGCGCTTCGAGTGCCTGGTGGGCGGACTGCCGCAACATCCGCAAGCGCCGTTCAATTACAAAGCGCCGTTTTCGCCGATTGACGTGATCGAGGAATACACGCGGCCGGCGCGTCTGCAACGCGGCGGCCAAGTGGTGACGCTGCCGGCGCTGAGCGAGTGCGAAACCGTGGAGTTCGAAGGCGTCGGCCGGCTCGAAGCTTTCAATACCGACGGCCTGCGTTCCTTGCTCAAGAGCATGGCGCACATTCCCGAGATGTCGGAAAAGACGCTGCGCTATCCCGGCCACGCGGCGCTCATCGGCGCGCTGGGCCAGGCGGGATTTTTCGCCACCGACCCGATTGCGGTCGGCGGAGCGAGTGTGCGCCCCCTGGAGGTGTCGGCCAAATTGCTGCTCGAGCAGTGGAAACTTGCGCCCGGCGAGCCGGAATTCACCGTCATGCGCGTGACCGTCGAGGGCGAAGAACACGGCCGGCGCCTGCGCCACGTGTGGGAAATGCACGACCAATACGATGCCACCACCGGTTTCTCCTCGATGGCGCGCACCACCGGCTTCACCTGTACCGCGGCCGCCAACCTGCTGCTCGAAGGCAAATTCCGCAGGCCCGGTGTGCATCCGCCGGAAACCGTGGGACGCGATGCGGCGTGCTTCGATTTCATCTTGGCCTATCTGCAAGCGCGCCGCGTGGACTATCGCCACCGCAGCCAGCCGCTGTGAATGGCGGCCGACCCGGTCTGCTAAAATACCGGCCCTTTTTGGTAGCGGACAGCGCCATGAATACCGAGGCTTCTTCCTTCGATTCGACTGCCGAGCAGGTGGTGGATCTTGCCAATCGCGTGAGCGACGCGCACCCGGAAGCGGATCTCTGGGACATCGCCGACGGCCTGCTGGCCGGCGCAGTGCACTTCTGGCTGTATTCGCGCCAGCCCTGCGACGATCCCATGTGCGAGGACTGCGCGCCGACGTCCACCGCGGAGCTGCGCCAGGCGGAATTGAAAAAACTGATCCAGCAGTTCGCCGAAGAAAGCGACTACTATCATACGCCAACGGATTCCAACGCCGCCTGGGCGTGATTCAGCCCCTCACCCTAACCTTTCCCCAAAGGGGCGAGGGGACAAAGTGTGAATTCCTCCAATTCACTTGTTTGCTGGAAGTGCGGCGCGGCGTTGGAAGGCGTACCGATGCCGCTCTCGCGGCTTTCCGAATGTCTGGTCTGCCACGCCGAGCTGCATGTCTGCCGCCTGTGCCGGTTTTTTGATCCGCACAAGCCGGAAAGCTGCGCCGAGGAGCGCGCCGATCCGCCCAAGGACAAGCAGCGTGCCAATTTCTGCGAGTATTTCCAGCCGCAAGCCGGCGCCTTTCAGCGGCCGGACGACAGCACCGCGAACCGCGCCAAGGCGGAACTCGACAAGTTATTCGGCAAATAAGCGTCAGCGCGACGCTGACAACGGCTGGTAACTCACTTCCACGATGTAATAGCGGGTCTCACCCGCGGGGGTGAGCACCTTGACCTCGTCGTCCACGGTTTTCTTCAGCAGCGCCTGCGCCAGCGGCGAATCAATGCTGATGCAATGGCTGGCGGGATCGAATTCGTCCGCGCCCACGATGTGATACCCGGTTTGGGTTCCGCGCTCGTCTTCCAGAAGCACCTGTGCGCCGAAGAACACGCGTTGTTTGTCGGGCGGTGGGTCGGCAACCACGTGTAATTCCGGCATGCGCCGTTGCAGATAACCGATGCGTGTGTCCATCTCGCGCAGTTGTTTCTTGCGGTAGATGTACTCGGCATTCTCCGAGCGGTCGCCCTCGGCGGCCGCCGCCGACAGCGCCTGCACCACTTCGGCGCGCTGTTCCCAGAGTTGCTTGAACTCGTTTTCCAGCCGCCGGTAACCGTCAGCGGTGATGTAAGGCGAGGACTTGGGTGGGGCGGGGCGCCAGCGGCTCATGCGCGTATCAGTGGTGGCGAAGCAATGCTGAAATTATAGTTGCGGCGGGCTGCGTCGGGGTGTCTGCAGCCACCAGGCCACGAGTGCCAGCCACAGCAGGATCAGCAGGATGGTGAGCTTCTCCATGAAGCCGCGCGCCGGGTAGTGCATAAGCGCGTAATACCACAGTACGATGAACTCGAACACCGCGAGTTCCATGGCGTTGCGGAAGCGCCTCCGCCAGTGCGGGTCGTGGCGGAAGCGCCAGGACTGCATCAGCATGGCGGCGCTGGTCGCGAGGAAAGCAACGGCCGCCGTCACAACGTGAATCACCCCATGGCGCGTGAGCGTGGCGCTGGTGTCAGTAGGGAAAACGGCTGTCACCGCCACGCCGGCAGCGCCCAGCGTGAACAGCACGAGCGTCGCCGCCGTGCGCGCCGGCCGCTCACTGTCGATGTAACAGCCGATGGCGAGCATCAGGATCGCGGCGGCCAGCGCGTAGAAAGCGCCGTGCAGCCAGCCGCCGTAAGGGCCGAGCAGGTAAAAGCTCAGCGGTGTGCCCATGACGCTGTATTCAGGCCGCAGAAATTGCACCGCTGTCGAAACCAGAAAGAAATACAGCACGCCCGCGAGCGCCAGACGGCCCA
>JAGXAL010000148.1 GCA_018971605.1 Natronospirales bacterium | reverse complement strand
TGCCATTGCGCCTGCATGGACAGCGAATCCTTGCCGACCGGAACGGCAATGTTGAGCGCCACGCATAACTCGCTCACTGCCTTGACGGTGTCGTACAAGGCAGCGTCTTCGCCCGGCTGCCCGCAGGCCGCCATCCAGTTGGCCGACAGGCGTACGTTCGCGAGTACACCGACGCCCGCGGCGGCGATATTGCTGAGCGCTTCGGCGACTGCCATGCGTCCCGAGGCGGGCGCATTGATCACCGCCGCCGGCGTGCGCTCACCCATCGCCATCGCCTCGCCGTGATAACCGTCGTAACCTGCCACGGTCACCGCCACGTCGCTTACCGGCACCTGCCACGGCCCGACCATTTGGTCGCGACACACCAGGCCGCCGACACTACGGTCGCCGATGGTGACCAGAAAGCCCTTGTCGGCCACGGCCGGCAGGCGTAACACGCGCGATGCCGCTTCGTGCAAATCGATTTTCGCCGTATCGAAGCTGGGCGGCACCGCGCTTATGCGTTTCACATCGCGCAGCATTTTGGGGGGTTTGCCGAGCAGCACCTCCATGGGCATGTCCACGGGATGCTTGCGGAAATGCGCATCCGACACTTGCAGTCGGCCGTCAACGCTGGCTGCGCCGATCACCGCAAACGGACAGCGCTCGCGTTGGCAAAGCGCCTCGAATTCCGCCAGATGCTCCGGCGCGACCGCCAGCACGTAACGTTCCTGGGCTTCGTTGCACCAGATTTCCATGGGCGACATGCCGGGATCGTCGCTGGGAATCTGGCGCAGCTCCAGCGCGCCGCCGCGTTTGCTGGCATCCAGGATTTCCGGCACCGCATTCGACAGGCCGCCAGCGCCGACATCGTGGATGGACAGCACTGGATTCGCCTCGCCGAGCGCCCAGCAGGCGTCAATCACTTCCTGCGCGCGCCGCTGAATTTCTGGATTGCCGCGCTGCACCGAAGCAAAATCCAGTTCCTCCTGCCCGGCGCCGCCCGCAAGACTCGAAGCCGCGCCGCCACCCAGGCCGATTTTCATCGCCGGGCCGCCGAGCACGATGATTTTCGCGCCTGCCGGCAATTCCGCCTTGTCCACGTGCATGCCGCGCACGTTGCCGAGGCCGCCCGCGATCATGATGGGCTTGTGATAGCCGCGCAAAACTCCTTCAGCCTGTTGCTCATAGGTTCGGAAGTAGCCAAGCAACGCCGGCCGGCCGAATTCGTTGTTGAACGAGGCCGCGCCGATCGGCCCGTCCAGCATGATGTCGAGCGCCGCGGCCAGGTGCGCTGGTTTGCCATGGTCCTGCTCCCAAGGCTGTTCGAAGCCGGGGATGCGCAGATTGGAAACCGTGAATCCGGTAAGTCCGGCCTTGGGCTTGGCGCCACGGCCGGTGGCGCCCTCGTCGCGGATTTCACCGCCCGCGCCGGTAGCCGCGCCCGGATACGGCGAGATCGCGGTTGGGTGATTGTGGGTCTCGACTTTCATGAGGATGTGCACCGGTTCCTCATGGCGCGCGTACACCTTGTCCGCCGGGCGCGGGAACCAGCGCCCGCCTTTGCTGCCGGTAATGACCGCGGCATTGTCGCGATAAGCCGAAAGCACGCCTGCCGGATTGTGCGCGTGCGTGGCGCGAATCAGGTCAAACAGCGAGACCGCTTGGCGCTCGCCGTCAATTTTCCAGTCGGCATTGAAAATCTTATGGCGACTATGTTCAGAATTCACCTGCGCGAACATCATGAGTTCCGCATCCGTGGGATTGCGCTTGAGCTTGCGGAAACTCTCCACCAGGTAATCCATCTCGTCGTCCGAGAGCGCAAGGCCGGCTTCGCGATTGGCTTTTTCCAGCGCGCGCCGCCCGCCCTTGAGAATATTCACGCTCTTGAGTTTGGCCGGCGTGGCGGCGCGAAACAGGCCCGCCGCTTCATCCACGCTCGACAACAAGGCTTGGGTCATGCGGTCGTGCAGCAGATGCGCCGCGCGCTCCAGTTGTTTGGGCGGAAGAACGGCGCCGGCATGCTGCAAGTGAAACACTACGCCGCGCTCGATGCGCCGCACCCGGCTCAGTCCGCAGTTGTGGGCAATATCCGTGGCTTTGCTGGACCAGGGCGAGATCGTACCGAAGCGTGGCACGCAGATCAGTTGCGAACCCTGAGGCGCTTCGGCGGCAAGCGGAGAGCCTTCTGCAAGCAGCGCGTGCAGAATGCGTTCTTCTGAAGCGCTGAGCGCAGCGCTGACATCAATGAAGTAATGGAATTCGGCCGATAGCGCGGACAGCGCCGGCAGGTGGGCACGCAGGTTGGCGAGCAGTTTCTGAAGGCGGAACTCGGAAAGCGCCGGGCCACCGCGGAACTGCAGCATGACGGATCCTGGAACGGTAACGGGTGCGTATTTTAGCGGAAGGCCGTGCGCTGCTCCAGTTCAGCGCAACTCGCGCCAGCCCAGCCCGGAGTCCTGCGTGGCCACCTGTATCCAGTCCGGCTCGCAGTCGAGGGCTCCGGCCAGCGCGTCACGCGCAAGCCCGGGCGTGTTGTTCTTTTCGCTCAGATGCGCGGCCACCAGATGCTGCAGAGCTTGGCACTCCAGTTCACCCAGCAACCCGGCCGCCTGCGCGTTGCTCAGATGGCCAAGACGCCCGCCCACGCGTTTTTTCAGTTTTGCGGGATACGGTCCCTGCTCCAGCATCTCGCGGTCATGATTGCATTCCAGAATCAGTGCATCACAATCCGCAAGTCGTGCGCGAATATGCGGCGTGATGCTGCCGGTGTCGGTCAGCAGTCCCAAACGATGGTTGCCATCGCTGAAGACAAACTGCGTGGGCTCGCGCGCGTCGTGCGGCACCGTGATCGGCGTGATTTCGAGTGCCTCAACGGCAAATGCCGCTTGCGGATTGAAGAACTCCGCGTGCTGCAAACCAAACTTTCCACAGGCGGCAAGCGTGCCCGCGGTGCACCAGACCGGAATCCGGTAACGCTCCGCAAACAGTGCCACACCGCTGGCGTGATCGCCGTGTTCGTGGGTAATCAATATCGCGGCAATCCTTTCCGGCTCGATCTTGAGGCGCCGCAGGCGCGCCTCGGTCTCCACCAGCGGGAAACCGCAATCCACCATCACCAGCGTATCGCCTACCTCGACCAGCGTGGCGTTGCCGCGGCTGCCGCTGCCGAGCATCGCGAAGCGCACCTTAGCGGGGCCTTTCGCGATTGAGCAAGCGGTAGCGATTCATTTCTTGCCGGCGCCGCCGGGCGTGT
>JAGXAL010000147.1 GCA_018971605.1 Natronospirales bacterium | reverse complement strand
GTGATGCCGTGGAATTTTCCTTTCTGGCAGGCGATCCGCGCGGCTGCGCCGGCGCTGACCGCCGGCAACACCGTGGTGCTCAAGCATGCCGACAACGTCCCGGGTTGCGCGCTGGCGCTGGAAGCCGTGTTCCGCGAGGCGGGTTTTCCGGCTGGCGTGTTTCAGACGCTCATGATCGGCATCCCGCAGGTCGAGTCGGTGATCAAGGACGCGCGCATCGCGGCGGTCACGCTCACCGGCAGCGAACGCGCCGGCCGCGCCGTGGGACGTGAAGCCGGCGAAGTGCTGAAGAAATGCGTACTGGAACTGGGTGGCTCGGACGCTTTCGTGGTGCTGGAGGATGCGGATCCCGCCAAGGCCGCGGAAGTCGGCGTGAAATCGCGCTATCAGAACGCCGGGCAGAGTTGCATCGCCGCCAAGCGTTTCATTGTGGTGGAAAAAATCGCCGAGGCGTTCCTGGGCGAATTCAAATCGCGGGCGCAAGCGCTGCAATGCGGCGATCCGATGGACCCGGCCACGACCCTGGGACCGATGGCGCGTTTCGATCTGCGCGAGAGCCTGCACAAGCAGGTGGCGGACGCGCTTGAGAAAGGCGCGAAGGTATTGCTGGGCGGTGAGCCGCTCGCCGGCAAAGGCGCGTTTTACCCAGCCACGATTCTCGACGGCGTGGTACCGGGCATGCGCGCCTGGAGCGAGGAATTGTTCGGCCCGGTGGCCAGCGTCATACGCGTACGCGACGAGGCCGCAGCGCTCCAGGTCGCCAACGGCACCACTTTCGGTCTCGGCGGCAGCGTGTGGACGCGCGACCTGAAGCGCGGCGAAGCCTTCGCGCGCCGCCTGCAATCCGGCAGTGCCTTCGTCAACGGCCTGGTGAAAAGCGATCCACGTCTACCCTTCGGCGGCATCAAGCACTCGGGATACGGTCGAGAGTTATCGCGCCACGGCATACATGAATTCGTGAACGTGAAAACGGTTTGGATTGGCTGAGAGCAGGTGCTTGGGCCTCGATTTCCGGATGGAGAAAGTCAGTGATCCACCACAAATTTCATTCCATCTTGTTGGCGGCGGCCATAGCCATGCTGCCGCTATCCCTTGCCATCGCAGGTACCGCTGCGCCCGTTTGGCCCGTTCCCACGGACACACTGCGGCAAGTGCGCCTGGCCGGGCTGGTTCCGCTTCCCGAGGAAACCATTGCGTATCACGTGCACGATCGGCTCTACGTATTTGTGAACGGCCAGGCGGTGACTGTACCCGCCGGCATCGGCATAAACACCAGGGACCCGGCCATAGCCAGTTTTCCCACTGGGTCCGGTGCAAGCATCGGACTGGTTGCGTCATGTGAACAGGCCTGCATCTCGCCCCTGCATACCCACGATGCCTCCGGCTTGATTCACATCGAGGCGCCCAAGCGTGAGCCCTTCAATCTGGGGCAGTTCTTTACCGAGTGGGGCGTGCGCCTGAACGCCCAATGCGTTGCCAAATACTGCCGCCCTGCGACCCGCATACAGGTGTATGTAAACGGTGTGCTCTATAGAGGTAATCCCGCACACATTCCGCTCACTGGGGCCGAGAAGATCGCTGTGGTAATTGGTACGCCACCGGCAAACATTCCCCGATAAACGACGCGCGGGAAAGGCCCCGCGATTGTCCTGCCGGAATGTGAAAAAACCGTCTTGACGGGTAAAAAGAACGGGGCCGCTTGTACGGCCCCGTGGTGTCACTTGCGTCCAGGTTTTCAGATCAAGCAGCGGGACTGCCGTTCGTGGTCGGGGTGGGTGCCGGTGTCGGTGTAGTACTGGGTTGAGTCTGTTGCGTGGTTCCCGGCTGCACTTTGTGGGTCGCGTCCGTCTGCACCTTGTGGGTCGCATTGGTGGTGACCGTAGTCGTGGTGGTCGTCGGAGGCGGCGTTGTCTGTGCCTGCGCGATGCCGGCCATCGCGAGCAGGCCGGCGCAGCCGGTGGCGATCAGGATCTTGTTCATGGTGTGCATGATGGACTCCGTGGTGAAGCTGAGTGGGAAGCGAAATGTTGTTTGGATTATTTGGTATCCGCCGTTATCGGTCGCCGTGGGTGACGGCAGCCGGAGGCGGCGTGGTTTTGGTGGCGGCTTGTACTTTGTGCGTGGCCTCGGGCGTGGCTGCCGCGGCGGCGGTGTAGTCGAGGGTCTTGGACGCCAGCACCTTGTCGCTGCCGTCCACCACTTCCACGGTCCAGGTGCCGGTCTGGCCGGGTATCAGCGTCTTGCTCGACCATACGCGCCAGTGGTTGGCCTTGGGCTCGAATTTCACTTCCGCCATGGTCTGGCCGTTGTATTGCCAGCGGTGCGTGATGGTCTGGCCGGCGGCGTCCTTGAGCGCCGTGAAAAAGAACACTTGGGTGTGGCTGTTGTCGAGCGTGCTGATGTCGTCAGCCGGTTCGCGATTGGTGACCGCGGTGGTGAATTGCGCTTGCGACACGCTGGCGGTCGCGGCCGCGGCCGGGGTGGCGCTCGGCGTGCTGGTTGCCGGGCTGGCCGGCATGGCGCTCGCGGCCGCCGGGGTGGTCTGCGCCTGTAAGGCGCCGGCTGCGAGCCACAGGGTTCCGCCCAGCAGCGCCGCCGTGATTTTAATGGTCGGGTGCATGTGTAACTCCTTGGGTCAAGCGCCCGGAAACAGGCCGGGTCGCAGAAGTATATATCGTCTCACCGACGTGAAGACTAATGACCGGTAACCGGCACGCGTCGGCACTGGGCAGCAGACATAATCACAACACGATGCACTTGGGATAAAAAAGGGCTCCTTGCGGAGCCCTTCAAACATGCCGATCGATTTGTGACGATCAACCGTTGAGCACTATGTATATGTTTTGACCATTGCGCTGAATCAACAGGGCGATAGTGCTGCCGGCATCTTTGAGAGCTTTCTGGAACTGCGCGACATTGGTAACCGGCTCGCGGTTTACGGCGGTAACGACATCGCCCCGGCGCACGCCGGCCTCGGCCGCCTCACTGTTCGGGTCCACACTCGTCACCATGACGCCTTTAACCTGGCCGTAAAGCGGCGAGCTTTCATCGATGTTGGCCACGGTGATGCCCCGCAGCGGCGAGCTGTTGGTTGCGGCTACCTGCTCGGACTGTGCCTTGCCGATGGTCGCGTGAATGGTTACGGGCTTGCCGTTGCGGAGCATGCCCAAGGTCAGCGGCGTGCCCACGCGCAACAGGCCGATGTAATTGCTTACATCCGCAGCGCTGGTCACGGCATTGCCATTGACGCTCACGATCACGTCGTGGGG
>JAGXAL010000035.1 GCA_018971605.1 Natronospirales bacterium | reverse complement strand
TGCGTCGGTCCTTCGATATCTTCGAAGAGTCCGCCGCATCCGGGACACTTACTCAAGGCCATTGTTATTTGTCGGTGTGACGAACACATCGGGGTGTCCCAGGATATTATCATCGTCTTCGGAGCAGGATGACATGTTCATTGCCATTAGCCGCGAAGTCAGTCTGTGCATCACCGAGTGCGAGCTTACACACCTTGCGCGCACGTCGATAGATCTTGAACGCGCCCGCGCGCAGCATCGCCAATATGAGGAATTACTGGTTAAACTCGGTTGCGAGCTGATCCGGTTGCCCGTAGAACCGGAGCTGCCGGATTCGGTGTTTGTCGAGGATGCAGCCATCGTGCTGGACGAGCTGGCGGTGATCACCCGACCGGGTGCCGAATCGCGGCGCGCTGAAATCAGCTCGATCGCTGATGTTCTGAAACAATACCGCAAACTGTTTCATATCAAGCCACCCGGCACGCTGGATGGCGGCGACGTGCTGCGAGTCAACAAGACGCTTTATGTGGGCTTGTCGGCACGCAGCAATCCAGAAGGCATCGAGCAACTGCGTAGCATTCTCGCGCCGTTTGGTTATTCCGTGACAGCTGTGGAGCTGCACGATTGCCTGCATCTCAAATCGGCTGTCACCCAAGTAGCGGACAACACGCTGCTCATCAACCGCGCCTGGGCGGACGCGCGCGTGTTCGATTCCCACAAACTGATTGAGGTAGATCCCTCAGAGCCTTTCGCCGCCAATTCCCTGCTGGTCGGCAATACGGTGATTTATCCCGCAGCGTTTCCGAAAACCCGAAAGCGATTGGAGGCGCGAGGTATCAACATGCGCACCGTGGATGCTTCAGAACTCGCCAAGGCCGAAGGCGGCGTGACCTGTTGCAGCCTTATTTTCTCTGAGGCATCGTCATCAGCCTAACCCGCCGGTGCGGTGCTCAATAGCGCACGCGCTGCCGTTTGAATCTCCGGGAGAGAAGTCGGCGAGGCTGTGGCCAACGCTTCCACGACCCTGGCGCGAGCCTGCATGCGTAGTGCATACAGCGCCATGCCCATCTCGTGGGTGACATGCGCCAGCAGCAGGCGTTCGTCACTGGAATAATGTTCACCGGGACGGTTGGCGCAGACCAGCACGTATTGCATCTCGCCGTGTGCGCTCATGGGGAAAACGTAGCCGTCATTGCCGAGGCCGGAGTGCAGTTCCGCGAGATCAATGTCGGTTTGATCGGCACGCGCGGCCACGAAGGCGGTGTCGTCAATCTTAGCTTGCGGCGGGTAATGTACCTCGCCTTCCTGATGCACGCAGGTGTATTCCCCGGTGCGCCGCTCATAAAACGCCACGCCGCGTGCGCCTAAATGTCGGCGGATTTCCACGCTCGCGGTGGCCAGCAATTCACCGGAATCCTCAAAACGGCCGCACAATGCAGCGAAGCGCCGCAAAGCTTTATCGGCCAGGTATTTTTTACGAAAGAACACCCGTTCGACGATGCGGTCCAGATAGGCGCGCAAGCGTGTGAGCACGATGCCGAGCGATAGTGGTACTGCCACCTGCAGCAACAGGCTGGCATTGGTACCGAGCGCGGCGTGTTGCACCAAGCTGTTGACTGCGGCCAGTACGCCAACGACCAGCGCAGTGATGGTGCCGTACACCAAAGTGCGATCCAGAAACACCGACACGTCCACTACCCGATGCCGCAGCACGGCATACAGAAAACCTACTGTTCCGGTTAACTGGCAACCGTAGGTCATGGCCACCGAGAATTGCAAACTTAGGATCGGCGTGTTGGAAGTAACTATTCCAACCAGGTAGATCACGCCACTCCACAGCATCCAGCGCAGCCGTAACCGCTGGGCCTGCGTCGCATGTTGATAGGATGCAAACAACAGCAGTAATGGAACCAGGAAACTGGCCGACCATACGAGCCCGGACCGAGGCAACAGCCCTCCCGCCCAGTCCGTGAGAACATAGAGCACAGGACCGCCCAACGAGAACAGTGCCGCACCCGCACTGAGAATCAGAATAAACAGTCCGAAATACAACCTGCGCATCCCACGACTCAGTATCGGCTGTGCCACCGCATCAGCCATAACGTAAAAACCGACTCGCGCCAAGAGGTTACCGATGTTTGCGGCCGAAACAATCGCAAGCCCGGCCCAGCCGTCGAGCGGAAAGATAATGCCCCCGGCTACAAATCCAATCGTAAACAACGTCATGCCCGCAGCCGCACGATTGCGGCCTCGCCACAGGACTAGCAACGCGAATATCGCCGTAATGACCAGCTGTATTAAATTCATCCATTGAAACGTTCGCAATTGCGAAGTGACGCCCAGTTTCACGCTGGTAATCGGAACGGTGATCTCCTGGTTGTTCCGCTCAATCACAAAGTCATAGGTATGCCCCAGGGGGAGAGACGCTTGCAGGTAGGAAGAAAGTATGTTGATTCCGATGATGGCGCGGGTCGCGAGCGGCTGAGTGGTCAGATCCAGCCGGTCGCCGGTTTGTATGCCCTGCGGTAACGGAATGCCTTCGATAGGCTTTATCACCGCGGTGTGAGTAGTGACAATGTCAATTTCAAATGGCAAGCCGGAAACTTTTAAATCTATGTATGCGTTGCCAATGGCGATGATGACGACAAAGGCCGTGAGCAGAGTCAAAAATGCGTAATGACGGTGCATGGGTATCTCCCTCAGTCTGCGGCTCGTCTCGACGGTGGTGGCCGCTCCCCTGTTAGTATGCACGGAATCCCATTTTCAAGACGGTCGCTTTAACCGGGCTGCGCCGATCGTGGGGCGCTTTACTATCCGGGCCAAGGCTTTGCAGTAGAATCGTCGCAGTCCGTGACTGTTGCTGTGTTCTCACCGGTTTCAGGGTACTTTGGATCCGGGTTACGGCGTGGAAATTCCAACCCTTCAGGTAACAATTTGAATACTTCAGATTTGGCGGAGGTTCCCGCGGCACCAGTGCCGCTGCGCTTTCCTTTGCGTATTTTGCGATTCCTGCGCGCAGTCACGCATCCGCTTTACTGGTGGTACGAACAAAAGCTGGTCAACGAAGTCAGCGGCGGGCGCATTCCACAACACATCGGTGTCATTCTTGACGGCAACCGGCGTTTCGCGCGCGGCATCGGCCTGGATGCGCGCAAGGGACATGAATTCGGCGTGGAGAAAGTCCACGAGTTGCTGGAATGGTGCCTGGAACTCGGCATTGCCAACGTCACGCTGTTCGTGTTCAGCGCCGAAAATTTCGCGCGCACGCCCGATGAAGTCGAATATCTGTTCAAACTGTTCGTGCGTGAAAGCCGCAAGCTGATCGAACATCCGCGCATCCAGAAGCACAAGGTCCGAGTCAAGGTGATCGGCCGGCGCGCGGATTTGCCGGAGGCGGTAGTGTCGGCCACCGAGACGTTGGAAAATTCCACCGCCGATCATGACGGCATGCTGCTGAATATTGCGTTTGGTTACGGCGGCCGCGAGGAAATCGTGGATGGCGTGAAGAAGCTGTTGCAGGAAGCGGAAACCCAGCACCGCTCACCAGCCGAGATTGCGGCCGGGCTCACCGCCGCGCAGATAAGCGGTTATCTTTATACCGCCGGTACGCCTGATCCGGATTTCATCATCCGCACCAGCGGCGAGCTGCGGCTTTCTGGTTTCCTGCTGTGGCAGGCGGCCTACAGCGAATATTATTTCTGCGATGCGCTCTGGCCGGGTTTCCGGCGCATTGATTTCCTGCGCGCGATACGCAGCTACCAGGGCCGCGAGCGGCGTTTCGGAAGCTGAGCGCCAAGACCTGTTGCTAAAACATTTAACCGCTCGTGTTGAGCGTAGCTCCGCGAAGTCGAAACGAGGAAATCTGGGATTTAAAACACTTCAACTCCGCGCTGACGGCGCTACGCTCAGGGCGAACGATGTTTTGATGTAAGTTCTACCAGTTCTCGCCGAAAGGCCGGGCTTCCACTTCAAAACTCCACGCGGAACGCGGCTGCTGCGTGAGCCACCAGATGGTGACAGCCACGTCCTCCGGTTTTACGAAGAAGCTCTCGGGTTTGTCCGGCATGCGCTCGCGGGTGCGCGCCAGATCGACCACGCCGTCGATGATGACCAGCGCCACGTGAATCCCGGCCGGCCACAGATGACGCGCCATGGATTCGGCAAGCGCGCGCTGCGCCGCCTTGGCCTGCGCAAAAGCGGCCGCGCGCGCGGCACCCCGGCGCGACGCGGTGGCGCCGATGAAAATAATGCTGCCGCTGCCGCGCTTTTTCATTGCAGGGATTACTTCGCGCGCCGCGGCGAAGGCGCCGAGTACGTTGACACGCCAAGCGCTTTCCAGATCGGCGGCGCTGACCTGCTCCACATTGCCCCAGGTGCCGGAGCCGGCGTTATGCACCAGCACGTCCACGTCGCCCATGTCCTTGCGGATGCGGACAAAGGTGTCTTTTACGGCTTCCGGATTGCCTGCGTCACAAGCGTACGCATGAGCGCCAGGTAATTCATTGGCCAGTTTTTCGGAAAGCGTGGTGCTGCGTGACAGCAAGGCAAGCCGGTAATGCTCGCGGGCAAAACGCCGCGCGATGGCGGCGCCGTTGCCGGGGCCGATGCCGAGAACGGCACAAACTGGTTGAGTCATGATTCAATTCTCCGTCGTTGAGGCTTCTTGACTTCGAATGCTAGCACTGCGGCGGGCGTAGAATTTGAGTATGTAGCCACAGCTGAAGGTCGCGAATGCATTTGGTCGCCAGCATGACTGCAATGGTGCTGGAGAAGCGCGGCGGACCGCTCGCGCATCGCACGTTGCCCGTGCCCGAACCGGGGCCGGGCGAAGTGCTGCTCAAACTGCGCGCCTGCGGCGTATGCCGTACCGATCTGCATATTCATGACGGCGAACTTGCGCAGGGTAAGCTGCCGGTGACCATGGGACATGAGGTCGTCGGTACGGTAGCGGCGGTTGGGAGCAATGTAACTGAATTCAAAACTGGCGAACGCCTGGGCGTGCCGTGGCTCGGCTGGACCTGCGGCGAGTGTGTTTATTGTCGCAGCGGGCGCGAAAATCTTTGCGAACAGGCGCGCTTCACCGGTTACGACCGCGATGGTGGCTACGCCGAATACGTGCTGGCTGACGCGCGTTTTTGTTTGCGTCTGCCGTCGAATTACGACGATGTGCATGCGGCACCCCTGTTATGCGCTGGCCCCATCGGTTACCGTGCGCTGCGTTTTGCGGGCGATGCCGAACGCATCGGCTTTTACGGCTTCGGCGCGGCGGCCCACATCGTCGCGCAGATCGCCGTGGCACAGGGGCGGCAGGTGTACGCCTTCACACGTCCCGGCGATGCAGCAACGCAAAAATTTGCACGTGAACTCGGGGCACATTGGGCAGGCAGCTCCGATGCAAAGCCGCCGGAGCCGCTGGATGCGGCGCTGATTTTCGCGCCCGTGGGCGCGCTGGTGCCGGCGGCGCTCGCGGCCGCGGTCAAGGGCGGCGTAGTGGTGTGCGCCGGCATTCACATGAGCGACATCCCGGCCTTTCCTTACGAGCTGCTCTGGGGCGAGCGCGTGCTGCGCTCGGTCGCGAACCTCACGCGCCAGGACGGTGAGGAATTCATGCAGGCGCTGGCGCGCTGGCCGGTGCGCACCTCGGTGACGCTATTTCCACTCACACAAGCTAACGAAGCCTTGGCCGCGCTACGGGCCGGGAAGCTGAATGGCGCGGCGGTACTGGTGCCGGGTGGCTGAAAACTATATTTCTTTAGGTGCGAAATAAATCCGGCCGCGGCGCTGTCCAAGAACGTGCGGTACGGCAAAAACGGAACTTCTATGAAGACGACGGCCAAGATTGCAACGGTCCTGGTGCTGGCGATTGTCGCCAGCGCCTTGTTTGGCGGATTGCGTTGGTTTACCGGCCTGCGCGTGATGCCATTGGCGCTCGCGGCGGAAGCGCCGGCACTGGCGGGCACGGTTGCCGCGCCCGCGTTCCCGGGCGGGCTCGACTGGATCAATACCGGCGGCAAGCCGGTCACGCTGAGTGAGCTGCGCGGCAAGGTGGTGCTGCTGGATTTCTGGACCTACGGCTGCATCAACTGTTTCCACATCATTCCCGATCTCGACAAGCTGCAGCAAACCTACGGCGACAAGTTGGTGATCATCGGCGTGCATTCCGCCAAGTTCGTCACCGAGCGCAAGACCGCACACATCGCCATGATCGTGCAGCGTTACGGCATTGATCATCCGGTGGTCAACGACAAGGACATGCGGATCTGGAACGAATACGGTGCCGAAGGTTGGCCGACGCTCACGCTGATTGATCCGGCCGGCAAGATCGTCGGCCAGGTATCCGGCGAGGGCCATTACGCGCTGCTCAATAAGGCCATCGGCATCCTGGTGCAGGAGTTCGGCAGCAAGGGCGAGATCAACGACAAGCCGCTGTGGTTCAACAACGTCAAGTTCAGCATGCCGGACACGCAGTTGCTGTATCCCGGCAAGGTGCTCGCGGACGCGGCACATGACCGCTTGTTCATCGCGGATTCCAACCATAACCGTATCGTGGTGACCACGCTCAACGGCAATGTCTTGGCAGTGATCGGCAACGGCAAGAAAGGATTGCACGACGGCGATTACGCAGACGCCGAGTTTGCCTATCCTCAAGGCATGACGCTCGCGGACGCCAACACGCTGTATGTGGCCGACACCGACAACAATGCGATCCGCAAGGTGGA
Organism: Natronospirales bacterium; assembly: GCA_018971605.1. Lineage (GTDB taxonomy): Bacteria > Pseudomonadota > Gammaproteobacteria > Natronospirales > REEB76 > REEB76. The sequence continues at coordinate 9,845 of JAGXAL010000035.1, read as the reverse complement.
TTTGACGACACGCATGATCACCACCGTTGCAGGCAACGGCAAGCAGACCTACATGACTGAAACCACGATGCCGGCACGCGGCGCAGAATTGAACACGCCGTGGGCAGTACTATGGCACGACGGTTTGCTGTACATCGCCATGGCCGGCCAGCACCAGTTATGGCTGTATGACCCGGTCACGCAAACCCTCCGCCTGTATGCGGGCAGCGGCAACGAAGGCATTGATGACGGTTCACTCAGCGCGGCGAGTTTCGCCCAGTCGAGCGGGCTGACGACGGATGGCAAGTATCTGTACGTCGCGGACCCCGAAGCCAGCGCGGTGCGTCAGGTCGGCTTCGGCCCCGGTGCGCAGGTGCGCACACTGGTAGGCACCGGCTTATTCGATTTCGGCGACGTGGACGGCGTGGGCAACGCGGTGCGACTGCAACACGATCTTGGTGTCGTTTCGCACGACGGACTCATTTATATCGCCGATACCTACAACAGCAAAATAAGAGTGCTCGATCCCAGGACGCGCCGCGTGACCACGCTTGCCGGCGGCGATGGCCGGTTCGACGAGCCCGGCGGCTTGAGCGTGGCAGGAGGCACGCTGTACGTGGCCGATACCGACCACAACCGCATTGCGCTGGTAAACCTCAAGACTGGCAAGGTCAGCGCCTTCCAGCTCCGCGATCCGCGGCATTTTCTGGCCGGTTCCTAAAGGCGCGGCTGCCGCAGTGCAGGGATAGCGGCTTTTGTCTAAACTGGAGCCATGGCCAGCACGCGCCCCGTGCCTCAACCCGTTGACCGCAAGCTGTCGCTGCTTGAGGTGCTCGGCTGGATTGAAGCCGAAGGCATGCTCACTGCGGAACGCGTGAATTTATTGCGCGGTCTGGCGGAGCGTGGCGTTTACGACGGGCAGCATCCGCTTTCGGTCATCGGCAAACGCGGCTGGCCGGACGCGCGCGACCCCGAGCGGGCGCTGAGCGTGGAAACCCTGACGCAATGGCTGGCCGAGCGTCTGAAGCTAAGTTATTTGCGCATTGATCCGCTGAAACTCGACGTGCGCCGCATCACCGGCGTGATCTCGCAGGGCTACGCCTCGCGTTTCAAAGTGCTGCCGGTGGAAGTTACCGCCGACGAGATCGTGGTGGCCACCGCCGAGCCTTACGAACGCGAGTGGGAGCGGGAAATCAGCCAGATCCAGCGCAAGAAAATCCGCCGGGTGCTGGTCAATCCCGATGAAATCAGCCGCTACCTGGTGGAGTTTTACTCGATCTCGCGCTCGGTGATCGGCGCCGAGGCCCAGAATCTCGTGGGTGCGGCGCCCGGCATCCAGAATTTCGAGCAACTCATCGAGTTGAGCCGCGCCGGCAAGCTCGATGCCAACGACCAGCACGTGGTCAGCATCGTGGACTGGCTGTTGCAGTACGCCTTCGATCAGCGTGCCAGCGACATCCACATCGAGCCGCGCCGCGAAGTAGGCTTGATTCGCTTGCGCATTGACGGTGTGCTGCATCAGGTCTATCAACTGCCGACCGTGGTGCTGGCGCCGGTCACCAGCCGTATCAAGATTCTGGCGCGCATGGACATCGCCGAGAAGCGCCGCCCGCAGGACGGCCGCATCAAGACACGCAATCCCAACGGCCAGGAAGTGGAACTGCGCATTTCCAGCATGCCCACCGCCTTCGGCGAGAAACTGGTGATGCGCATCTTCGATCCCACGGTGTTGCTGCGCAGTTACCGCGAACTCGGCATCTCCGAGCCCGACGAGAAATTCTGGCAGGCGATGATCGAAAATCCCCACGGCATCATTCTGGTGACTGGTCCCACGGGTTCCGGCAAGACCACCACGCTCTATACCACGCTCAAACAGCTGGCGCAGCCGGACGTGAACGTATGCACCGTCGAGGATCCCATCGAAATGGTGGATCCGGCGCTCAACCAGATGCAGGTGCAGCCCAACATTGACCTCACTTTTGCGAGCGGCGTGCGCACGCTGCTGCGCCAGGATCCCGACATCATCATGATCGGGGAAATCCGCGACTCCGAAACCGCGGACATGGCGGTGCAGGCTTCGCTCACCGGTCACCTGGTGTTGTCCACGCTGCACACCAACGACGCACCGTCCTCGGTGAGCCGGCTGCTGGACTTGGGCGTGCCGCCGTATTTGTTGCAATCCACGCTGCTCGCGGTGATCGCGCAACGCCTGGTGCGCACCCTGTGTCCCAACTGCAAGCAGGCGGCGGAGCTGAGCGACGAGGAGTGGGACGGCCTGGTGGCACCGTGGAAGGCGCAGAATCCCAAGCATATATATAAAGCCGCGGGCTGCCTCGAATGCCGCAACACCGGCTACAAGGGTCGCATCGGACTGTATGAAATGATGAGTTTCTCGCCGGCCATCAAGAAACTCATCACCAGCAATTTCGATATCGATGCACTACGCCAGGAAGCCATGCGCAGCGGCATGAAACCGCTACGCCTGCGCGGCGCACAGAAAGTTGCGGAAGGCGTGACCACGGTGGAAGAAGTGCTGCGCGTGGTGCCGCCGCCGACCACGCATTACTGATAAACGCTTGGTGCGCTCTACGCTGCCTACCGGGCGCGGGACAGGGCCGGAACAGTTCAACTGCCGAGGGGAAATCCAATGAAACGTGCACTGATGGGTATCATCTGGTTCATCGTGTTCTTTGTGATTCTGTACATCATCTACTCCGTTATCGTGGGTGTGGTGATCGCGCAGGGTGACGGGGCGACTGTGCCCACCAACTATCACGAGGGGCTGCAAGCGGGCATGGCCTTTGCGCGCACTCATGCCACCGCGCTCGCAGTGTGGCGTGTGGTGATCCTGGTGGTTGCAATCGTGCTGGCGGTCGCGGGCTCAGTTAAAGGCTGGTTGCCGGGAACCCGTAAAAAACCTGCTGCCAGCGCGTGATAACGGCTGCGCCGCTGCGCACACTCAACGGCTGGCATGCGCTGGGATTGGTGGCGGGTTATGTGCTGGCGCAGTTCCTGGGCGGTTTCGCGGTAGGCCTGTCCTGGAGTTTCAGCGTCGGGTTTGAAACCGCGCTGCAGGGCGGGCGTCTTCCTCCGGGATTACAACTCGGTCCGGGGCTGCTGGCGTTTTCCGTGCTGCTTGGCATGCTGGTGGCGGGCGTCTGGGCGTGGTTCTTCAGCGCCCACTACGCGCGTGCATTTTTGCGTGACCCCAGTCCGACGGGCGTCGCCTGGCGGCCGGCGCCGTTCCGCGGCTACGGCGTCGCCGTGCTCACCGCGCTGCTGCTGATGTTGCTGGTGATCTGGGTGGAGCGGCTTTACCCACCGGACCTCGCACGCCTCACGGGACCGATGGAACGCCTGTCCCACACCACTGGCTTTGCCTACTTCCTGTTTGCCGTGAGCGTGGTGCTGGTCGCACCGCCGCTCGAGGAATTCGTGTTTCGCGGCGTGGCCTTCGCCGCGGTGGCGCGCAGTTTCGGCACGTCGGCAGCGGTGGTGCTCACCACGCTGGCGTTCGTGGCGCTGCATTACGCCGACAAGATTCATTACTGGCCGGGCTTCCTGCTGGTCGGCGCGCTCGGGCTGGCCGCTGCCGGGTTGCGCCTGCGCTATCAATCGCTGTGGCCGGGAATCGTGCTGCACTGCGGCTACAACGGCATGGTGTTGCTGCTGCATTGAATGCTGCCAATCCGGCAGCGGGCTGCCTCTGTTATTCTGCCCACGTCTCGACCGAATTCCGTTGATACAGGCAGGCCGCCGTTCACCGCATGACGCAGCAAGACCTCACGCAACCGCTGGCTGCCGGCATTTCCGAGCTGGGATTGCGGCTCCCTGCCGGCGCAGTCGCGACGCTTGCGGCTTATATAGAGCTGCTGTTTCAATGGAATCAGCGTTACAACCTCACGGCGGTGCGCGAGCGCTCGCAGATGGTAAGCCGGCATATGCTCGACAGCCTCGCGGTGGCGCCGTGGCTGCAGGGTGCGCGCGTGCTGGATGTCGGCACCGGCGCGGGCTTGCCCGGGATTCCGCTCGCCGTGGCCTTTCCCGACCGGCAATTCACGCTGCTCGACAGTGTCGGCAAGAAAGCCCGCTTTGTGACCGAAGCGGTGACCACGCTGGGGCTCAACAACGTGGAAGTGGTGCAGGCGCGGGTCGAGGACTACCGTGCTCCCCAGCCGTTTGATACCGTGATTACCCGTGCGTTTGCGGCCTTGGCGGATTTTCTCGCGGTCTCCGCGCATCTCGGCGGTCCTGGAAGCCGGTGGCTGGCCATGAAGGGCGCTCCGTCCGAATCGGAATTGCGGGAACTGCCGCCCGGGTTTCAGTTGGCGGCCGTGCATACGCTCAAGGTGCCGGGACTGGACGCGCAACGCTGCGTGGTGGAAATCGAAAAGATGTAATTCACATTTACCCCTCTCCCGCTGGCGGGAGAGGCTAGGGTGAGGGTGGCGTTACCTTCACCCCTCATCCACCTTCTCCCCTCAAGGGAGAAGGGACTAGGCAGTTCTTGTTGGGCTTCGCTCCGCTCAGCCCAACCTACGTAATATTTATGGGCAGAATCCTCGCCATCACCAACCAGAAAGGCGGCGTCGGCAAAACCACGACCGCGGTGAACCTGGCCGCCTCGCTCGCAGCCACCAAGCGGCGCGTGCTGCTGGTGGACGTAGACCCGCAGGGCAACGCCACCATGGGTTGCGGCGTGGACAAGCACGCACTCGTCGCCGGCACCTACGAGGTGCTCATGGGAGAAAGCAGAATCGCGGACGCCATCCTCAAGCTGGAGGCCTGCGGTTTCAGCCTGTTGCCGGCGAACAGCGATTTGACCGCCGCCGAAGTCAGCCTGATGAACGCCGTGCAGCGCGAGAGTCGCTTGCGTGATGCGCTCACGGTAGTGAGCGCGGACTACGATTTCATCCTGATTGACTGCCCGCCCTCGCTCAACATGTTGACGGTGAACGCGCTGGTGGCCGCGGACGGCGTGCTGATCCCCATGCAGTGCGAGTACTACGCGCTCGAAGGACTGTCAGCGCTGGTCGCCACCATCGAACGCATCCAGCAGATCAATCCGCAGCTCGAGATCGAAGGCCTGCTGCGCACCATGTTCGACCCGCGCAACAACCTCGCCAACGAAGTTTCCGCACAACTCATCCAGCATTTCGGCAACAAGGTGTACAACACCATTATTCCGCGCAACGTGCGCCTCGCCGAGGCCCCGAGTTTTGGCCTGCCGGCCTTGAAGCATGACGCCGGCTCGCGCGGTGCGCTCGCATATCTGGCGCTCGCGGGCGAATTGCTGCGCCGCAATGACGAGCGCGGCGCGGTCGCCGGGCATGCTGCTACAATCTCCCGCTCTTCGAGGGAGGCATGAGTGTGGCGTTGAAGCGCAAGGGGTTGGGCCGCGGACTGGATGCGTTGCTGGGCGGCGCGCTGCCGGCGGCGGCCGACGAGGCCAGCGAGGAACTGCGCGAAATTCCGGTGGATCTGATCCAGCCGGGCAAGTTCCAGCCGCGCACGCGCATGAATGCCGAGAGCCTGCAGGACCTGGCGGATTCCATCAAGGCGCAGGGGCTGGTGCAGCCCATCGTGGTGCGGCCGCTCAACGCGGCTGCCGCGCAGCCCGCCGCGGAACGCCATTATGAAATCATCGCCGGCGAGCGCCGCTGGCGCGCCGCACAGATCGCCGGTCTGCACCAGGTGCCGGCGGTGGTGCGTGACGTACCGGATCGCGCGGCCATCGCCATCGCGCTCATCGAGAACATCCAGCGCGAGAACCTGAATCCGCTGGAAGAAGCCCAGGCGCTGCAGCGCCTGATCGGCGAATTCAACATGACCCATCAGCAGGCGGCCGAAGCCGTGGGACGCTCACGCGCGGCGGTCACCAACCTGCTGCGGCTCCTGGAGTTGACCGCCGAGGTCAAGGAGCTGGTGGAGCGCGGTGAGCTGGAAATGGGGCATGCGCGCGCGCTGCTGGCGCTCAAGGGCACGGCGCAGACCGAGGCGGCGCGGCGCGTGGTGGCCCGGCACCTGTCGGTGCGCGACACGGAAAACCTGGTGCGCCGGCTGCTCAAGGAAAACGGCGGCTCATCCAAGAGCCCGCGGCGCGTGGACCCCAACATCCGCCAGCTGGAGACCGAGCTGACCGGAAAACTCGGTGCCAAGGTCAGCATCGAAGCCGGCAGCGGCGGCAAGGGCCGGCTGATAATCCAGTACACCAGCCTGGACGAATTGGACGGTATTCTCAGCCGCATCCGCTAGATTCCCCCGGTTTTTGTTGCTGATTTTATTGAAGAAACCCCCTTCTACCCGCTAAAATGCGCGGCTCTCCACGAGCTGGGGCTTGTGTAGGGGCCACCCGCTGCCGCACCGGTAACGACGTGGCTTTTTTTGTTGCGCGGGGAGCGGAGTCCATGGCCGGCACGTTTGCTGAGGCGCGGCGCGCGACGCTCCTGATCGTCGGGACACAACTGGCGGTGGCGGCGCTGGCGGCGCTGGTGGCCGGGGTTCTGGCCGGCCGGCATGCAGCCTGGTCAGCCGGCATCGGCGGCCTGATCAACGTGCTGGCGAGCCTGTATCTGGCGGTCAAGCTGTTTGGCCGCGGACTGGCGGGCGGGCCGTCGCAGTGGTTCGGGCGCTTCCTCACGGGTGAGGCGCTGAAATTCATCATCACCGTCGGCCTGTTCATCGTGGCCATCGTGGTGCTGAAGGCGGCGTTTCTGCCGCTGATACTCGCGTACATCGCCACCTACGTGGCGTACTGGATTGAATTGGTAAGGATTGGTCTCGGGCGGGCGGCGTGAATTCAATGGCAGGTATCACTTCCGACGAATATATCCATCACCACCTGACCTACTGGACGGTGGGCAACGGCGGGTTCTGGACATTGCACGTGGACACGCTGCTGGTGTCGGTGGTCCTGGGGCTGCTGTTTTTCTTTTCCTTCTGGGTCGCGGCCCGCAAAGCCAGCTCCGGCGTGCCCGGCAAGTGGCAGAACTTCGTCGAAGTCATGGTCAGTTTCGTGGATTCCCAGGTCAAGGAGACCTTTCACGGCAAGAACAAGATGGTGGCACCCATGGCGCTCACCATCTTCGTGTGGGTCTGGCTGATGAATTTCATGGACATGATTCCCGTGGACCTGTTCCCGCGCATCGCTGCCTGGTTCGCCATGCCCTTCGGCGCCGACCCCGAACACGTTTATCTCAGGGTGGTCGGTACCAACGATCTCAACATGACCTTCGCGATGTCCTTCAGCGTGTTCGCGCTGATGATTTTCTACAGCTTCAAGGTCAAGGGTGCGCGCGGCTACACTCGGGAAATCCTGTTCCATCCCTTCAATCATTGGGGTTTCATGCCGGTCAACCTGATGCTGCGCATCGTGGAAGACCTGGCCAAGCCGATTTCGCTGTCCTTGCGACTCTTCGGCAACATGTACGCGGGCGAACTATTGTTCGTGCTGATCGCGCTGCTGCTGGCGCAATTCACGCATGGCGTGACCGGCGTGGCGTTTGGCATCCTCGGCATAATTTGCGGCTTTGCCTGGACTGTGTTTCACCTGCTGATCATTACCATCCAGGCGTTCATTTTCATGATGTTGTCGGTCGTGTACCTGAGCATGGCGCATGAATCACACGACGCTCACTGAGTATCGTCAATCCAACCGGTCATAGGAGAGGTTCAATGGATATCGTAAGTCTGATTGCAAACATTCAAGGCCTGACCGCGGTGGCCGTAGGCCTAGTGTTCGGCCTGGGCGCGCTCGGCACCGCCATCGGGTTCGGCATCCTCGGTGGCAAATTCCTCGAAGGCTGCGCGCGTCAGCCGGAACTTTCCGGCATGCTCGCCGGCCGCATGTTCCTGATGGCGGGCCTGTTGGACGCGGTGGCGATGATCGGCGTGGGCTTTTCGCTGTTCTTCATCTTTGCGAATCCATTCGTCAGCGCCGTGGTCAGCTTCGCGGCGACCCACGCTGCCCACTGATGTACGCATTTGACGGCATTTGCTAGAGAGTCGCGACGATGAATATAAACGTATCCCTCATCGGCGAAGCCATCGTCTTCGGGCTGTTCATCTGGCTCACCATGAAGTTCATCTGGCCCTACGTCACCAAGGCCATGGACGAGCGCGCCAACAAGATTGCCGAGGGCCTGGCGGCCGGCGAGCGCGGCCGCAAGGATCTCGAGAACGCCCAGGTGAAAGCCACCGAAATCCTGCACGCGGCACGCGACAAGGGCGCCGAAGTGGTGGAGGTCGCGAACCAGCAGGCCGCGCGGGTTTTGGAGGAGGCTCGCAAGGAGTCCCAAGCCGAGCGCCAGCGCCAGGTGGAGGCCGCGCGCGCCGAGATCCAGCAGGAACTCAGCCGCGCCAAGGATGCGCTGCGTGCCGAAGTGGCCAATATCGCGGTGGCCGCTGCGGGCAAAATCGTGGAGCGCGAGATTGATCCCAAGGCCCACAAAGCGCTGCTCGACGAACTCGCGCAGCAGATTCACTGAGCGTCATGGCCGAAGCTCTGACTCTCGCGCGCCCCTACGCCAAAGCGGTGTTCGAGCTGGCACACGCGCAACATAATGCGGAACGCTGGAGCCGGCTGCTCGCGCTCTTGACGACGCTCGTGGGTAATCGTGAAGCCAAAGTAATGCTGGGCGATCCGCGCGTGCCGGCCGAGGTGCGCGCGGAGATACTCTTGGACCTTTGTGCCAAGACCGGCCACAAGCCTGACCAGCAGGAGCGCAATTTTATGCGCCTGCTGGCCGAGAACCGGCGCCTGCCGCTGCTGCCCGAAATTGCCGCCGAATTTGCCAGCCTGCGCGAGCAGGCCGAAGGCCTGATGGAAGTCGAGATGCGCGCCGCCGTGCCGGTGGACAAGACCGAACAGGAGCGCATTCGCAAGGCACTGGAGAGCAAGTTCGGGCGCCAGGTGAAACTCAATTGCGTGACCGACAAATCGTTGATCGGCGGCGCGGTGCTGCGCGCCGGCGACCTGGTGATCGACGGCTCGGTGCGCGACAAATTGAGCCGCCTCACGGTGGCCATGATCCAGTAGGAGCGGCGGTCTCCGCCGCGATACAAACTTCGAGGACCCGGTTCATGCAACTCAACCCATCCGAAATCAGCCAGCTCATCAAGAGCCGCATCGAACATTTCGACGCCGAGGCCGAGGCCCGCAACGTCGGTACCGTGGTAAGCGTCACCGACGGCATCGTGCGCATCCACGGCCTGCAGGCAGCGCAATACGGTGAAATGCTGGAATTCCCCAAGAACACCTTCGGCCTGGCGCTCAACCTGGAGCGCGACTCGGTAGGCGCGGTGATCCTGGGCGACTACGAGCACATTTCCGAAGGCAACACCGTCAAGACCACCGGTCGCATCCTCGAGGTGCCGGTCGGCCCAGAGCTCCTCGGGCGCGTCGTGAACTCGCTGGGCGAACCGATCGACGGTAAGGGCCCGATCAAGTCGAAACTGACATCGCCGATCGAAAAGGTCGCGCCCGGCGTGATCGCACGCCAGTCGGTCAGCCAGCCGGTGCAGACCGGCTACAAGGCCATTGACTCGATGGTGCCCATTGGCCGCGGCCAGCGCGAGTTGATCATCGGCGACCGCCAGACCGGCAAGACCGCGCTCGCGGTGGACACCATCATCAATCAGAAGGGCAAGGCCCTGTTCTGCATCTACGTGGCCATCGGCCAGAAGAATTCCTCGATCGCCGCGGTGGTGCGCAAACTCGAAGAGCACGGCGCCATGGAGTACACCAGCATCGTGGCGGTGTCGGCGTCGGAATCCGCGGCCATGCAGTACATCGCGCCCTACGCCGGCTGCGCCATGGGCGAGTACTTCCGCGACCGCGGCCAGGATGCGCTCATCGTGTACGACGA
>JAGXAL010000146.1 GCA_018971605.1 Natronospirales bacterium | reverse complement strand
CGGACTATCCCGCGGCAATATCGTTGTACGAACGTGTATCAAAGCGCCCGCGCATCGCCGCCTATCTGGCTTCGCCGCGTCGTCTGGCGTTCAATGAAGATGGCTTGTTCCGGCATTACCCGGAACTGGATGAATAAATGCCCCGCTTATTGAAGCAAGGCATTTTTTCAGAGCAGTCTTACATACCGTTTCCAGCCTGCGGCGCCATGATTTTGGCGAGCATGTCGGTGGTGTCGGGGATACGCGCCAAGTGCGGATAGCGTGGTCCGCCGTGATAATTGACGTCCAGGGTCTTGTACCAGCCGTCTTGTTTGACCAGGAAGATGGTGGGGGTCGTTGAGTGTTCCGCCTGTTTCAACACGAAGTTCAATGTGTCCTTGGAGTAACTCTGGCCGTCTACCGCCTTAATCTGCATGCCCGGTGCCATGCCGGCCTGCCACGCGGGTGAGCCTTCGCGCACGCTGGTGACGGTGCCATCCTTGCGAATTTTGATTCCGTAGCTGTACCACTGGTTGTTCATGTTATCCAAGCCGTCGCCGGCCTTTATGAAGGCATTGGGTTCGGCGGTGTACACCAGCTTCCAGCCGGCGCGTGCCAGCTCCGTGGTCGGCGGCAGATCGGCGACTTCGTATACGTGTTTCTGGAAGAACGCGTGCCAGTCATAAGGTGCCACTTCGTTCAGCAGCTTCTCGATGTCCGCGCGCGTGTAGGTTTTGGTGATGGGTCCGGTATTCGGCGGCCCGGCGTACAGGTGCAGGAAAGTATCCAATGATTTTTCACCGTGGGTCTTTTCGCGGATGATGGTATCCACGTCCAGCCACAGCAGCTCGCCCTCGGTGTAAAAATCGCCGGCGGTGCGGCGGATCTCCGGATAGGCGCCGCGCGCCTCGTAGAGATAGGGCGCTGCGGTGGTGGTGTCAATCAGCGGCTCGGTCTTGCGTCCGGGCTCGGTGGCCATCGCGGCGTATAGCATGGCGAGATATTCCGGATATTGGTCCGGTTTGCGGATGCCCATGCGGAAGGACAGCAGGTCGCCGAGGTATTGATTCATGCCCTCATAGACCCACAGCAACTCGGTGTGCTCGGGTATCTGGAAGTTCGGCTGCCACAGGTCGAACGGCCGGCGGTATTTGCCGTTCCAGGAATGCGAAAACTCATGGGTAAGCAGATCGCCCGAAACCAATTGCTGGTCCGGCTTGGTCATGAAATTATCCGGAGCACGGTCGTCGCTGGATTGATGATGCTCGATGCCCTGGAAACCCACCGCATTGGATAACGCCAACAACGAGTGGTAATCGTTCCAGTGGCGCGCACTGTACAGCGCCAGCGCTTCCGGCGTCATGCGCTTGTATTCGGCGATCAATGAGTTGGGGATATCCAGGTCCTGGGGCTTGTCGGCGAAGATGTCCAGCATCTGGTAGGCATCACCTTGGCGCCACAACTCGATGTGCTTGTAGTAAATGCCGGCATCCAGCGGTGAATCCACCAGCATATTAAGCGGCACTTCGGCGAAGTCCACGCGGTTGCCGGACTGCTGCGGGCCGGGCAGCGCCGTACCGTAGCTCCAGCCCTTGGGCAGGATGATGCTCGGCTTGAAATACACCTCGCTGGAATTCGTATCGTTCTGGTAGAACAGCACGCGGTTCCAGTTGAGGATGAACAGGTTGGGCGTGGCCATCACGTCGCCCGGGGCATTCATCAACACGGTAAACTGCACGTTGATCTTTGATGTGCCCGCGGGCACGTCCACGTGGAAGGCGTACATGTCCACTTGGTCGCGATGCCAGCTGAGCGCCTGGCCGTTCGCCGACACCTTGAGCTGTGAAATGTCGTTGAGCGGGCCGGTGGGGCCGTGCTCTCCGGGAATCCACTTGGGGTACACAAATGTGAACGGCCCCGGTTTGACCGGAATGGTCATGCTGGCGGTCATCAGACCTCGCGGTGCGTCGCGCGCATCCAGCACCAGAATTTCGGGGTTGTCCCGGGTAGCATAGGGCACGGCATTGGCGTTTGGCTCGGCGGCCAGTACGCTGAAGCACAGGGCAGCAAGACCCAGGCCCAGAAGAGGCAGGCGGAGAATTTTCATAAAGACCCCCGTTGTGCAACGACGACGCATCCCGCCCTGTGAGGCGAGGCAATCCACCCGGTTCGACCGCGAAACTCAGACCGAGTTCACGCGCGAAGTCCGCAGGCTTTACTGCCGCACGGTTTTTTCGTGTTCAGCAGCAGTCAATGGCCAAGGATGGCGTTGGCTATTACGTCGCTGATCACTTGGGTAGCCACGTTTACCAGCAGGATTCTTCCATCCAGCATGAATACACGATAGCCCGGTGGTGGCGGCGGCAACTGACGAGCGAGTTCCGGTGGCAGCGGCTGCAACTGGGCCGTGATGCCCGGCGGCAGTGGCTTGCCGCGCGCCAGGTTTTTGGCGATGCCCGGCGGCAGCCCGCCTTCACGGCTCTTCCAGCCGTGGCCGTGACCATGCCCGCGATCATGTTCTTCTTCCTCGTCGCCTTGATCGTCGTCACCCTGTGTTTGATAGTAGCCGCCGTTTGCATAGGCGGCCGCGGTATTCAAGGCTTGCAGTTGGCCGGGATGATTCTGGAAATATTGCTGCATGATCGTGATCTCGGCGGCGGTGAACGCGGCTTGTGCGACGGCCTGCGCGGGGCTCGGTGCCGGATACTGCGCCGCAGGCGCGTAGGAATATCCGCCCGCGGGATACCCACCGTCATAAGGGCTGGCGACGCAGGCGGCAAGTCCAAGAGAGGCGGCACTCAGCAGGGCGATCATGATTGTCGGTTTGCGCATACGGTTTCTCCCATGTATTGGAATAAGGCGAGCTATTTGATAACACGCTGCGAAAAGCTCTTAGGTTCCATTAGAGTCTATTCGTTATTACTGCCGGCGAGCAGTTGTTCCACCGCGGTGGACACACTTTTGAGCGGGGTCGACGCGGCCACGGCGATGAACACCGTGTCGTCACCTGCCAAGGTGCCGGCCACGCCCTCGATGCGGCGCTGATCCAGCTTGACCGCCAGCGGCTGGGCAAAACCCGGGCGCGTGCGGATCACCAGCATGTTGGGCGGCACCTGCTTCATTTCGAACACCGGCATTTCCGCGGGCGGCTGCTCCACGCGCTGATAACGTCCAGCAACTTTCTGGACGCCGAGTTTGCGCAAATGCCGCGAGAGCGTCGGCTGGGTCACCTCGTGGCCGGCATTCCTCAGCAAGGCGAGAAAGTCGGACTGGTCGGTGATTCCCTGTTCTTCCGCGAG
>JAGXAL010000145.1 GCA_018971605.1 Natronospirales bacterium | reverse complement strand
GGCATCTTGAGCTTGCGCGCGGTGGCTTCAATGATGCGCAGGTTAGCCTGATGCGGCACCAGCCAGTCGAGCTGCTCCGACGGCATATTGTTGGCTTTCAGCGCTTCCACCACGATGTCGCCGAGCTTGTGGACCGCAATCTTGAAGACTTCGTTGCCCTTCATGCGGATGAAGTCGCGGCGCGCCAGAAAATCCTGGGGTTTCCTGGATACGCCGGAGGGGAAATACAGCAGATCCGCGTACTTGCCATCTGCGTGCAGGTGCGTGGAAATGATGCCCGGCTGGTCGTAGGGTTGCAGCACCACCGCGCCCGCGCCGTCGCCGAACAGTATGCAGGTGCCGCGGTCGGTGTAGTCGGTCATGCGTGACAGGGTTTCACCGCCGACGATCAGCGCGCACTTGGCGCTGCCGGAGCGCACAAACTTGTCGCCGATGTTGAGCGCGTAGATGAACCCGGCGCAGGCGGCTTCCAGGCTGAAGGCCGGACAGCCGTGAATGCCGATGCGCTGCTGCAACAGGCAGCCCATGTTGGGGAATACCAGGTCCGGCGTAGTGGTGCCGACGATCACCAGATCAATGTCTTCAGGCCCGACGCCCGCCGCCTGCATGGCGTTACGCGCGGCGCGTTCGCAGAAATCTAGATTGGTTTCGTTTTCGGCGGCGATATGCCGGCGCTCGATGCCGGTGCGCGTGCGGATCCACTCATCCGTGGTATCCACCATTTTTTCCAGATCCTGGTTGGTGAGCACCTTGTCCGGCAGGCTGCTGCCGGTACCGGCGATCCTGGAATAAATATTGGTCATGCCGCACCCGTGCCAGTGTTCGCCAACTGTACTTCCAGCAGCTTGCCGATGCGCTGCGGTACCTGGTTCTCGACCTCGAGTATCGCCACGCGGATGGCGCTCGCGAAGCCCACGCTGTCGGAACCGCCGTGGCTTTTCACCACCACCGCGCGCAAACCCAGGAGGCTTGCGCCATTGTAATGGCGCGGGTCCATGCGCCGCTTGAGCGCCTGCAGCACCGGCATGGCGGCCAGCGCCAACAGGCGCGTGAACGCGGTGCGCCGGAATTCCTCGCGCAGCATCTGGCTGATGAGCTTGGCCAGTCCCTCGATGGTCTTGAGCGACACATTGCCGACGAAGCCATCCGATACCACCACGTCCACGTCGCGCGAAAAGATGTCGTCGCCTTCCACGAAGCCGATGTAGTTCAGGTGACTGGCGTCGAACAGTTTGGCCGCATCGCGCACCTTCTCGACGCCCTTGATTTCCTCCTCACCGATGTTCAGCAAACCCACGCGTGGTGACTCGACGTGATACACGGATTCGGCAAGTGCCGCGCCCATGACGCCGAACTGGAACAGTTGCTCGGGAGTGCAGTCGGCATTGGCGCCGAGGTCCAGCATGTGGGTGTGGCCGCCATGTGAAGGGATGAGCGTACAGATCGCCGGCCGGTCGATTCCGGGAATGGTCTTGAGTACGAAACGCGCGGTCGCCATGAGCGCGCCGGTGTTGCCGGCGCTGACGCAACCGTCTGCCGTGCCATTCTTCACGAGGTTGATGGCGACGCGCATCGAAGAATCCTTCTTGTGGCGCAATGCCTGGGAAGGCAATTCGTCCATGAGCACCACCTGCGAGGCATGCTGGACCTTGAGACGCGGCGCGTAGGCTTGCAGCTCCCCGGCCACCATCGGATTGATGACGGCGGAGTCGCCCACGAGGATGACGTGCAGGAAGGCATGCTTGCTCAGCATGCTGATGGCGGCCGGCACCACCACGGACGGCCCGTGGTCGCCGCCCATGGCGTCAAGCGCAATCGTGACGATATTGGTGCTCATGCCAAGGACCAGAATGCTTGGGGCGGGTGTGGTCGGGCCGTCGCGCGCTCCGCTGTGCGTTGTGGGCCAGACATCCGCTGAACTGCCGATGGAACGATGCCAAACACCACACCGCTCCGGGTAGCGCGGGCTTCAGTCTTCCTGGGGGATATTCAGAATCTTCTTGCCGCGGTAATGCCCGTCGGCGCCGACATGATGTCGCCGATGGGTCTGCCCCGTGGTCTTGTCGACCGACAGGGTCGGTCCGCTGAGCGCGTCATGCGAACGGCGCTGACCGCGACGGGAGGGAGAAACTCGACTTTTCTGGACTGCCATGTTGGGCTCCTGACAAAAATGCTTTGCAAACTCAGTGACGCCGGAGCGTCTTCAAAATCTCGAATGGACGTGTGCCGGGTGCCGCCACGCCCTTGGTTTTCATGCGCCGCGCAGGCTGCGCACTGCAATCATCCGCTTTGGCATGCCGTGCCGCCAGCGGCAAGGCCAGCAGCAGTTCATCCTCGACCAGTTCCGCCAGCTTTACGCGTCCATCGTTAGAATCCAGTTGCTCGTAGCTGCCCGGCACCTGTGGCGTTGACTGTGGACTGCCGCTCCAAGCCAGCCGCATGGTCGCATCCACCGGATACCGCATCGGTCGAAAGCAGCGTTGGCAGGTCAGGCCCAAGCTTGCTTGCACCCGGCCGCTCACCACCGCGAGCCCACCTTCCTTGAATAACTGCAGATCGACGCTGACCTGACCGCCGCTATCCGCAAGCGCTGCGCACAGCCGCGGCATGCGGCTCAAGCTCAAATTGCCGGCCACCATCAGTGGTGTGTTACCCGCTTTCGTCAGGTCCAAGTATTCCGGCAGGCCGCCTGACATAGGCGCGGTATGATACGGTTGAGCCGTGAGCTTGTCAAAGCAAAACTGCTCCAAGCCCTTGTTTTTATTGCGCTTGAGTCGCATTGGCTCAGGCCTGGAATGACCGTACTGAAACACATGCATATTTTGCTGGCTTCCACGTCTGCGTCCCGTCACGAGCTGCTCGCGCGCCTTGGCTTGGCGTTTGAATGCCTGGCTCCGGGCAGCGATGAAACTCCACTTCCGCACGAAACCCCAGCGGCACTGGTCAAGCGTCTGGCAGCGGCCAAGGCAAATGCGGTCGCACAGCAGCACCCGGAAAGCCTGGTTATCGGCGGTGATCAGGTGGCCGTTCTGGATGACAGGATTCTGGGCAAGCCGAGTAACCATGCGGGTGCGGTTCAGCAATTGACTGCACTCTCCGGCCGCACTGCAACGTTCTACACCGGTCTCTGCGTACAGCACGTCGCCACCGGCCGGCAGTTGTTGCACGTGGATGTCACCCAAGTGCATTTCCGCAAGCTCACGGCACAGGAAATTGAGCGCTATCTGCAAGCCGAGCAACCGTATGCCTGTGCCGGAAGCTTCAAGTCCGAGGGCTTGGGCATCAGTCTGTT
>JAGXAL010000144.1 GCA_018971605.1 Natronospirales bacterium | reverse complement strand
TGCTCCACGCGCTGATAACGTCCAGCAACTTTCTGGACGCCGAGTTTGCGCAAATGCCGCGAGAGCGTCGGCTGGGTCACCTCGTGGCCGGCATTCCTCAGCAAGGCGAGAAAGTCGGACTGGTCGGTGATTCCCTGTTCTTCCGCGAGCTTCAGAATGGCTTCATCCAGCGTCACAGCGCACCTCTAAATAAAAATTCTCGCATATCTCTTGCATTTACCGACATTTATTTGTATATATTTGTATTATATTCGTTTATAGAGCTGTTTATTCATAAATGTCTGCATATTCATCTGCCTTGCTACCGACGTATGCGCCTTATCCCTTTCCGGTAGTCGCCGGAGAAGGCGAATACATCTTGGATGCCGCCGGCAACCGTTGGCTGGATTTCTACGGTGGCCACTGCGTCGCCAGCACCGGGCATTGCAATCCGGCGGTGACGGCCGCCATCGTCGAGCAGGCGCGCCAGTTGATTTTCTATTCGGCCGCGGCCCGTCTGCCGGTGCGCGATGCGGCTGCCGCGGCGCTGGTGGAGTTCGCCGGCAACGACATGGCTGCGGTGTTCTTTTGCAACTCCGGCGCCGAAGCCAACGAGAACGCTCTCAAGATCGCGCTCAAGCTCACGGGCCGTAAAAAGCTGGCCGCGTTCCGGGGCGCTTTTCACGGCCGCACCTTGTTGGCGTTGTCGGTCACGGACGCACCCAAGTTGCGCAAGGATTACGGATCGCTGCTTGCGCCCGCCCTGTTTTTGCACTTCGGCGATGCGGCGGCACTCGCGGCCGCGGATTTTTCCGATGTGGCTGCCGTCATCGTCGAACCGATCCAGTCCATGGCTGGCGTGATAACCGCGAACACCGCCTGGTTCACGGCGCTGCGTGAGAAATGCACTCAGGCCGGCGCGTTGCTGATATTCGACGAAGTGCAGACCGGCATCGGCCGGATGGGCGCACCCTTCGCCGCGAATTTCTACGGCGTCACGCCGGACATCATCACTTGCGCCAAAGGTATGGCCTCGGGCGTGCCGATGGGCGGCGTGCTGATAACTGCGCGCATCGCCGCGCAACTAAAGCCCGGCGATCTCGGCAGCACCTTCGGCGGTGGCCCGCTGGCCTGCGCGGCGCTGATCG
Organism: Natronospirales bacterium; assembly: GCA_018971605.1. GTDB lineage: Bacteria > Pseudomonadota > Gammaproteobacteria > Natronospirales > REEB76 > REEB76. Next base: position 2,203 of record JAGXAL010000144.1, on the reverse strand, counting down.
CAACCCTCAAGGTGATTCAGGAAGAACGCCTGATGGAACACGCCACGGCCTGCGCGCGGTATCTGCGTGCGGCTCTGGGTGACGTAGTGCACGAAGTACGCGGCGAAGGCCTGTTGCTGGGGATGAACGCCGGCGTGCAGGCGCAAGCGCTCAAGGCGCATTTGTTCAAGGAGCACATCCTGGTCGGTGGCTCGGACGATCCGGCGGTGTTGCGCCTGATGCCGCCGTTGAACATCAGCATCCATGCCCTGGAAACATTGCTGGATTCGGTGGGCGCATTCACCGCGCAGGAAGCCGCGTGATGCGGCATTTCACGCGTCTCGCCGATCTCGGCCCGGCAGGCATGCAACAAGTTTTCGACAAGGCGCTGGCCTCGAAAAAGCAAGCGCCAGGCGCAGGCCTGAGCGGCAAACTTCTCGGCATGGTGTTTTTCAATCCTTCGCTGCGCACGCGTGCTTCCTTCGAGGCGGCCATGCTGCGTAGCGGCGGTCATGCCATCGTGCTGGAAGTGGGCGGCGGCGTGTGGAAGCTGGAAGACCGCAAAGGCGCGGTGATGAACAGTGACAGGCCCGAGCATATCCGCGAGGCGATCCCGGTACTCGGCCGCTACGTGGACGCGCTCGCGGTGCGGACTTTTGCCGCGCTGGCAGATGACGATGCTGACGCCGCCGATCCGGTGATCAACGCCTTCCGCGAGCTGGCCGGTGTGCCGGTAATCAGCATGGAATCGGCGCGTGAACACCCCTGCCAGGGTTTGGCGGATCTGTTGACGATCCGCGAGAACTTCGGCACGACGCGTGCGCTGCCGGTGACGCTCGTGTGGGCGCCGCACATCAAGCCGCTGCCCAAGGCCGTGCCGCACTCATTTCTGCTGACGGCCGCGGCTGCGGGCTGCGAGCTGCGCATCGCCCATCCGCCCGGCTTCGACTTGCACCCGGAGGTGCTTGCGGAAGCGCGGCAATATGCTGCGCAAAGCGGCGGTTCCGTATCGGTTACGCATGATCCGAAGGCTGCACTCGCCAGCAGCCGCGTGGTGTATGCGAAAAGCTGGGGGCCGGCCTCCAACAGCGCACCCGCTGGCGAAGCCGCGACCCGCATCACGGCCCACTCTGACTGGCTGGTGAACGGCAAGACCTTGGCCGCCGCCGCGCAGAACGCGATTTTCCTGCACTGCCTGCCGGTGCGCCGCAACGTCGAAGTCGCCGATGAAGTGCTGGATGGCCCGCACAGCCGCGTCATCGACGAAGCCGAAAATCGTTTGCATGTGCAACGCGTGTTGTTGCATGACCTGTTGAATCAAAAGAAGGAGATTCGCCGTGTCCATATCGCCTGACAGTTACGCTTCGTTGCGCTCCGCCGCGCAATACGTGCGTGCGTTCCGCGGCAAGACTTTCGTGTTCAAGCTGGGCGGCGAGGTGCTGGAGGATCCGGCGGTGCGCCGCGCCGTGTGCGAGCAGCTGAACGTGCTATGGAGTTTCTCCATCAAGCTGGTGATCGTGCACGGCGGCGGCACGAGCCTCGACGCGCTGTGCGAATCGCTGGCGCTGCCGGTGGAGAAGGTGGCCGGGCGGCGCGTGACCACGCGCCAGGTGCTGGATGCGGCCAAGATGGTGCTGGCCGGCTCGGTGCACACGGATTTGCTGGCGGATTTGCACGCTGCCGGGTTGCCGGTGACCGGGGTGAGCGGCGTGGACGGCGGACTGCTCAAGGCGCGCAAGCGCGCACCCATGCAGATCAAGAATGACAGCGGCCAGACCGAGTTCGTAGATTTCGGCTTGGTGGGCGACATCGAGCAGGTAAACCCCGCGCTGCTGACACATTTACTGGACGGCAGTTACGTGCCGGTGGTAACGCCGCTTTCGGCCAATGACAAGGGCGAGGTGTTCAACACCAATGCCGACACGGTAGCCGCGGAAATCGCACTGGCGCTCAAGGCCGAAAAACTGTTCTTCCTGCTCAAGGTGCCGGGTCTGCTGGAGGATTTATCGCGCCCCACGAGTCTGGTGCCCTATGTCACGCTGGCTGGCGCCGATTTGCTGGAGAAGAGCGGCAAGGTGTCCGGCGGCATGCGGCCGAAGCTGGCTGCCGTGAAGCGCGCACTTACCGGCGGCGTGGTGAGTGCGCATCTGGTGAGCGGCGTGCTGCCGGACGCGGTACTCACCGAAGTGTTCACCAATCAGGGCAGCGGCAGCATGATCGTGGC
>JAGXAL010000034.1 GCA_018971605.1 Natronospirales bacterium | reverse complement strand
GAATTTGCGCCGGCAGTCTCCGGCCGGCGCATCGCTCTGGAGATACGCGCGGGCGACCGGCCCGGCCTGCTGTCCGTCATCGGTCAAGCGCTGGCGCAGTGCGAAGCCCGCCTCTGGAATGCGAAAATAACCACGGTGGGCGAGCGCGCGGAGGATGTGTTCTTCATTACCGACGCCACCAACCGCCCGCTTGAGGATGCGGCCGCGCGCGAACGCCTGCGGCAAACCTTGCTTGAGCGTATCGGTGAAACCGAATAAGACCGCTCCAAACACCACCGGAATCCGCATGAATCCCGATCTTGAGAAACTCTTTCCCTACCCCTTCGAGCGCCTGGCGAAACTCAAGGAAGGCATTACCCCGCCCGTGCAGCTGAGGCACATTGCCATGTCCATCGGCGAGCCCAAGCATGCACCTCCGGAATTTGTGCTGCAGACCTTGCGCGACAATCTCGCGGGGCTGGGCACCTATCCCATGGCCAAGGGCTTGCCGGAGTTACGCCAAGCCATCGCCCGCTGGCTCACGCGCCGTTTCAAACTCCAGGCCGGGAGGATTGATCCCGAGCGCCACGTGCTGCCGGTCTCGGGCACGCGCGAGGGCTTGTTTGCCTTTGCCCAGGCGGTCGTGGACCGCGCTGCGCGCCCCTTGGTACTGATGCCCAATCCTTTCTATCAGATTTACGAGGGCGCAGCTTTCCTGGCTGGCGCTGAGCCCTATTTCCTTAACACCATGGAAGAAAACGGCTTTTTGCCAGATCTGGACGCCGTACCGGACAAAATATGGCGGAGCTGCCAACTCTTATATATATGTACGCCCGGCAATCCCACCGGAGCGGTCATGGACCACACCTATCTCAAGCGGGTGTTGGACCTCGCCGACCGTTACGATTTCATCGTGGCCTCCGACGAGTGCTACGCGGAAATCTACCTGGACGACGCCAAGCCACCTCCGGGATTGCTGCAAATCTGTGAAGAAACCGGCCGCCACGATTTCAAACGCTGCGTTGCTTTCCACAGCCTGTCCAAGCGCTCCAGCCTCCCGGGGCTGCGCTCAGGTTTTGTGGCGGGCGACGCCGAGATACTGGCAAAGTTTCTGCTGTACCGCACTTACCACGGCTGCGCGCTGCCGTTGCCAGTGCAAATCGCGAGCGTGCGCGCCTGGGACGATGAGCGCCACGTGGTCGAGAATCGCCGCCTGTACCAGCAGAAATTCCAAGCCGCCATGGAAATCCTCGGGCCGGTCATGGACGTGCACTATCCGCCAGCAGCGTTTTACCTCTGGCCCAAAACACCGATTGACGACGAGCGCTTTGCGCGCGAGCTGTTCGCGCAGCAGAACCTCACGGTACTGCCCGGCAGTTATCTGTCGCGGCCCACAGGAGACGGCGATCCCGGCAAAAACCGCGTGCGCATCTCGCTGGTGCCGTCGCTCGCCGACTGTACTGAAGCCGCACACCGCATCCGCACTTTCGTGGAGTCCTTGTGAACAACGACAGCCTGCGCCATACGATTGATGCCGCCTGGGAACGACGCGCCAACCTCACGCCTGACAATGCTGCGACAGAAATCCGCCATGCCATCGAAACCGCTATTGGGCTCCTAAATTCCGGCGAAGCGCGTGTCGCGGAAAAGCGCGACGGTCGCTGGCAGGTCAACGAATGGCTCAAGAAAGCCGTGTTGCTGTATTTTCGCATCCAGCCCAACGCCGTGATCGAAGGCGCCGGCACGCGCTACTATGACAAAATTCCGCTCAAGTACGCCGCGCACAGCCTTGCGGAATTCCAGCACGAAGGCGAACGCATCGTGCCGCCAGCCACGGTACGCTACGGCGCCTATGTGGCCTCGGACGTGGTGTTGATGCCGAGCTACGTCAACATTGGCGCTTATGTGGACCGCGGCACCATGGTGGACACTTGGGCCACTATCGGTTCCTGCGCGCAGATTGGCAAAAATGTCCATATTTCCGGCGGAACCGGCATCGGTGGCGTACTCGAACCGGTGCAGGCCGCGCCCACCATCATCGAAGACGACTGTTTCATCGGTGCGCGCTCCGAGATTGTCGAGGGCGTAATCGTGGAACAGGGCGCGGTGATTTCCATGGGCGTGTTTATCGGTCAAAGCACGCGTATCTACGATCGTGAAAGCGGCGATATCACTTATGGCCGTGTACCCGCGGGTGCGGTGGTCGTGCCGGGCAGCTTGCCATCGTCCGATGGTCGCTATAGCTTGCAATGCGCCGTGATCGTGAAGCGCGTGGACGCCAAGACCCGCGCCAAGGTGGGCATCAATGAACTGCTACGTGAGATCCGCTGATGAGCGCGGTGCTGGAACTCGCGAAGGAACTCATTGCCCGCCCTTCGCTCACACCTGACGATGCCGGCTGCCAGCAGCTCATCGCCGCGCGCCTCGTCAAATTGGGATTCAAGATCGAACACCTGCGTTTCGGACAGGTGGATAATCTCTGGACGCGCTACGGAACCGAAAAACCCCTGCTGGTGTTCGCCGGCCACACCGACGTCGTGCCCACCGGTCCGAAAGAACAATGGCATTCCGATCCCTTCACGCCCACTGTGAAAGACGGCCTGCTCTACGGCCGCGGTGCCGCCGACATGAAAGGCGGCTTGGCTGCCATGGTGGTAGCGGTGGAACAACTATTTGCCACGAAACCGAAACTCAAAGGCAGTATCGCTTTTCTCATTACCAGCGACGAAGAAGGCCCGTCAGTGGACGGCACCGTCAAGGTGATGGAATTACTGAAACAGCGAGGCGAGAAAATAGACTGGTGCGTGTTGGGCGAACCTTCCTGTCTCGAGAAATTCGGCGACACCATCCGTCACGGGCGGCGCGGCTCGCTCACCGGCCTGCTCACCGTACACGGCATCCAGGGCCACGTGGCCTATCCCGAGCGCGCCGATAATCCCATTCATCGCATACTACCCGCACTGGCAGAACTCTGCGTCGCAAAGTGGGATACGCGTTCCAATCCGCATTTCCCTCCCACCAGCTTCCAGATTTCCAACTTCCATTCCGGCACTGGTGCCGGCAACGTGATTCCCGGCGACGCCGCCATCCGTTTCAATTTCCGTTATTCCACCGCTGTCACTGCACGAGAACTCCAGCAGCGCGTCGAAGATACCCTGAGACGTCACAGCATCCGTTACTCAGTCGAATGGCGCCCCATGGGCGAGCCGTTCTTGACCGAACCAGGAAAGCTGAGCAATGTCGTTCAGGAGGCAGTGGAGAAAGTCACCGGTTTGCGACCCAAACTTGATACCGGCGGCGGCACTTCCGATGGACGATACATCGCGCCCACCGGTGCCGAAGTCATCGAGTTCGGCCCCATGAATGCCAGCATTCACAAGGTGAATGAATGTGTGGCAGTAAGCGAACTCGATCGGCTTGATGTTATCTACCGCGATATCGCAACAAAGCTTTTGGCTTGAGACCTTATCTCGATCGGGACGACTCTTTGAAAGCTAACAACTTAAGAATCAAAAGCTCTGTTCGGGGGCCGGTGCGCTCGCTCTTAGCCAGGTGCCCATTACAACACAACATAAAACAACCTAACTAGCGCGATGATAATAATCACTGCGTCAACAACTGAATAGGCCAAGAACAGTATGGCTTGCCCCGCGTGCGAAGAGCGCAGCTTCAAGGCATTCATCGTCAGATTATTAGCTCCTGGATCATGGAGCGCCGTCAAAATGCGAATAAACCGTTGTACGTCACGGTCTTCACGTTCATCACCCTCTATAAGCAGCGATATCTGCATCAAGTTCACGCTCGCAAAAATAATTGCCAATCCGCTTACAACCATAACCTCGAAGGGAGTCTTGGCGACATGATATGCAACCAAAACCACGATAATGGCAAAAACTGCTGTCGGAATTCGCAGCAGAAAGCGAAGTACATCAGTCATTACGTCTTCGTCCTTACGATAAAAGCACAAAGAAATATTTATATTTTGTTGTGAATCTTAGCCACGTCTCTTGACCAATGCCAGTTCACCACCAATCCACCCACACCCAAAATCACGAACCAAATCAGCACCCATTCCGGCATGGTCAGACCCAGAAATTTCCAGGTAATCAAGGCGCAATCGCCGGTGCCGGTAAATGCCTTGACGATGAATTTGTTGAGCGGCAGGCTGTTGAACATGTAGTTCAAGCCCGGTCCGCACGGCGGCTGTTTCCAGAGAGGCAGATGCTGCAAATAGCTTTGGCGTATGGACACTGCCGAGCCGGCGGCGGCCACGATGATCAACAGAATTCCGTAAATCCGTGCGCCGATGGTCTTGGGGTTATGCAGAAAGGCAATCAGGAAAATGATGCCCAGGATGATCATGGCGATGCGCTGGAAGATGCACAGCACACAGGGCTGCAAGCCGTCGTGAAACTGTGAGTAATAGGCATAGGCCATGAGTAATACACAGATCAAGAAGCCGATGAGATTCGCCAGTCGGCGGATGGACATTAGATTCTCCTGACGTAGGGTGCGCTTGCGCACCAGCTTTTTTCACCCTCACCCCTTTCAGGCTACGCAATCCTGCTTCGCCTGAAAGTCCAGGACTGCCATCCATGGCAGTCCGCTCGCCGCTTCGCTGCTCGCCCTCTCCCATCAAGGGAGAGGGGTACAAAACAGATAGCCCTCGTGGCGTGAAATATTGCGGCAGGAATACCGCTCCTGCAGTTATTCTTTAACGGCGCTCAGGACTCGGCGCGGACTTCACGCTCCATGGCGTCGAAGCCGGTATGCCGCACGTCCTTGCCCTGCACCAGATACACCACGTATTCGCAGATGTTGGTGGCGTGGTCGCCGATACGCTCCAGGGCGCGCGCCGACCACATCACGTCCAGCACCTGGCGAATGGAATGCGGGTCTTCCATCATGAAGGTGATGGACTGGCGCGACAGCGCTTCGTACTCGTCGTCCACTTGCGCGTCCTCACGCGCCACCTGCACCGCGGCCTCGGCATCCATGCGCGCGAAGGCGTCGAGCGCGTCGTGCAGCATGCCCTGCACGTGCGTGCCTAGATGCTGCAAGGCCAGGTAACGGTCGCCGGGACGTTCGGTTTCGCACAGGCGCGCCGCCAGCCGGCCGATTTTCTCGGCTTCGTCGCCCACGCGTTCCAGATCGGTGATGGTCTTGATGATGGCGAGAATCAGGCGCAGGTCGCTGGCCGCGGGTTGGCGGCGCGCCAGAATGCGGGTGCATTCCTCGTCAATCGCCACTTCCATCTGATTGACCTTGAAATCCTGCTGCTCGATGCTGCGGCCGAGTTCGCTGTCGCCCTCGGTGAGCGCGCGCAGCGCGTCCGCCATCTGCTGCTCCACCAGTCCGCCCATGGCAAGCACGCGATTGCGCACGCTCTCCAGTTCCTCGTTGAACTTGTGGGAGATGTGGTCGGTGAGATTCAGCTTTTCCATGGATTGCCTTTCGTGGTCATGTGCACACAGTATAAAGGAGCGTCCCGTGCTTTACAGGTTCAACCCGTGCCGGCGCGTTCGCCGCTGCGGCTCACGCGTTCGGGGCCAAAACGGCAGGTGAAGCGGCTGCCGCGGCCGGGTTCGCTCTCGATCTCGAGGCGCGCGCCATGGTGCTGCAGCACGTGCTTGACGATGGCGAGCCCCAACCCGGTGCCGCCGCTGTCGCGGTGGCGCGATTTGTCCACGCGGTAAAAGCGCTCGGTGAGCCGCGGGATGTGCGCCGCCGGGATGCCGATGCCGGTGTCGGTGACAGCGAAGGCTGCGCCGCCGGCGTCCCCCACCCAGCTGACCGTCACGTGGCCGTCCGCAGGCGTGTACTTCATGGCGTTGAACACCAGATTGGAAAACGCGCTGTAAAGTTCGCGCTCCGCGCCCAGGAGCTGCAAGCTGCCATCCAATTCCAGCTTGATGCCCGGCGGCCCTTCGCCCAAGGAAAGTGCGGCTTCGCGGATACGCTTGGTGAGCGCGCCCACGTCCACCGGCGCGTACGGCGCTTCGCGCGACTCGGTCTCGAGGCGCGACAGTTCCAGCAGATCGCTCACGATCGCGGTCATGCGCGCGGTCTGCTGACGCATCGCATCCAGCGGCTTGCCCCAGGCGACGCGTAGCTTGTCATCCTCGCCCATGGATTCGAGATAGCCGCTCATCACCGTGAGCGGCGAGCGCAGTTCGTGCGAGGCGTTGGCCACGAATTCACGGCGCATTTGTTCCAGGCGATGCAGACGCGTACTGTCGCGTACCAGCAGCAGTTGCTGGTTCTCGCCATAGGGCACGATGCGCAGGCTCAAGTGCGTACCGCGCCCGGACGGTGCAGAGAGTTCGACTGGCTCGGCATAGTCGCGATTATTCAGATAACGGATAAAATCCGGATGGCGTACCAGGTTCGGCAGGCGCTGGCCGATATCCTGCGGAACGCGCAGATGCAGCAGACGCCCGGCGGTCTGGTTGAGCCAGCGAATCTCGCCCACCTGGTTCATCAGTACCACGCCATCCGGCATGGCCGTCGTGGATTCACGGATTTCGCGCAACAACTGCACGAACTCGCGCTTGCGTTCGCGCTCGCGCCGGCGTTGTCGATAGTAATGCTCAAAGATGCTGTGCCATATCCCCCAGGAACGCGGCGCATCGAAGCGCCGTCCGTGGCTGAGCCAGCGCTCCAGACGGTACAGGTTGACCAGGTGCCAGCCAAGATTGCACGCCACCGCAACAAATAGCGCCAAGCCTACTTGGTCGGTAATCCAGCCAACAATCAGCGCCAGGATCAGCAGCGCAGCGAGCGCCAACAATTCCAATGGCCAGCCGCGGATCATCGGCCATTACTCTGAGCTTGGGGAGAAAAGCGATAGCCGGAGCCACGTACGGTTTCCACATAATGTTCGCAGGCATGGTCTTCCAGCACCCGCCGCAGGCGCCGGATGTGCACGTCCACGGTGCGCTCCTCGACATACACGCCGCTCCACACACGATCGAGTAGCTGGCTGCGGCTGAATACACGCTCCGGATGCGTCATGAAAAATTTGAGCAGGCGGTATTCAGTCGGACCGAGTGCGATTTCCTTGCCTGCAATAGCGACCCGATGATTGACCGTGTTCATCTCGATGGCACCCGCAATTAGCTTTTCTTCGTGATCACCGCTGCGCCTCAGCAGCGCCTCGATGCGCGCCGCGAGTTCGCGCGCTGAAAACGGCTTGGTGATGTAATCATCGGCGCCGCTTTGCAATCCGCTGACCTTGTCGTCCTCGGCGGCGCGCGCGGTGAGCATGATGATCGGCAGCTCGCGGGTTGCGTCGTCGCGACGCAGGGCGCGCGCGAATTCCAGGCCGCTCATGTCCGGCAGCATCCAGTCGAGCAACAACAGGTCCGGCCGACTATCGGCAATGGCCGCGCGCGCCGCAGCACAGTCGCCGGATTCCGTGACGCGATAGCCGGCGCGCTGCAGCCCGAAGGCCAGCATCTCGCGCAGCGCCACTTCATCCTCGACGATCAAAATGTGCTTTTCCGGCATGGCCATTATTACAGCAGCGCCATGTGACAAAGCGGTTACAGCGCCTTGGGTGTAGCCACGCGCTCGCGCAGGTACACCGGCAGGGCCGCATCGGCGTTTACCGCGTGGCCCTCGGCAAACAGGCGCGCCGCCAGCAACGCGATATCCCGCGCCTCCGGAAGCAGCGTGTCATCCTGACCATCCAATACGTTTCCGAGCCGGTTTTGCAACTGCTCACGATAGGCGGCAAACCCTGAGCCCGCGCCAAACCAGCGACCGGCGGGCGGCTGTACTGCCTCCGCAGCGCTCAACTGTTCGGCTACGCATTCCACCAGTTTGTCAGCCGCCGCGACTTCGTAAGCACACCAATATACTTCCTGCAGACGTGCATCCAGACAGGCCAGCACCCGGCGCGCGCCATGCTTGCGATGCGCGCCCGCGGCCAACGCCATCAGGTCCGACACCGGCACCACCGGACGGTCGGCGCCGAACGCCAAGCCCTGAACCACCGCGGTCGCAACCCGCACACCGGTGAACGCACCCGGCCCGCGGCCGAAGGCCAACGCATCCAGCTGCGTAAGGGCAATCCCGGCTTCCGCCAGCAGCGCCTCCACCATCGGCAGAATCAATTCTGCATGCGCATGTGCGGCACTTTGACTGCGCGCATGCAGTTCGCCGTTGGCCAGCAGCGCCACGGAGCACAAATCGGTGGAAGTCTCGAGCGCCAGAATTTTCACGTGGCCGCCTGCGCCGGCAGAATGCGTGCCAGAAAACTTTGCACCTCGTCCAGATCGTCAGTGCCCCGCATGGGCGGCAAACTGTCCAGAAACAGCCGGCCGTAGCCCTTGCGCCGCAGCCGCGGATCACACAGCATCAGCACGCCGGTGTCGCCCTCGTCGCGGATCAGCCGGCCGACACCCTGCTTGAGCGCCAAGACCGCCTGCGGCAATTGGTAATCCATGAACGGGTCGCGGCCTTGGCGTTCCAGCGCCGCCAGCCGCGCCTTGAGCACCGGATCGGCGGGGGAGGCAAACGGCAGCCGGTCAATCACCACTACCGACAGCGCCGGGCCTTTCACATCCACACCCTCCCAGAAACTCGCGGTGCCCAGCAATACGGCATTGCCGAGTTCGCGGAAGCGCTCCAGCAGACGCCGGCGCGGCGCTTCGCCCTGCACCAGCAGCGGGAAAGGCCAACGCTCGCGCACCAGCGCCGCGGCCTCGCGCAGCGCACGATGGCTGGTAAACAGCAGAAACGCGCGCCCGCCGCTAGCCAGAATCACCGGCTCGGCGGCACGCACCACCGCGGCGGTATATTCCGGGCTGTTCACCTCCGGCAAGGTCCCGGGGACGTACAGCAAAGCGTGGTGCTCATAGTCGAAGGGACTGCCAAACAGCAGTTCCTCGGCCTCGTCCAGGCCCAAGCGCCCGCGGAAATGCTCGAAACTGCCGTTGATGGACAGCGTGGCCGACAGGAAAATCCAGCCGCAATGCGCTTCGCTCATGCAGTCGCGAAAGCGTCCCGCGGCATCCACCGGTGTGAGATTGAGGCTGAACCCGTGACCACGCCGTTCGATCCAGCGCACCTGGTTGTCATCCACGTCCGACGCTGCAAATTTCCGCAACCCGGCCGCGATCTGCACGCTGCGTTGCCGGCAGTTTTCCAGGCCCGTAGAACGCTCCGCCAGTGCACCCAGTGCCTCCTGCAAACCTTCCACCGCGGCGGCCAACTTCGCCAAACGCAAGTTGAAATCCGCAAGCGGCCGAAGCTCACCCCACTCTCTGCGTCCCTCGAGATTCGCGCACAATTGCTGCAATTCCGCGAGCGCCGCTTCCACCGCGGCCAGCAAGGGCTCGAAGCCCGGCGTATCCAAAGCAGCCTCGCGATATTCCCTGCGGCTGTCGCGCAGCAATTCCTGCAGGCGGTGGCTGGACAGGCTCGCGCCGAAGTAGCGGGTGGCGATATCCGGCAACTGATGCGCTTCATCCACGATCACGCAATCCACGCCCGGCAGCAGCGCACCAAAACCCTCTTCCTTGAGTAGCATGTCCGAGAGCAGCAAGTGATGATTGATCACCACGAGCTCGGCTTCCTGCGCACGGCGACGCGCTTCCAGCACCCAGCAGCGTGAATATTCCGGGCATTTCTGGCCCAGGCAATTCTCCACGGTGGAAGTGACTTGCGGCCAGAGCGAAGAGTCTTCGGGCAGCGCCGCAAGTTCCGCGATGTCGCCACTGCGGGTGATACCGGCCCAATCACGGATGACCGCAAGTTCCCCTGCGCGCTCGCGCCTGTCGAACAGGGCATTGCCGACGTGCAGCGCCAGATCCAGACGATGCCGGCAAAGATAATTGGCGCGCCCCTTGAGCAGCGCGGTCTTGAGCGGCCGGCCCAGCACCTGCGCGACCGCCGGCAAATCACGGTGGAACAGCTGATCCTGGAGTGCGCGCGTGCCGGTGGAAATCAGCACGCGTTTTCCGGACAGCAGGGCCGGCACCAGATAGGCAAAAGTCTTGCCGGTGCCGGTGCCGGCTTCGGCTATCAGAACATTTTGCGTCTGCAAGGCCTCGCCGACCGCGGCCGCCAGGAGCTGCTGGGTCCGGCGCGGAACAAATCCGGGAAACGTTAGCGCAAAGCTGCCGTTCTCGGCCAGCGGCCGGGAAAAATCGGGTTCGTCCCGGTCAACGGTCACCGGGGACGCGCGCGGCTCAGGGACTGGCAGTGACAAGATCCAAGGGTGTCTTTTTGAGGAGATCGACCTGCGCCTGGCTCAATACCGTCTGCTGGGCGTCCAGCTGCAGTACGTTGTTGCGCAAACTCAAGGCACGCGCCGGATCGCTGTGCGGATCGAAATCGGCGGGGCCGGTGGCCAGCGCCACCAGCAGGGCGATGTCCTGGGGCTGCAACTCCACGAAGGATTTTTTGAAAAACGCCTGGCTGGCGGAAGCAAAGCCGCGCACCGGGCGGCCAGCGCTCATCCCCACAGTCACGTCGTTGACAAAAGTCTCCAGGATGTCGGTACGGCTGTAACGGTACTGCAAGGCGATCGCCATGACCTTGACCGCCGCGCCTGACGAATCCGGGAAGTACATGCGCACCAGATGCGCGGTCACCGGGCTGACGGTCATGTCGGCGGCACTGTAAAAATTCGGATCGACCGCAGCCAGCAGTGTATTCGGCAGGAACTGCGAAGTGGACTGCAAATTCAGGCTGGCGCCATTGCTGCCCAGCGTCGCAGCGGCGCGATCCGAGGTGAACCGTTCGCTCGCCTTACTGACCAGCCAGCCGGAATATACCAGCGCCGCGACGATGATCAGGATAATGAGTACGATCACGATCAGTACGCCGTACGAGCGACGCGGCACGCTGCTTTTCTGCAGTGCACGTTCGCGCCGGCGCCGGATGACACGCTGCGTGTCGTCGCTGCGACGCTTCAGCACTTCCCTGATTGTGTGTTCGCCCATGTTCACCCCCCGGCGGTCGGAATTTCAGGAACCTGCACGCCTGCAGCATTTTAACATCGCACCCGCGCTCTTGCGTAGTCGGGGTACTCACAGAAGGTTTATCGCGGCAACTTGGCTCTTGGGGTTTATAATGGCCGCCCCAGTCGGGCACCGGCTGGAGTCTTCCCGGCGGCGTTCGAGCCCGCGCAACCATTGGAACCGTAATGACAAGCAACAAGATGCTCTCTGATTGGGTTGCGCAAGTCGCGCAGCATACACAGGCCGAACGCATCCAGTGGTGCGACGGTTCGGATGCCGAATACCGCGAACTGGTGAAGGGCATGCTGGCCACCGGGATGCTGACGGAACTCAACCAGTCCAGCCACCCGGGCTGTTATCTGCACCGCTCCGACCCACGGGATGTGGCGCGCGTGGAGCACCTGACCTTTATCTGCAGCCGCAACCAAGACGACGCGGGCCCCAACAATCACTGGATGAACCCGGCTGAAGCGCACGCCAAGATCGATGCGCTATTCGCCGGCTGCATGCGCGGACGCACGCTGTACGTCGTGCCCTACTGCATGGGTCCGATTGCTTCGCCACTGTCACGCTGCGGCGTGGAAATTACCGACAGCCCGTATGTAGTCGCCAACATGAAGATCATGACGCGCATGGGCACGCCCGCACTGAAACGCATAGAAAAGGAAGGTAGTTTCATCAAGGGGCTGCACTCCACCGGCGACCTCAATCCGGAACGGCGTTTCATCATGCACTTCCCCGAGGAACTCAGCATCAAGAGCTTCGGCTCCGGCTATGGCGGCAATGCGCTACTCGGAAAAAAATGTCACGCGCTGCGCATCGCCAGCTGGCAGGCGCGCACCGAGGGCTGGCTGGCGGAGCACATGCTCATCGTCGGCATCCAGAATCCACACGGCGAAACGCATTACGTGGCTGCGGCGTTTCCATCGTCCTGCGGCAAGACCAATCTGGCGATGCTGATTCCGCCGGCCTCGCATCAAGGCTGGAAAGTCTGGACCGTGGGCGACGACATCTGCTGGATGCATCTGCGCGAGGACGGCCGCCTGTGGGCCATCAATCCCGAAGCCGGGTACTTCGGCGTGGTGCCCGGCACCAACCCCAAGACCAACAAGAATGCCTTTGACATGATTACCCACGACACGATTTTCACCAACGTGGCGGTGACCGCTGACAATCAACCGTGGTGGGAAGGATTGAAATCCGGTACGCCGGTGACCAACTGGAAAGGCGAGCGCTACCAGCAGGGCAACGGGCCCGCCGCCCATCCGAATTCGCGCTTTACCGTGCGCGCCACACAGAATCCCAGCTATTCGCCGCACGCTGAGGACACCCACGGCGTGCCGATCTCCGCCATCATCTTCGGCGGACGGCGTGCCGAAATGACGCCGCTGGTTTACGAAGCCCGCAACTGGACGCACGGCGTGCTGCTGGGTGCAGGGGCCGCCTCCGAGACCACGGCGGCCGCCACCGGCCAAGTGGGCGTGGTGCGTCGCGATCCCATGGCCATGAAACCGTTTTGCGGTTATAACTTCGCGGATTATTGGGGACACTGGCTGGAATTCGGGACGCGCTCACGGCATCTGCCCAGGATTTTTCATGTCAACTGGTTCCGGCAGGGTCCGGACGGAAAATATCTGTGGCCCGGTTTCGGGGAAAACCTGCGGGTACTGCGCTGGATCCTGGATCGCTGCGACGGCAAGGCCCAAGCCGTGACCGCGCCCATCGGCTCGCTGCCTGCCGAAGGCGCCGTCGATACGCATGATCTGGATGTAAGCGCGGAGACCATGCGTACTTTGTTGGCCGTAGACCGCGACAAGTGGCTGGCTGAAATGCAGGCGCTGAATGAATATTTTCAAGGTTACGGCAAGCACATGCCGGCGGCGCTGCTTGAGGAACTCAACCGTACACGGGCGGCGCTCGCCCAATAAACAGGGGCTTCCTACCGTCCGGCCAGCTGCGTTCAGGATCGCTGTTCGGTAATCGGCCCGTTGCCGGGGGGCGCCAACTTTTCCTGGCGCACGTAGGTGCCGCGTGACGAAACATCCATGAGATTGACGGCACGGTTGCCGCTCACGTCCACGATCAAGTGCTGTCTGGAAACGTCGCTCGCCTGGTTGGCGAGATGCACGTCACATTGCGACGAACGCCCAATGGTGTTGCGGCCCGGCTTCAACGCGTAGGCCTCTCCGGCCTTGTCTTCACTCAGGGTGACGGCCTCGCCGCGCTTGCTCAGGTGGTAACGGTTGGTACCCAGAAACACCGTGATGTCGGGTTTCTCCTCGAGATTGACCTCCACCGCGTGACAATGCGGCAGACGCGTATAGCCACGCAGCACTTCCGAAGGCGCCGGGCGCGAGTCGCCGCCCTGTTCCTTGGGAGGCGCCGCTGTCCGCGAGCGTTCCCCGCCCTTGTGGCGCTCCTGATGCGGGCGGAAACTGTCGAGCGCATCGCGCCGTTTCTCCAGGAATTGCAGGTATTGCGACAGGGCTTCGCGCCGGTAAGCTTCGACAATGCGTGCGTCGTTGCCGAGGGCAAACAGGATCGACGGCCAGTCATAGTCGTCCGGGACCTTGCTGATATCCAGGCGCCGCCACAGGTTGGCCAGGGATTCACCGGATTCCTTGGCGCTCACCATCAGGTCCATCACGTTTTGCTGCGCCTGCAGCATTTTGCGGGCCTCGCGCTGCAGTGCGCGCTCATCCAGCTTGGCAAATTCCTGCATGCGTTCATCCGGCGTGGCCAGGCGCGCATGCAGGAAGCGGCCCAGCTCCTCCGCCGAGGCGAAGCTCTCGCTGGTGGCGCCCACCCTGAGCCTGAGCAAACGCCCCCGCAAAGCTGCCATGATGTGCTTTACCGCCGACATGGATGCGCGTACCTCATGCGGATTTCAACCCTGAGCATTTGTGGTGCACTCCCGCTCCGCGTTTCCTCATCAATTGCACAGTTCTTTGTTGTTGCGCTCGCATTGGTCAAAAGGCAGGGTGATGCCCGGCCCGGAAATATCGTACAGCGTGATGTTCTGGAACAGCGACACGTCCACGAAACCGCTCTCCAGCAGCCCGCCGGTCAGTTCCAAGGCGACGATCTGCTGGCCCAGAGTAGTGACCTGGCTATTGGCCTGGATGTTCAGGCCAAGCTCGAGCGCGATGGCATCGGCTATGGTGGCAGCCGGGCCAATCACCACCGGCAAAGTCGGGGGAAAGAGATAAGATTGGATGGCGCCAGTAGCTATCTGCACCTGCGGCGTACTGCCGCTGGTCTGGATGTTCAATTCTGCGCCGGGCAGGCCGACTTGTGCGCCGGACACCAGCACCACGAGGTTGGCATTGATCTGGGTGCTGGCGGCGCCCGGATTCTGCATGACGCTGTTCTGACTGCCAGCGACCAGCGTTACGGTATTGGCGGAGAGCACGCCGCTGTTGATCATCAGGTTGCCCATGCCGACCAGCGTGAGTGAACCGCTGCTGCCCAAGCTCAAACTCCCATTGACATTGATATTGCCCGCCGCTACCGGGATCTGGATGACATCCGGTCCTCCCGACCCCTGGCCCGTACCGATATACAGTGCCCCGTCGTAACCATCTATGGCCGCATTGTTGAGCGTCAGCCCACTGCTGCTACCCCCAATGTTGACAGTCAAACCACGTGTTTCCGGTATCAGCGTCAGGGTAGTGTTGCCTTGCACTGAACGGGAACCGCCATTGAAGCCGATAGTGTTTGCCTGAATTACCGAGTTCCCAGTTACATTCAGGATTCCGGTGAAATTGACACCTCCACTGACACTATTGAGCACTCCCGCCAGCCGCGTGGTCCCGACTTGATAGTCCTGGGTTCCGGCAGTAGTCACGGATCCAAGGTTGGCGCCGGCACTGGCCAGCGTCAGCGAAGACAAAGCCGTGCTACTACCCACGCCCCCGGTCAGTGCGATATTGCCGGAGGGAGTGGACAGGGACAGCGCATGTCCGCCATTGACTGTGCCGCTGATGCTGATGGCACCGGCGCCGCTGGCGCTCACCGCTGCATTGGATAGCAGCGCGAGATTACCATTGACGCCAATGCCGCCATTTACGGTGCTGGACAAATTGCCGCCCAGCTGCAGCGCGCCGTTGTAAGTCTGCGCGCCCGTGGTGGTGACGTCGGTCAGCGTAATCGAACTGCCGCTCACGCTGAGGCTCGCCAGCGCCGCGGTCTGTCCGGTCGCAGGCAGAACCACATTGCCGGAACCGCTGTTGATGGCAAGAGCTTGCCCGCCAGCCGTAAGCGCATTGATTCCCGACGCAGAGGAGAAATTCACGTTGCTGTTAGCAGTGCTGATACTCACGCTGGCGCCCGCGATGACCACGCCGCCAGTCACGCCCGAGGTCAGCAGGTCAGCCACCGACACGCTGTCGCCGAGCGACAGCACCCCGGCGGTTTGCAGGATCAGACTGCCGAGATTGCTGACGGCCTGCAGATCAATCGCACCTGCTCCGCTGCTGAGCGCCAGCGACGAACCGCCACCGCTGCCCGCGATGGCCTGATTGAAGTCGATATTGCCGCCGGCTGTGGTAATGCTGGCGGTGCTGACCGTCACCGGCGAGCCAAACTGCACGTTGCCGCCGCTGGTGATACTGCTCGCGAGCGCCACGCCACCGGCTCCGGTTTGCGTCAGCCCCCCGGCGAGCGTCACCGGACCGGTCACCGCAAAGCTGCCGCCGTTCTGGATGGTGAGCAGTCCGC
Source organism: Natronospirales bacterium (assembly GCA_018971605.1). Taxonomy (GTDB): domain Bacteria; phylum Pseudomonadota; class Gammaproteobacteria; order Natronospirales; family REEB76; genus REEB76. The sequence continues at coordinate 1,195 of JAGXAL010000034.1, read as the reverse complement.
TGTTGGTGGTGAATCCCTGCAAGGTGATATTGCCGGGCGCAGTCAGCACAGTGCCGGCCGGAGCGCCCGCGGTGCTCCCGACCAACGTGATGTTGCCTGTGGTGGCGGTGAGATTGATCAGATTGCCATGCAACACACCGCTGCTGTTGCCGGTGATACCAGCGCCACCCGTGAGCAACAGGCTGCCGCTGCCGGAAGTGACGCTGCTGACCAGATTGAGATTGCCCGCAGCATCCAGATTCACATTGCCGCTGCCGCTCGCAGAAATTGCGCCGTTCGTTGTCAAATCGCCGCTGCTGGTCACGAGCGTGATCGCGCCGCTGCCTCCGGAAGTTACCGGGCCATTGACGGCGAGTGCACCGGACGCAAGCAAATCAATGTTGCCATTGGCGGTGCTGACAACGCCCAGCACCATAGCACCGGCATTCTTTATATTGATGTCACCGGCACCGCTCACCACGGCATTGAGGTTGGCTGCCGCTGTCATGAGTGGCGCCGCAGATGTCCCCATGCCGCTTACGGCGCTCAGATTGACCGTCCCGGCCGTGATGCTCTGGCCCGAACTGTCAGTAATCGCGCCGCCGCTTACGAGCGTCAGGCTGCCGCTGGCCAAGTTAATACCCTGGAGGTCCACGCTGCCGACAGTGTCGATGAAAGCCGTACCGCTGGAGTTGGCGATTTGCAACGCGGTTAGGCTGGCGTGCAGCGGATTCGCTGCCGTACCGATGCTGCTGGCACCGGAGATCGCCAGGGTCCCCGCGGTCACAACCGCACCGGCGGTGTCAGTGATGGCACCGACGTTGTTGATGCTCAGCGTCGCCGCCGGCGCAGTGAAGGAACTCACGATGTTGGCCGTGTCGCCGCCACCGCCGCCATTGATGGAGCCGCCGACGCCAGCTGCTAGATTGAATGTATCCGCGCCTGTGCCACCGTTAAGCGTCTGGAAATTACTGAACGCCAGTACGCCATCCAGGTTTCCGGCGTTGCTGGCGGTGACATTCCAGGTATTGCTGCTGTTCGGCCCAGTGAGCGCATTCAACAGGCCACCCGCGCCGTTGGCGCCTACTATAATGGCAATGTTGTCGAAGCCGCCGGCGATACTGGCCTCCGTGCCCTGCATGCCATCCACGCTACCCGGCCCAACAATAACCACGTTGCGCGCACTCGTGTAGGCGCTCCAGTCAAGCGTATCGTT
>JAGXAL010000143.1 GCA_018971605.1 Natronospirales bacterium | reverse complement strand
GGCGCAGTGGGCCGCAAGCTGGATTTCCTGATGCAGGAATTCAATCGCGAAGCCAACACCCTGGGTTCCAAATGCCAGGACACCGCCGTCACCCAGCGGGTGATCGAACTCAAGGTGCTGATCGAGCAGATGCGCGAGCAGATCCAGAATGTGGAGTAATCACTTTTTATGAGTGCGCGCGGGCGCTTGTTGCTGATTACCGCGCCATCCGGTGCCGGCAAGACCAGCCTGGTGCGTGAGCTGCTGCGCACGCATCCGAACCTGCGCTTCTCGATTTCCTACACCACGCGCCCGCGCCGCCCGAACGAGGTTGAAGGCCGCGATTACCACTTCGTGGACGCGGCCGAATTCGCGCGCATGCTTGAGGCCGGCGAATTTCTCGAGCACGCCAAAGTTTTTGATTATTGCTACGGCACTTCACGGCGCCAGGTGATCGCCGAGCTGGATCAGGGCCACGATGTGCTGCTGGAAATTGACTGGCAAGGCGCGGTCCAGGTGCGCGCCGTCATGCCTGAAGCGCTCAGCATTTTCATCCTGCCGCCGTCCTGCGCCGAGCTCGAGCGTCGCCTGCGCAGCCGCGCCACCGACAGCGAGGCGGTGATCCAGCGGCGCCTGCGGGATGCGGTGGGCGATATGTTCCACTGCCGCGAATTCGAGTACGCGGTGGTCAACGACGATTTTCAGCGGGCCGTGGGCGAACTGGCGGGAATCCTCGCCGGGCGCGGTAGCGCCAGCCGCACGACGCGGCCGGAGCTGCAGCCGCTGCTGGCGGCGCTCTTGGACTGAGGTCACGGTCTCGGGTAAACTGAAAGACCCTGATTTTTTTGGATTTTTCGGAGTAGCCATGGCGCGCGTTACGGTGGAAGATTGCCTCGGTCACGTGGATAACCTGTTTCAACTGGTGCTGGTCGCCACCAAGCGCGCCCGGCAGCTGGCGCGCGGCGTGGAGCCGACGGTGCCCTGGGAAAACGACAAGTCCACGGTGGTGGCGCTGCGCGAGGTGGCCGCCGGCACCGTCGGTCCTGCGATTTTGGACGAAGCCGAGCCGCCGGTGGTGGAAGAGCCGCCCGAGCAACAGCCGGTCGTGATCATGGACGCGGAGGACCCGCTCTAAAGCGCGCCGCGTATGCATGAGTGAGCCCGCTTCCTTTTTCGACCGTGTCCGGGGGAAGCGGGCGGCTGGCATCGAAACGCTGCTGGCCAAGCTGCGCGGCTATCTGCCGCCGGCACAAGTAGCCGAAGTCTCCCGAGCCTATCAATTCGGTGCGCACGCGCATGCCGGGCAGCGGCGCGTGTCCGGCGAACCTTATATTTCCCATCCGCTGGCGGTAGCCTCGATCCTCGCCGATCTGCACATGGACCACCACACCATCGTGGCGGCGCTGCTGCACGATGTCATCGAGGACACCCCGACGCTCAAGGAAGAGCTGGTCACGCGTTTCGGCGCGGAGGTCGCGCAACTGGTGGACGGGGTTTCCAAGCTCACGCAGATCAAGTTCACCAGCCGCGAACAGGCGCAGGCGGAGAATTTCCGCAAAATGGTGCTGGCCATGGTGGAGGACATCCGCGTGATCCTGGTGAAGCTCGCGGACCGCCTGCACAACATGCGCACCCTGGGCGTGATGCCGCCGCCCAAGCGGCGGCGCATCGCCAACGAAACCCTGGAAATCTACGCACCCATCGCCCATCGCCTGGGCATGAACGCCATGCGTCTGGAACTCGAAGACCTGGGATTCGAGGCGCTGCATCCGCTGCGCTACCAGGTCATCACCAAGCATCTCAAGCGCACCCGCGGCCACCAGAAAAAGATGCTGGAGAAAATCAGCACCAGCCTGAGCGCGGCGCTCGAGCGCGAGCACGTCGAGGGCAGCGTGGTCGGGCGTGAGAAGCACCTCTACAGCATCTACCGCAAGATGCGCGAGAAAAGCCTGTCGTTGAGCGAAGTCCTGGACGTGTACGGCTTTCGCATCATCGTGGACAAGACCGACACCTGCTACCGAGTGCTCGGCATCGTGCACAACTTGTACAAACCCGCGCCCGGCAAGTTCAAGGATTACATCGCGATCCCCAAGGCCAACGGCTACCAGTCGCTGCACACCGTGCTCATCGGACCGCAGGGCGTGCCGCTGGAAGTGCAGATCCGCACCGCCGACATGGACAAGGTGGCGCGTTCCGGGATCGCCGCGCACTGGCTGTACAAGACCGGCGACGAGGCCGCCACGCCCACGGTGCGCGCGCGCGAATGGCTCAAGGGCGTCATGGACATGCAGCAGGACGTCGGCAGCTCCCAGGAGTTCCTCGACAACGTCAAGGTGGACCTGTTTCCCGACGAGGTCTACGTGTTCACGCCGCAGGGCGACATATACCGCCTGCCACGCGGCGCCACTGCCGTGGATTTCGCCTATGCGGTGCACACCGACGTCGGCAACGCCTGCGTGGCCGCCAAGATCAACCGCCGGCTGGTGCCGTTGCGCACGGTGCTGGAAAACGGCCAGAGCGTGGAAATCATCACCGCCGCGCGCGCGCGTCCCAATCCCGCGTGGCTGAATTTCGTGGTGACCGCCAAGGCGCGCGCCAGCGTGCGCCATTACCTCAAGAACCTGCAGCGCGAGGACGCCGTGCAACTCGGGAGGCGCATGCTGGAGCAGGCGCTGGCGGCGCTTTCCATGAAGCTCGGCAGGATTTCCGATGCGCAGTTCGAGGGCTTGGTGCGCGAATTCAAGCTGCAGAATCTCGATGACCTGTACGAAGCCATCGGCCTGGGCCAGCAGCTCGCGCCGCTGGTGGCGCGCCGCCTGATTCCGGTGGCCAGTGCCGGGGAAGCACCGGCAAAGCCGGCGGCGCCGCTCGTGATCCGCGGCACCGAGGGCATGGTAGTGAGTTTCGCGCGCTGCTGTCATCCCATCCCGGGCGACGACATCGTGGGCGTACTGACCACGGGTCGCGGCATCGTGATTCATCGCGTGGAGTGCGGCAACCTCAACGAATACCGCAAGCAGCCGGACAAGCTCATCGAGGTGCAGTGGGAAAAACGCATCAAGCGCGATTTCCCCGCGGAAATCCGCGCCGATGTCGCCAATCAGCGCGGGGTGCTGGCGATCGTGGCCGCGGCCATCGCCGAGATGGGCTCCAACATCGAACACGTGAATCTGCAGGAACGCGACGAAATCACCGCGTTGCTCACGCTGGTGTTCGGCGTGCACGACCGCCAGCAACTGGCACGCGTGCTGCGCAAGCTGCGCAGCCTGCCGCAGGTCATGCGCATCCAGCGCACGCGCGCCTAGTGGGTGCCGTCGCTGCCGGATTGTTCACCCGGCTTGATGGTCATCACCGCCTTGCCGTTCTTGTC
>JAGXAL010000142.1 GCA_018971605.1 Natronospirales bacterium | reverse complement strand
TCCGCATTTCATCGGCAATGAGCGCCCCGGATGGAAAGAATGCGCGAAATACCCCCATCGGCGCCAGAAGCCCGCTCAGGATTAAGGCCAACGACCCAGTGGCATCGTAGGGGTCCACCGCGAAGGGATTGATATTTCCCAAACCGGGTGCGTGTTTGATGTGCATAAAGAACGCGTAGAACACCCCGGAGAAAGCCAGCGTCAGCACCGCGTTGCGCTTGGGTGTGTGCTGCATGAGCAATTTCCCGGTGCGTGGGGCTGTGGATACGTGGTCGGTAACGGCTTGTCCGGCTCTTCTGCTGCGGTGATCTAGCGGTGCAAGAAGTCGGAAAAGCGTGCCAGACGCTGTGCGCAGCGCTGTTCCGAAATTTTCAGGGCGTCCTGCTTTTCGGATTCCGTCATTTCCGACCAGCGGCGGATCTCGTCCAGCGTGCGTCCGCAGCCGAGACATATATCCTGATCGTCGAGGCAGCAGGTACGCACACAAGGGGATTTAACGGCTTCAGTCATGGTGGTCGTGCCGTGGTGAGTGGAATGCCTGCGTCCGTTTGTATTTGTGCTCAGCGCAGTTGTAACTCTTGTAACAGCACGTCGCGCACGTCAATCTGCACGCTCGCGGGCTCGATGAGCTCAGTGATCCCGTACTTGTCGGACAATCCGCCGGACTCGATGAACGCCAGATTCAGTGTGCGCCGCGGCCGGAGCGCCTTGCCGTCGGCGTCTTTCACCAGCAACACGGTCGGATGCAGACGGCGTTTCTCGTCGGAGGCTACGATGATGGCGAGCCCGCCGTTGCGCAGCCGCGCCAGGCTGCCGAGCGGGTAAATCCCGATAAAGCGGATGAATTTTTCCACCAACTCCTTGTCGAACTGCGTTCCGGCGCGCTGTGTCAAGCGGCGCATGGTGGCAGACGGCGTCAGCTGCTTGCGATAAGGCTGCACCGTGGTGTAAGTATCGTAGACGTCGCAGATGGAGACCAGTTGCACGTAGGGCGCAATGTCACCGTCGGCCAGGCCGTCCGGATAACCGCTGCCGTCCAGCCGTTCGTGGTGATGGCGCACGATATCCAGGATGCGTGCATCGATCTTGCTGCCGCCTTCCAGGCGCTTGGCGGCGTAGCCGGGATGCAGCTTGACCAGGCGGTATTCCTCCGCAGTCAGCGATCCGGGCTTATTGCGGACTTTTTCCGGTACCCGGGCCATGCCGACGTCGTGCAGCATGGCGCCTTCACCCACGATGGACTGCAGTTCCTTGTCCCAGCCGAGCTCCGCCGCGAAGGCCACCGCCAGGGTCGAGGTGTTCACCGCATGCCGGCCGATGGTGGCGTCCTGCTCGGAGAGGATGCGCATCCACAGGCTGGTCTTGGGATCGGCGGCGATGTCGTCAATCAGTTGCACCACGGCGCCGCGGGTCTGTTGCAGTTGCTCATCCTGCTCGATGAGCGTGCTGTCCGCGAGGCGTGCCAGACTGGTGACCACATCGTCGCGCTTGCGTTCGATGCGCTTGAGCGTGTCGCGCAGTTTCTTGGCGCCTTCCCATTCGGTGAAGACCACCGTGATGGCGCTGCCGCGCACTGCGGTGTGCAGGCGGTCCTGAAGCGCCTGTTCGGCGCTGGATTTGAGGTCATCCACAAATACGTGTTGGCACTGCTGTCGCAATGCCGCGAGATCATCTTCGCCTTCGATGGTGAATCCCTGAAACAGGAATGGTGTGCCTTCCCAGGGTCGGTCCAGTTCGGCGACGTACATGCCCTTCTCGAGTTTTTCAACGGGAAGCTGGATTTTCATACTGGCGTCCTGTCCTGAATCCCGGTGGCTGTCGTGTTACCGGTAGCTGCACTCTGCGCGCAGGTAAAAGTATAGCTTCTGCGGCAGGGTTGCGGAGGCGCACGCACGCCGGTGCGGGAGCAATTGCAGATTCATGCCAGCAACACACAGATGAGCACGTACGCCAATCCCGTGGGCAGCAGCCACAGCGGCTTGAGGCGCCTGCTCAGACCCAGGAACAGAACCCACAGGATGGCGGCAAAGGTCAGCGCCATGGCGAGCAGCATGTCGGTGCGCGCCTGCCATTCCCCCAGCTGGATGCCGAATGCCGGCAGCAAGCTGCCCTGAAACACCAGCGCGCCGGTGATGTTGCCGAAGGCCAACGTATCCTTGCCCCGGCGGATCCAGAGGATGCTGTTGAATTTCTCCGGCATTTCCGTGGCCAGCGGGATGATCAGCAGCGACAGCACCAGCACGCCGACGCCCGTGAACCGCGCCAGTTCTTCCACGCCGTGCACGAACAGTCTGGCGCCGATAATGATGAGTACCAGGCCCAGCAGCAACTGCGCGATCTCAGACGCGAGCGCATGCGGCAGGCGCAGGCGTGTGAGCAGCAGCGGGGAATCCGCGACGGTGCCGTGACCCTGTTCCACCAGATAGCGCGAAGCCCGGACGGTGTTGCTCACGTAAATGATGTAAATGAACACCAGCGCGGCCGAGGCCAGCAGCCGCGGCGCTGCCTGACTCAGCGGAATGAACAGCGCCAGCAGGGCAATCAGGAACGCCACCAGGAAATACAGCAAGTCGCGGTACAGCCCGCTGCTTTCCGGCGTCAGCGACTGGCGCCAGCCGCGCCTGGCGCCGGCGAAGATCGCGATCAGCGCCATGGCCACCGAGGCGAGCATCAGGGGCGCTCCCAGGATCGCGCCGATGCCGACATGCTCGCGCACCGTGATGTCGGCGCCGCTGAAAAACACCGCCACGATCGGCACGATGGTCTCGGGCAACGCGGTGGCCACGGCCGCCAGCACCGAGCCCACCAGGCCTTGCGACAGGTGGTAACGCTGGCCCACGTGTTCGATCGCGTTGGTGAACAGCTCAGCACCCGCGAGAATGATGATCAGGGCCAGCAGCAGCTCGCCGGCGTCATACATCAGCATTCGCAATCTCCCGGTTCGAGCGTGTGTGTAATTGTTACCGCAGCATGTGCAGGCGCGAGCCAAGGCCGGTCACGCGCGTTTTGCCCGCGCGCACGACTGAAAAACAGTATCAATTCATGGCCCGTGATTTTTCGCGCGCGGCGCGCAGCGCCTGCGTAAAAACCTCGACAGGCTGGGCACCGGAAAGTGCATAACGGTTTTCAAAGATGAAAAACGGCACGCCGTTGATTCCCAGGCGCCGTGCGCTGTGCAAGTCCTCGAGCACCGCGGCCTGCTGCTCATCGCCCGCGAGCCAGGCGCGGATGTCGCCGGTGACGCCGGCCGTCTGCGCCAGTTCCGTCAAGGTGCCCGCGTCACCGATATCCAGGCCCTCGGTGAAGTAGCCCCGGAACAGGGTTTCTGCCATTTCACCTGCGCGGTTTTGCGTCTGCGCG
>JAGXAL010000141.1 GCA_018971605.1 Natronospirales bacterium | reverse complement strand
CCGGCGCCATTCGCCAGATAACTCACCAGGCCGCCGATCATGCCGATTTCGGCGAGCACCAAAATCAACATGACATTGTTTGCCGGCGGCAACAGGAACAACACGATCGCCGCAATCGAATAAACCGCCAGCACCGCGGCGACCAGCCGTGTGAGTAGGCCGAGTATCAACGCCAGTCCACCGCCAAGCTCAAGCGCAATCACCGCCGGGAGCAGGTGACCGCTCACGTGATGGGCGCTCATGAGTCCGCCGAATAAACCGAAGTTGAGGCTTTTGTCGATCCCGCCGTAGATGAAGATCGCCGCGACCAGCAGACGGCCGAGGAGCGCGAGACTGTCATGCAAGCCGGTTTTCATGGAAAGCTCCCGCAATGAATTTGAGGAAACCCGCGGCCGTTCGTGGCCGCAGGCCGGTTCAGCTGCACCAATCTTACAAGAGGGGATGGGCGTCGACCACGGCATTGCCGACCGGACTATGGGGCGGCAGCCCGCATTCTGAGTTAATTTAGCTATAATGGCCAATATAGCTAAATGAGGAGTCAATCATGGCAACCCACGCCCTGCGCAATCCCCGCGGCGGGAAGGTCGAAGCCTTTAGCGCCACCGCCGCCAAGAACGCCTTCGGCAACGTGCTGGAAAAGGCGCTCGCCGACGGCATGGTGCTGATCACGCGCCATGACGCAGCGCGCGCGGTGTTGCTGTCGGTGGAGGAATATGAAGCCCTGCTGGCGCGCGTGCCGGATCCCTTGCAGGCGCTGGGAGCGGAATTCGATGCGCTGGTGACTCGCATGCGCAAGCCCAAAGCCCGGATGGCAGGCAGGACGCTGTTCAAGGCCACGGGCGCGGAGCTTGGCAAGGCTGCGGTCGCGGGCGCCCGCAAGCGTGGCTAAAGCCGCGCCCGGCATCGGGGTGCTGGCGGGAGTAAATGGCGCCGGGAAAAGCAGTCTCGCCGGTGCGTTTTTGCATCAAGCGGGCGGCGAGTTTTTCAACCCCGACGAAGCTGCGCCGCGGATTTTGGCTGTGCATCCGGGATTGCCGGCGACCGAGGCCAACAGCCTCGCGTGGCGGCTCGGTTTGCAGCAATTGCAAGACGCCGTGCGGGCACGCCGCGATTACTGGTTCGAGACTACGCTGGGCGGCAAGACGATCACGGCGACCCTGGCAGCGGCGGCGAAGACAGGGCTGGCGGTGCGCGTCTGGTACATCGGCCTCGACAGCCCGGAGCGCTGCATGGCGCGCGTGGCTGCGCGCGTGAAGTGCGGCGGACACGCCATTCCCGAAGAACTGATTCGCCAACGCTACGACAGTAGCCGGCTCAACCTGATTAAACTGCTGCCGCAGCTGGCCGAACTCGTGGTCTTCGACAACAGTGCGGAAGCCGATCCGGCGGAGGGCCAGCGGCCGAATCCGGCCAAGATTCTGCAGCTGCGCGGCGGCAAGGTATTGAATCCGGACAAATTGCAGGCAACTCCGGACTGGGCCAAGCCGATTGTCGCCGCCGCGCTTAAAATCGGGCACTTGCAGGCGCGCTAGTGCATACAGGACCGTCACCGCATGAACCGCAAACAGCATTGGGAAGAGGTGTACCGGAAGAAGCCGGAGGACACCGTGAGCTGGTTCCAGCCGCGGCCGGAGATTTCCCTGGACCTGATCCATGCGGCCGGCGTGCGCCAATCCGACGCCGTGATTGACGTGGGTGGTGGCGCCTCGCGGCTGGTGGATCATTTGTTGGCGGAAGGTTTTACGGATATCAGCGTGCTGGATATCGCCGAGCCGGCTTTGCAAAAAGACAAGGCCCGGCTCGGCGACGCGGCCACGCGCGTGCATTGGATCGCCGCGGACATCACCGAGTGGCAAGCGCAGCGCCAGTACCGTCTGTGGCATGACCGGGCGGTGTTTCATTTCCTGACCGATCCGGCCGATCGCGCCGCTTACCGCAGCAACCTGGAAGCTGCGCTGCTTCCGGGCGGTACCGCCATCATCGCGAGTTTCTCGCTGCAAGGGCCGGAGCGCTGCAGCGGATTGCCGGTGCAGCGTTATTCACACGAGAGTCTGGCGGCCGAGCTTGGTCCGCGGTTCCAGCTCACAGCACAGCGTGACGAGGCTCACCAAACGCCGGCCGGCCAGATCCAGAATTTCCAGTATTCGATGTTTGTGCGGGTATAAACTGTGAACTCATCTTTGCTCGTTCAAAGTAGTAAGGAGGGGTTATGCGTATCCCAAGCTGCGGCTTAATAATCATTTCGATTGCCATGCTGTTGGGGTGCGCTTCCACCAGCGAACTCGCGGACAAACCGGTACAACTGCAGCCTGGACAGGGTATTGCTGCCATTGTTCTGGATGCACCGAACCGCATAACCCAGATCAAGTACACCGCCAAAGACGCCAATGGCACAAGTTTTGAAGTGCCGGACACCAAGGGTGGGCCGAGTCTGTATCTGGTGCCAGTGCGAGCCGGGCGCTATTGCCTGCAGCATTTCCGCTACTGGCGCACGATTTTCGATTCCGTTCAGGATCTCGGTTGCTTCACCGCTGTCGCGGGGCAGATTACTTACGCCGGAACCATTGTGCCTAGCCCCTCCCTGAGTGGCGCGCAGACCGATCAGCAGTTCAATCCGTCGGAATTCGAGACCATGCTGCATCAGCAGTACCCGGTAATTGCCGGCTTGTATCCGGTAGCATCAGCCGCCGCGCCGCCACCAAATAGCAACGCCACTCCAGCCAGCAATCTGCTGTCAACTTGGGTGCAAAACGTACCAGACCAGCAAGCGCAAACAATTTACGTGCAGAACAATGCCAGTTGGTCGGTGGAGCTTGTAAATCTGCGCTTGTACAACTGCACCAATATCAAGCCAGTCTGCGTTACCACGTCGCTGCATGTAACGCTTGGTCCGTTTGCAAGAAAAGAGCTGATGACGGTTGAGCCCGCACAAGGCGGGGAATCATATTCATTCATGTATGATTTCAATTACCGCAATGTGGATTGATTTCAAACCGGACTGATTCGCCAAGAGGAGAAGGCCATGAATTGGAAAACCGAAGATTTGGGCAAGTTGTTATTGCGCCTGACGGTCGGCGTCTTGCTGATCCTGCACGGGGTCCACAAGATTTTCGCCGGTCCGCACGAGATCATCGAATTTGTCAGCGCCAATCATTGGCCGGCGTTCACCGCCTATAGCGTGTATCTCGGCGAAGTGCTGGGGCCGCTGCTGGTGATTTTCGGTTTCTTTACCCGCATCGGCGGCCTGCTGATTTTCATTGATCTCGTTGCAGCGGTGCTGCTGACGCGCGGCGGCAACATCTGGCACCTGGGAGACAGCGGCAACTGGGTCATCGAGCTCGAAGCGCTATTTGGCCTCGGCGGTCTGGCGATCGCGCTGCTCGGCGCGGGCAAGTACAGCGTCACCGGCGCCACCGGCAAATTCAATTAAGGTACCTCCAAAAATTGATCTTTTG
>JAGXAL010000033.1 GCA_018971605.1 Natronospirales bacterium | reverse complement strand
CACAGGCATTTGTGGCCTTCCTGCAGGGCACCGAAGGCCAGGCGCTGCTGCGGGCGCAGGGTTACGATCCGCCGCCCGCGGCCAGGCCGTGACGCACCGGGCGGACAGCGTCAGCGTGGCAAACACCCATATATGAGTGCGACGAGGCTGCGTCTGCCCCTGCCGTTTTTGGCCTCTGTGCTGGCGCTCGTGTTGCTGGCGCTGCCCTTCGTCGGCTTGCTGCTCGCCACCGATTGGCAGCACTTCGGTTTCGCACGCGGCGACGGTGCGGCGGTCGCGGTGTCACTGGTTTACAGCCTGCTCGCGCTGCTGCCGATCATTGCGCTCGGCACGCCGCTCGCCTGGTGGCTGGCCCGTCATCGGCTGCGCGGACAATGGCTGATTGATGCGCTGCTGCTGCTCGCCTTGCTCACCCCGCCGCTGGCGTTGGGCCTGCTGCTGGCGACGATCTATGGACCCTATGGTCCAGCCGGGCAGTTGCTGCAACGCGCCGGCTTGCTGCTCACCAATTCAGCGCCGGCTTTTGTGCTTGCGCAGTTCTATGCCGCACTGCCGTACTACGTGATTGCGGCGCGCGCCGCCTTCGAGGGTGTGCCGCGCGAGCTCGAGCAGATCGCGCTGACCCTGGGACAATCGCCGTGGTACAGCTTCGTGCATGTGAGTCTGCCGCTGGCGCGCCTGGGATTGGCGGCGGCGGTGGCGCTCGCCTGGGTGCGCGCCATGGGCGAGTTCGGCACGGTGTTGATCGTCGCCTACTACCCGCGCGGCATTCCGGTGAAACTCTGGGTGAACCTGCAAAACCTCGGGCTGCACGCGGTGTACCCGTTGTTGTGGGTGTTTTTCCTCACCGCCTTGCCGCTGCCTCTGATCCTGGGTTTGGCCGCGCGCCGCCGGCAGTTGCTGTGATGCGCGTCGATTACCGTATCGAACGTCCGATTGCATTGCACGCGAGTTTCGACGTGACAGGCTTTACGGTACTCCTCGGCGCCAGCGGCGAGGGCAAGTCGCTGCTGTTGCGCGCCATCGCCGGGCTGGTGCCGGCCGAGGGCGAACCCTTCGGCGGGCTGGCCGCAACGCGGCGCGCGGTCGGTTATCTGCCGCAGGGCCAGGCGCTGTTCCCGCATCTGCGCGCCTGGCAGAACGTGGCCTTCGCGCTGCGCGGCACGCAGCGACGCGCACAGGCCTTGCAGTGGCTGGAGCGTGTGGGTTTGGCGGCGCTCGCCGAGCGCTGGCCGGGAACGCTCTCGGGCGGTGAGCAGCAACGCGTGGCGCTGGCGCGTGCGCTGGCGCGGCGTCCGCAGTTGCTGCTGCTGGACGAGCCCACCGCGGCGCTGGATCCGGCAACCCGCGATGACGTCATCGCCGAACTGATCGCGGAAGTGCATGCGGCCGGCATCCCGGCGCTCGCCGTCAGCCACGATCCGGTGCTGGCTGCCGTGGCGGATCGCCTGGTGCTCATGCACGGCCATCGCATCGTGCAGGCCGGCACGCCCGAAGAGGTGAATGCGCGGCCGGTCAACGGCGCGGTGGCTCGCCTCCTCGGGCATCGCAACGTGCATCGCGGCCGGCTCGGCGGCGCACCCGGTGACGCGCAACAGCTGCTGTGGCCCGATGCCGGCGTGGCGCTGCCGGTGCGCACGAAGCTGGCCGACGGCATCGAGGTGGACTGGAGCATCGCGCCGCTGGCGGTGCTGGTGCATGACGCCCCTGCGGCCCCTGCCACTGCAATCGCAGCCACGGTCGAAGTGTGCCAGGTGAACGCGCAGGGCCGGCAATACGGCCTGCGCTGCGGACGGGAGCGGCTCTGGGTCGCGTTGCCACCGGAGCGGAGCATGCCGGCCTCGCCAAGGCTCAGCCTGCCGCCCGCGGCGATCCGCTGCTGGCCCTGCGATTGAGCGGTTCAACGTCGGGCATTCCCGTCTGAATCTTGATTTAGATCAGCTAACCCGGCCGGACGACTTGCTATCGTGCTGCCATGACCCACGCTGCTGACGTCACGCCCGCGCAACGCGCACGCGCCCTGTGGCTGAGCACCTTTGCGTTCGCCATCTGTTTCGCCGTATGGGTGATCTTTTCGATTATCGGCGTGGAACTCAAGAAGGAACTCGGCCTCTCGGATACCGAATTCGGCCTGCTCGTGGCCACGCCCATCCTCACCGGCTCACTCAGCCGGCCGTTGCTTGGCATCTGGTCCGAGATGCTGGGCGCCAATCGGGTGTTTGCCCTGCTGATGGTGGTGGTGGCCGGCTTCACCTTTGCGCTGTCGTTTGCGCACTCCTATGTGCTGCTGCTCGTGTTGGGCCTCGGCCTCGGCCTTGCCGGCGGTTCCTTTGCCGTCGGCATCGTCTATGTTTCGGCCTGGTATCCGCGCGAACGTCAGGGTACGGCGCTCGGCCTGTTCGGCATGGGCAATGTCGGCGCCGCGCTCACCGGCTTCGCCGCGCCGCAACTGCTGGCGGTGATGGACTGGCGGCATGTCGCCGACGTCTATGCCGCGCTGGCGCTCGCGACTGCCGTGCTGTTCTTCGTGCTTGCGCAAACCGATCCGCAGAAGCGCAACCGCGCGAGCGCGAAACGTACGGCCTCGCTCGGCGAACGCCTGGCGCCGCTGCGCAACCTGCAGGTGTGGCGATTTTCGCTGTACTACTTTCTGGTGTTCGGTGGTTTTGTCGCGCTGGCCTCGTGGCTGCCGCGCTACTACATGGGCGTGTACCACGTGGACCTGCGTACCGCCGGCATCCTGGCCGCGAGCTTTGCGCTGCCGGCCACGCTGTTCCGCGCGCTCGGCGGCGTGCTCGCCGACCGCTACGGCGCGCGGCGCATGATGTATATCTCCTTTTCGGTGTGTGTGGTCGGCCTGTTCCTGCTGTCCTATCCCAGCACGCATTACGTAATCGACGGCATCCGCGGGCCGATCCCGTTCACCATCGCACCGAGCATTTTTGAACGCGCGAGCGTACTGTTTGTGGTCGGCGTGATGATGGCCTTCGGCATGGCGGCGGTGTTCAAGCACATCCCCAGCTACTATCCGCAGCACGTCGGCGCAGTCGGCGGCGTGGTCGGCATGATCGGCGGCCTCGGCGGCTTTTTTCTGCCGATCGCCTTCGGCGTCATGAACGACCTGGTGGGCGTCTGGAGCAGCTGCTACATGCTGCTGTTCGTGGCCGCACTCGCCAGCCTGTTGTGGATGCACTTCGCGATCCTGCGCATGAACCGTCTGCGGCATCCGGAACTCGAGGCCGAGACCGATTTGCCGGAGATCATGGCAGCGCTGGATGCCGTGGAGCGTGCCAAAAACGCCGCCGAAGCGGCCGACAAAGCGGCACGCGAAGCGGCATCGGCGGTGCGCAAGCTGCGTGCCTGAAGCGGGGCCAATGCCGGACTTGGGCACTGGTTAGAGAGCCTCTGCAAAAGCCCGTTCTGGGCTCTTGCAGACTCGGCGAGTCCAGCGCCTGTCCGGACTCGCCTCCGTCGAATCAAGCACTTGCGCGCTTGATTCGCGGGCGGTGCGTCCCCGCACCGCGGAAGCCCTGCCTTCTGCAGGGCTTCCTTAGCGGGCGGCGGAAGCGATCCAGTGGCGGCGCAGGGCGCGCAACTGGCCGACGAACAGGACGGTGCCCGCGACCAGACCAGCGCCGAACACCGCGTGCGGCAGCTTGCCGAGAAAGGCCAGGTCCAGCGCCTGCATCATGCGCAGCGTGCTGACCGCGTACATGCCGAGTGGAAACACCGCGCCCCAGTACATCGGATCGTAGCTGAAGGGGAAGCGCTGTATGCCGTGGCGCCAGATCGCCAGCACCACGAGCATGGGGATCCACCAGGTGCCGGTCGCCCAGTAGAACACCGTAAAGCCCTTGAGGAACGGCAGCATGGAGTTCAGGAAGGGTGCGTGCGGAGTGTTGAGGATGAGCAGCGCACCGGCCAGCGTGGAGATCGCCATCGCACCCATGTTGATCCAGTAGGGCGGGGAGAGGTCGGCGGGCGAGAATGCAAAGAAGGTGTAGCGGTAGAAGATGAGCGACATCATCCAGATGTACAGCATCCCGCCCCACAGCCACATCGACAGCGAAAAAAAGTTGAGTTCCATGCGCAGCGGCTGCGCCACCTGCGGCGCAATCAGCGCGGCTAGCACGGCCATCGATTGCGTGGCCACCACGGCCAGGAGCCAGCCGCCGTTGATGCCGCGATCCAGCGGCGGCTTGTTTCGCTTGACGGTGAGCACCGTGAAGATCGTGTAGGTCAGCCCGATCCAGGCGAGCAGGCCGATGATGCCCAGCACCACTGCAATGCGCAGGCTGTCCCCGATCAGTAGGCACTGGGCCGCCAGGATCGAACAGGCCGCCACGAAGGTGAAAAAGCCGGGTGCGCGCAGGTGATCGAGCAGATCGCCGATCACCTGGCGCGGATGCCAGCAAACACGCGCGAGGGCGAGCGCGCAGATCAGCACGAACAGCACCCAGTTGAGCACGAACAGCGCAAGCGCCAGCAGCGGCAGCTGCAGCAGGTGGGCGGCCAGCGACAGAATGCCGATGGCCATCACCATGCTGAAGTAGCCGGGCGACATCGCCTCGACCGAGACGCGCACCTGGCGCAGGAACGCGTTCACGGGAACGCGTCCGTCGCGCACACGGGGAGGCGGGTGCGCACTGCGCAGGCTGCGTTCAAGCCCGCCCGGCGCTCGCTCGCCGCCGCGGTATCAGCGACGCTCGAAGCGGGCCTGGAAGAAGCGCAGATACTTTGGCTCATACACCATGTTGAGGCCGGTGACGCTGTCGCGGCGGTCGTAGCAGGCCTTGACCGACTCCGCCACCACGTCCATGTGCGCCTGCGTGTACACGCGGCGCGGGATCGTGAGGCGCGTGAGTTCCAGCTTTGGGCGCCGATGGTCGCCGCTCGCGGGATCGCGCCCGGCCGAGACGATGCCGCGCTCCATCGAGCGGATGCCCGAGTCCAGATACAGTTCCGCGGCCAGCGTCTGCGAGGGGAAGGCGTCCTGATCGAGATGCGGATAGAAGGCGCGCGCGTCGAGAAAAATCGCGTGACCGCCGACCGGTTTGACGAACGGGATATTCCACTGGTCGAGCAGTTCGCCGAGGTAGCGTACCTGGCCGACGCGCGATTTCATGTAGTCGAGGTTCAGCGACTCCCCGATACCGATGGCCATGGCTTCCATATCGCGCCCGGCCATGCCGCCGTAGGTGTGCAGGCCTTCGTACACCACCACCAGGTTGCGTATCTCCTCGAATAGATCCGGATCGTTGGTGGCCAGCCAGCCGCCGATGTTGACCAGGTGATCCTTCTTGCCCGACATGGTTGCGCCATCGGTGTACGCGCAGAATTCCAGCAGGATTTCCGCCAGCGTCTTGTCCTTGTAGCCGGCTTCGCGCTCCTTGATGAACAGCATGTTCTCGACGGCGCGGGTGGCATCCAGATAGATCTTGATGCCGTGCCGGTTGCAGAGCTCGCGCACTGCGCGCGCATTGCCCATGGAGATCGGCTGACCGCCGGCCATGTTCACCGTGGCCGCCATGGACACATAGGGAATCTGTTGGGCGCCGACCTGGTCGATCAGGGCCTGCAGCTTGTCGAGATCGATGTTGCCCTTGAAGGGATGCAGCGAGCGGGTGTCGTGGGCCGCATCGATGATGACGTCGTGAAAAGTGGCGCCGGCGCGCTCCTGATGGAAGCGCGTGGTGGTGAAGTACATGTTGCCCGGCACGTGGTTGCCCGGCTTGATCGCGGCCTGGCTCAGCAGGTTCTCGGCGCCGCGCCCCTGATGCGTCGGCACCATGAACTTATAGCCGTAGTGTTCCCGGACTGCAGCTTCCAGATGGTAGAAGTTGGCGCTGCCGGCGTAGGCCTCGTCGCCCAGCATCATGCCGGCCCACTGCCGGTCGCTCATCGCGGAGGTGCCGGAGTCCGTGAGCAGGTCGATGTAGACGTCAGCCGAGCGCAGCAGGAAGGTGTTGTAGCCGGCCTCGGCGATTGCGTGTTCGCGCTCGGCGCGCGTGGTGGTGCGCAGCGGCTCGACCACCTTGATCTTGTAAGGCTCGGCCCAGCTGCGGCGGTCTTGCTGCTGGCCCATGGTATGTAGTGTTGCCATGCCTGCCTGCTTGTTGAAGTGGGGAGATGCCTTGGCGGGTTCCGGCTGCCTTCACTGCACCAGCGGCGAGGCCGTGGCTTCGAGTTCCACGCCTTCGATGGCGGCGCTGCCGGCGAGCAGGCGCACGTATTGCGAAAGCGCCCGCGCTTCGCTGCGGCAGCGTAGTTCCGCGGCAACCTGCTCGCGCACCAGTTCGTAGGGCAGTTGTCGGCCCGCGATGCGCTGGTCCACGGCGATGATGTGAAAGCCGTGACGGGTAGTGACGAGCTTCGGCAGGACACCAATAGCTGCGTCCTCGAACAGGGCCTTCTCGAACTCCGGCACGGTGTCGCCGCGTTGCAATTGTCCGAGCTGGCCGCCGTTCTCGGCCGAGGGGCAGTTGGAATTGGTGCGCGCGCGCGCCTCGAACAAATCCGGTTTGGCACGCAACTCCTGCAGCATGGCTTCGGCCACCGCGCGTACCGCCGGCACCGGCGAGCCCGGGGTGATCTGGAACAGGATGTGGCGTGCGTACACCAGATCGCCCGAGCGGAAACGCTGCGGGTTGGCCTGGTACCAGCGGCGGCATTCTTCCTCGGTGGGCTCGGGCACCGCCACTTCCTCGGCCAGGGTGCGTTCGATGGCGCGCTCGGTATCGGCGGCGTTCGCGCCGTGGGCGACGAAACCGAGTGCCTGCGCACGTTGGCGCAGCAGCTCGTGCACCGCGGCCAGCTCCGCTGTGGGCCAAACCGCAGTGTCCACCGCAGTGCCGTTGATGCTTACGCTCACGGGTTCACCGAACGGCTGCGCTTGCGCACCAGTTGATACGGGCGGAACAGATAGGCGAGTGCGGCCACGCCGCTCCAGATGTGCACCATGCGCGTGAATGGCGATACCAGGAAGATGGTGAAGCCCAGCAGGATGTGCACCTGGTACACCCACGGCGTGCCTTGCAGCAATGCCGCATTGTGGCCGTGGAACAGCACCACGCCCTGAACGTAGCGCACCAGGATCTCGAAGTGCGCGCCCGACATGTCCTGTGCCGAATACGCCACGGTGAGGATGCCGAGCGCCAACTGCAGCCACAACATCACGACGATGCTGATATCCCATTTGCGGCTGTTGCGGCGGATGCGCGGATCGCCGAGCCGGCGATGCATCAGGATGGAGAGCCCGATGATGGCAATGACGCCGGCGATGCCGCCGACCACCATCGCCAGCAACTGGTGCTGCGCCGGACTCATCAGCCACAGCACCAGCGGTTCCGGCATCAGGAAGCCGGCGAAGTGGCCGAGCACCACGATGATCACGCCATAGTGAAACAGGTTGGAGCCGAGGCGTAGTTCGCGGTTGCGCAGCACCTGCGAGGAATCGCTCTTCCACGAATACGGCTCGCGATCGAAGCGGATGAGGCTGCCCAAGAGCAGGACCGCGAGACAGATGTAGGGGTAGATGCCGAACAGGAAATCGTTCAAGGCATTGGGCAGGGTCATCGTGGCATCTCCGGATGGCTCATCGGGCGAGGCCTTCGGGCGCGGGCGTGGTCTCGGGTTCGGGCGGTGCAAAGGCAGGTTGTTCCTCCCACGCGCGGTCCAGATCTTCGGGCGGCGGCGCCGGTGCGTGCGCGTCCAGGCCTGGCTCGCCGCCGAGCGTCAGCAGCGCGGCCATGACCGCGGCATAGCGGCTGCCGCGCTGCAACAGTGCATTGCCGAGCTTGCGCAGGATGTGGGCGATCTCGCCTAAGGTGGCGCGGATTTCGGCAGGTTGGCAACAGCTCAGGTATTCCAGCAACAGCGGCAGATGATCGGGAAGTTCGCCGGAGGTCGGCTCCAGGCCGGCATCGAGGTAACGCTGGCGCAGTTCCAGCATCGCCGGACCCCGTTCGCGGCCGTCGCCGTGCACGTGTTCGAACAGGTTCAGGCAGGTGGCGCGGCCCCGGTCGAACAAATCGACGTAGCGGCCTTCGGCGGCCAGCGGGTCGCTGCCGGCGATCTCGTCGGCCAGCGCCAGGAGCTCGTGTTTTTGCCGATTGTCGAGCGCCTGCGCGTCGCGGATCGCCGCGCTGATTTCGGGGAGTGCCGCACGCAACTCGCCGTCGGGATAGGTCAGCAGGGCGGACAGCGCACGCAGCAGCAGGACAGGGGAGGGGTTCACGGCGGCGGTGCTCAGGTGTCGTCGTCAAGCATGCGGATGGGAATCATCTTGCGGCGTCCCATCTTGCCGCCGAACAGTCCGGCCTTGGCATCGATGCCGTCGCAGCCGTTGCCGAAGGTGAAGCCGCAGCCACCGCGCAACTGGTAGGCGTTCTCGGCAGCTTCGCGGTGGGCGCTGGGGATCACGAAGCGATCCTCGTAGTTGGCGATCGCGAGATAACGGTGCATGTCTTCGGCCGTGGCGGCGTCGAGGCCCACGCTGGAAAGCAGCGCGGGGTCCTGGGTTTCGCCGAGCTGTCTGGCGCGGAACCAGGCGCGCATCGCCAGCATGCGCTCCAGCGCGCTCACGATTGGCGGTTCATTGCCGGCGGTCAGTAGGTTGGCGAGGTAGCGCACCGGGATGCGCAGCGCGCCGACGTCCGGCAGACCGTTGGCCGCGCTGTCGATGGAGCCGGCATTGGCATGCGCGCTGATCGGCGAGAGCGGCGGCACGTACCACACCATCGGCAGCGTGCGGTACTCGGGATGCAGCGGGAAGGCGATTTTCCATTGCACCGCCATCTTGTAGGCGGGCGATTGCTGTGCGGCTTCGATCCACGCCGCGGGCACGCCGTCCGCCAATGCCTGGCGCTGGATTTCCTCATCGAAGGGATTGAGAAACACCTCCAATTGCGCCGCGTACAGGTCCTGCGGGTTTTCGGTGGCGGCGGCCTCGGCGATGCGGTCGGCGTCGTACAGCAGCACGCCGAGATAACGGATGCGCCCCACGCAGGTTTCCGAGCACACCGTCGGCAGGCCGACCTCGATGCGCGGGTAGCAGAAGGTGCATTTCTCGGCCTTGCCGCTCACCCAGTTGTAGTAGATCTTCTTGTAGGGGCAGCCGGACACGCACATGCGCCAGCCGCGGCACTTGTCCTGGTCGATCAGCACGATGCCGTCTTCCTCGCGCTTGTAGATCGAGCCGGACGGGCAGGAGGCCACGCAGGTGGGGTTCAGGCAGTGCTCGCACAGCCGCGGCAGGTACATCATGAAGGTGTTTTCGAATTGTCCGTAGATGTCCTTCTGTATGGCTTCGAAGTTGTAGTCCTGGCTGCGCTTGTCGAATTCCCCGCCCAGGATTTCCTCCCAGTTCGGGCCCCATTCGACCTTGTCCATGGTGCGCCCCGAGATCAGCGACATCGGGCGCGCCACCGGCGCGGTCGGCAGCTCGGGCGCGGTCTGCAGGTTCTCGTAGTCGAAAGTGAAGGGCTCGTAGTAGTCATCGATCTCGGGGAGGTTGGGGTTGGCGAACAGGCGTGCCAGCACGCCCCAGCGTCCACCCTGCTTGGGCACCAGCTTGCCGTTGGCTTTGCGAATCCAGCCGCCGTTCCAGCGTTCCTGGTTTTCCCAATCCTTGGGATAGCCGATGCCGGGTTTGGTCTCGACGTTGTTGAACCAGGCGTATTCCATGCCTTTGCGCGAGGTCCACACGTTCTTGCAGGTGACCGAGCAAGTGTGGCAGCCGATGCACTTGTCGAGGTTCAATACCATGGCGATCTGCGCGCGGATTTTCATGGACGGGCTCCGGCCAGCCTGGCGTGGATTTCCTGTTCGCGGGCTTTGCGCTGCGCCCGGTCCATCCAGTCGACCTTCGCCATCTTGCGCACGATCACGAAGGAATCGCGGTTGGCGCCGGTGGTGCCGTAGTAGTTGAGCCCGTAAGACAGCTGCGCGTAACCACCGACCATGTGCGTGGGTTTGACCACGGTGCGCGTGACTGAGTTGTGGATGCCGCCGCGCAAGCCGGTAATTTCCGAGCCCGGCACGTTCACGATTTTTTCCTGCGCGTGGTACATCAGGCACATGCCTTGCTTCACGCGCTGACTCACCACCGCGCGCGCCGTCAGGGCGCCGTTGGTGTTGAACACCTCGATCCAGTCGTTGTCGACGATGCCGGCCTGTTTGGCATCCACTTCCGATATCCACACGATCGGCCCGCCGCGCGAGAGCGTCAGCATGATCAGGTTGTCGGTATAGGTGCTGTGGATACCCCACTTCTGGTGCGGGGTGATGAAGTTCAGCACGATCTCGGGATGTCCGTTGTCCTTCTTGCCCAGCAACTGGGCGGTCGCGCGCATGTCGACGGGCGGGCGATACAGCGCGAAGCCTTCGCCGAAATCGCGCATCCAGGCGTGATCCTGGTAGAACTGCTGGCGGCCGGTGAGCGTGCGCCACGGGATCAGTTCGTTGACGTTGGTCCAGCCGGCGTTGTAGCTGACGTGCTCGCTCTCGATGCCCGACCAGGTGGGCGAGGAGATGATCTTGCGCGGCTGCGCCAGGATGTCGCGGAAGCGGATCTTCTCGTCCTGGCGTGCACGCGCCAGATGCGTGTGGTCGCGGCCGGTGATTTTGGACAGCGCCGCCCAGGCCTTCACCGCCACCTCGCCATTGGTTTCCGGCGCGAGGTGCATGATGGTTTCAGCGGCATCAATGTCGCTCACGATGCGCGGGCGGCCGGTGGCCGGGCCGTTGGCCACCATGTAATTCAGCTTGGCCAGGCCGTGCACTTCCTCCTCCGTGTTCCAGGAAATGCCCTTGCCGCCGTTGCCGAGCTTGTCCATCAAGGGACCCAATGCGGTGTAGCGCGCGTAGGTGGCCGGGTAGTCGCGTTCGACCAGCGTGATGTTGGGTGCAGTGACGCCGGGGATCAACTGGCACTCGCCTTTCTTCCAGTCGCGCACTTCGAAGGGCTGCGCGATTTCATTACGGGTGTCGTGCAGGATCGGAGTCAGCACCACATCCTGCTCGACGCCCAGCACGCCTTCGGAAAGCTCCGAAAACTTCTTCGCCACCGCCTTGAAAATTTCCCAGTCGCTCTTCGACTCGAACACCGGATCCACTGCTGCCGACAATGGATGGATGAACGGGTGCATGTCGGTGGTGTTGAGGTCGTTCTTCTCGTACCAGGATGCGGTAGGCAGCACCACGTCGGAATACAGGCAGGAAGTCGACATGCGGAAGTCCAGCGTCACCACCAGGTCGAGCTTGCCTTCGGGCCCCTGGTCGTGCCACGCCACTTCCTCGGGTTTGACGCCACCGTCCTCGCCGAGATCCTTGCCCTGCAGGCCGCAGCGGGTGCCGAGGAAGTGCTTCAGGAAATACTCATGGCCCTTGCCCGAGGAGCCAAACAGGTTGGAGCGCCAGATGAAGAGGTTGCGCGGGAAGTTGACCGGGTTGTCGGGGTCCTCGCAGGCCATCCGGATACTGCCGGTTTTCAGTCCTTCGGCCACGTAGTCCTTCACGTTCTTGCCCGCCGCGGCGGCGGCACGCGCCACGTCCAGTGGATTGCGGTCCAGCTGCGGCGCGGACGGCATCCAGCCCATGCGCTCGGCACGCACGTTGCAATCGATCAGGGTCCTGCCGTAGCGCTTGGGATCAGCCAGCGGTGTGAGTTGTTCGGCGGCCTTCAGCGTCTCGTAACGCCACTGGTCGGAATGTGCGTAGAAGAACGAGGTGCCGCACATGTGCCGCGGCGGGCGCACCCAGTCCAGCGCGAAGGCCAGCGCGGTCCAGCCGGTCTGCGGACGCAGTTTTTCCTGCCCGACGTAATGCGCCCAGCCGCCGCCGGATACGCCAATGGTGCCGCACAGCATCAGGAAATTGATGATGCTGCGGTAGTTCATGTCCTGGTGGTACCAGTGGTTCATGCCCGCACCGATGATTACCATCGAGCGGCCCCGGGTTTTTTCGGCGTTGTGGGCGAAGCCGCGCGCCACCTCGATCACCTGCGCCGCCGGCATGCCGGTGATCGACTCCTGCCACGCCGGGGTGTAGGCGACGTTGTCCGCGTAGGATTTCGCGCACTCGCCGCCGAGTCCGCGATCGAGGCCGTAATGCGCGCACAACAGGTCGAACGCGGTGGCCACCATGATGTCGCCGTTCTTGGTCGCGAGTTTGCGCACCGGCACGCGCCGTGTCAGCACGCCCTGCGCGCCTTGCTGGTTGTGCGGGAAGTGTTCGTTCAACACGCCGCCGAAGTAGGGGAAGGCGACGTCGGCGACCTCATCGCGGCGCTCGATCTGGGTCAATTGCAGCGTGATGTCCCGGCCCTCGCCGGTTTTCTGTTCGAGGTTCCACTTGCCGTGGTCGGGGCTGTCCTTGTCCGGCCAGCGAAAGCCGATCGAACCGGTCGGCACCACGGGCTGACCGTTCGCATCGATGCCCACGGTTTTCCAGTCGGCGTGCTCCGGACTGCCGAGCGCGTCGGCAAAATCGCTGGCGCGCAGGTAACGATCGGGAATCCAGCGTGCGCCATCGCGGCGCAGCGTGACCAGCAGCGGCAAGTCGGTGTAGCGACGGCAATAGTCCTGGAAATAATCAACCTGCCGGTCGATGAAGAATTCCTTCAGGATCACGTGGCCCATCGCCATGGCCAGCGCAGCGTCGGTGCCTTGCTTCGGGTGCAGCCACAGGTCGGAAAGTTTGGCGACCTCGGAATAGTCGGGCGTCACCGCCACCACCTGCGTGCCGTTGTAGCGCGCTTCCACGAAAAAATGCGCGTCCGGAGTGCGCGTCTGCGGAACATTCGAGCCCCAGGCGATGAGGTAGCCGGAGTTGTACCAGTCGGCGGATTCCGGAACGTCGGTCTGCTCGCCCCAGGTCTGCGGGCTCGATGGCGGCAGATCGCAGTACCAGTCGTAGAACGAGAGCAGCGTGCCGCCGATCAGGCTGAGGTAGCGCGAGCCCGAGGCGAACGACACCATCGACATCGCCGGGATCGGCGAGAAGCCCACCACCCGATCGGGTCCGTGCTGTTTGATGGTGTACACGTTGGCGGCGGCGATGATTTCCAGCGCCTCGTCCCATTTGGCACGCACGAAACCGCCGAGGCCGCGCGCGGCTTTGTAGTCTTTCGCCTGCGGGTTGTCCATCAACATGGCCCAGGCTGCAGCCGGCTGCAGAGTCTTGCGCAGTTCGCGCCAGTGTTGCAGCAGCCGGCCGCGGATCATCGGGTATTTGAGGCGCGCCGCGCTGTACAGGTACCACGAGTAAGAAGCGCCGCGCGAGCAGCCGCGGGGTTCGTGGTTCGGCATGCCGGGGCGGGTGCGCGGGTAGTCGGTCTGCTGCATTTCCCAGGTGACCACGCCCTGCTTGACGTGGATCCGCCAACTGCAACCGCCGGTGCAGTTCACGCCATGCGTCGAGCGCACTACCTTGTCGTGCGACCAGCGGTTGCGGTAGCCGTCCTCCCACTGGCGTGCTTCCACGCGCATCTCGCCCCAACCTTGCGAAAACGGCTCGCGGGGACGGCGGAAATAACGGAGGCGTTCAAGAAATTGACCCATGGCGACACATTCCTATTGTCGTGCGTGGTCGAAAGCGGGTTCGAGCGGCGGCGGCTTCGACGGGTTGTGGACACGCACGTGTTGCAAGCCGGTGAAACGGGCCGGGAATGCCCAAGCCCATATGCTGCCGTACAGTAGCATAAAAGCCGCGTGGTATAGAGGCCAGAGCGCATGTGCGGCGCGCACGCAACAACGGCTGGCGTGAATCCTGAAACCTCGCCGGATTGTGGCAAGCACCATTTTCGGTTACGTACCGGTTTCATTTCCGGGTAGTGCGGGACTACCATTGTTGACAGGATCGGGTTGAAGACGTTCACCTAGAGCAAGCACATGGCCAGTGGCTGGGCAAAAGATGGCGCCGTGCAGGAGCAGATCGACGCGAGCATCGAGGACGCGCTGAAAAGCGTGCGTGGCCGGCTGCACTCGGGCAAGGGGCTGACACATTGCGAGGAGTGCGGCGCACGCATTCCGGAGGCTCGGCGTAAAGCTCTGCCGGGCGTGCGGTTGTGCCTTGCCTGCCAGAGCGAGGCCGACAAGAAGGTCAAAACCCACAGTCTCTATAATCGCCGCGGCAGCAAGGACAGCCAGCTTCGCTGATTCACGCACGGTAGGGCGACATTCCCTTTCCCTGACAGCGATTCCGGTAATCACCGGCCTAAACGAGGGTCCTTGCCAAAGTCGCTTCCACCAGCGAACCGTTCGACACCTGATGATGGCTCGAAGATGCTCATCCAAGCCTCTGATTACTAGGCACTTATTTTTGCAAAGATCCTGTGTGATATCCGCCTAAGTCCCTGTCCAGCAAGCACTTTTTTTACGTTTCACCCTTGACTGCCATGGAATCGCTTCCTATAGTGTCTTCCAGTGGGTGGAAGTGGGATGAAATGGGCTACGCGGACAGTGGAGTGGGCATGTGTTTCGCGGAGTAAACAACCTGACCTTGGACGCCAAGGGCCGGCTTGCGGTGCCGGCGCGCTATCGCGAACAGCTGGCCGCAGCCTGTGACGGCAAGCTCGTGGTCACCATCGACCGCGGCTACTACCTGCTGATTTATCCGCTGCCGACCTGGGAAGAGATCGAAGCCAAACTGGTGCACTTGCCCAGCCTGCAACCGCAAGTGCGCGAGTTGCAACGCCTGCTGGTCGGGCACGCCACCGAAATTTCCATGGACAGCCACGGGCGGGTGTTGTTGCCCGCGGAACTGCGCGAGTTCGCCAAGCTGGAGCGCGACGCGGTGCTGCTCGGCCTCATGAACAAATTCGAATTGTGGGACAAGTCCGCCTGGGACGCGCGCCGCGACCAGAGTCTCGCGGCGGATCACGCAGCAGGCACCAGCCTGCCTGAGGAGCTGGCCAGGTTGGCGCTGTGAGCCACACCGTGTCGGTGCCCGCGCATCAGCCGGTGTTGCTCGAGGAAGCCGTGACGCAGTTGGCGTTGCGTGCGGACGGCGTGTATGTGGATGCGACTTACGGACGCGGCGGCCACAGCCGCGAAATCCTGAGGCACTTGGGTGCCGAGGGGCGGCTGATTGCGATTGACCGCGATCCGGAAGCGGTGGCGGCCGCGCAAACGGAATGGCAGGACGAGCGGCGGTTTGCGGTGCATCGAGGTGTGTTTTCCATGCTTGAGGGCATCGTGCAGCAACATGGCGTGAGCGGACAAGTAAACGGCGTGCTGCTGGATCTGGGCGTTTCCTCGGCGCAATTGGACGATGCGCGCCGCGGCTTCAGTTTCCTATGGGACGGGCCGCTCGACATGCGTATGGATCCCGACACTGGCGAAAGCGCGGCGGCGTGGCTGGCGCGCGCCACGCAAACGGAGATTGCCGAGGTGATTCGCCGTTATGGGGAAGAACGTTTTGCCAGGCGCATCGCCCGCGCGATTGTCATGGCGCGCGCCGCCACTCCGATCAGCACGACGCAACAGCTGGCCGCGATCGTGAGCGCGGCTGTGCCGACGCGCGAGCGCAGCAAACATCCCGCCACGCGCACCTTTCAGGCGCTGCGGATTTACATCAATCGTGAATTGGACGAACTCGCGGCCTGTCTCGACCAGTGTCTGCGGGTGCTGGCGCCGGGCGGGCGGCTGGTGGTCATCAGTTTTCATTCGCTTGAGGACCGTCTGGTCAAGCGCTTTATCCGCAGCCACGGGCGTGCCACGCCGCCGGATCCGAAAGCCCCGTGGCTGTCGCCGGCCACACGGCCCGGCTTGCGCGCCGTCGGCAAACTCCTGCGCTCGCAACCGGCAGAACTCGAGCGCAACCCGCGCTCGCGCAGCGCGGTACTGCGAACTGCGGAGCGCCTGGCATGAGGCTGACGCGCGCCATCCTGGCGTTGCTGATAGCGGCGGTGCTGCTGAGTGCCCTGGGGGTGATCGACGCGCGCCACGAAAACCGCATGTTGTTTGCACAGTTGCAGCAGTTGCGCCAGCAGCGTGATCAGTTGAATGTGGAGTGGGGCCAGCTGCTGCTCGAGCAAAGCACCTGGTCCACGCACGCGCGCGTCGAGCAGATGGCGACCCAAGAGCTGGGCATGCAGTTGCCGGCCCATCCCAGGATCGTGGTGGTGAACCCGTGAAGCGCAACGCGGAACCCGGAGGCTCCTGGAATTGGCGCAGCGCACTGGTGCTCGCGGTTTTCATGCTGACGGCCGCGGCCCTGCTGGGACGCGCCGTGTACCTGCAGATGTTCGACGATCAATTCCTGCAGGACCAGGGCAAGGAACGGCATTTGCGCGTGGTGCAGATTCCCGCGCATCGCGGCATGATCCTGGACCGCAACGGCCAGCCGCTGGCGGTGTCCACGCCGGTGGATTCCATCTGGATGAATCCGCAGGAGCTCGCCGCGGCGACGGCGCGCATTCCGCAGCTGGCACACGCGCTCAGCGTGCCGGGCGCCGGCATCCAGCTGCTGTTGCGCCAGAACCGCGACAAGGAATTCGTGTATCTGCAGCGCGGGCTGGATCCGTACGCGGCACAGCGGGTGCTGGCGCTGGACGTTCCCGGCGTGTACAGCCAGCGCGAATATCGCCGCTATTACCCGGCGGGCGAGGTCACCGCCCAGGTGCTGGGATTCACCAACGTGGATGACAGCGGCCAGGAGGGACTGGAGCTCGCCTACAACAACTGGCTGCAGGGCATCCCCGGCGCCGAGCGCGTGATCGTGGACCGCTACGGCCATTGGGTGCAGGACGTGGAGAGCCTGCGCGCGCCGCGGCCCGGCAAGGACCTGGTGGCCAGCCTGGATCTGCGCGTGCAATACCTCGCTTACCGCGCGCTCAAGCAGGCGGTGCTGCAACAAGGCGCGCGCTCGGGCTCGATCATCGTCATGGATGCCAAGACCGGCGAGGTGCTGGCCATGGCCAACCAACCGTCTTTCAATCCCAACAACCGCGGCGATTACGTGCCGGCGTATTACCGCAACCGTGCGGTCACCGACCAGTTTGAGCCGGGCTCCAGCATGAAGCCGTTCAGCATCCTGGCGGCGCTGCTTTCGGGGCGCTACACGCCCAACACCGTGATCAACACCGCGCCGGGTTTCATGAAAGTCGCCGGCTACACGATCTCCGATGACGGCCAGGATTACGGCGCCATCAATCTCACCACCATTCTGGAGAAATCCAGCAATGTGGGCGCGAGCAAGATCGCCTTGACGCTGCCGCCGGAACTGCTGTGGAACACACTGCATGCCTTTGGATTCGGGCAGCTGAGCGGCAGCGGCTTCCCCGGCGAGGTGCCGGGATCCCTGCCGGCATATCGCGGCTGGTCGCAGGCGCGTCAGGCGACGATTTCCTACGGTTACGGCGTGGCGGTCACCGCGCTGCAACTCGCCGATGCCTACGACATCATTGCGGACAACGGCGTGCACGTCACGCCGAGTTTCGTACGCGTGGATGCGCCGCCCGCCGGAGAGCAAGTGATTCCCGCGCCGGTGGTGGC
>JAGXAL010000032.1 GCA_018971605.1 Natronospirales bacterium | reverse complement strand
AGGCGGCGAGACCCATTATCTGAAAATCAACAAGAAAATTGCCGGCCGGCCGCGCATGGCGTTATGCCATTTCAACCTGACACCAGCGGGCATGCCCGACGCGATGACGCTGCACACCGGTGCGCCGGTGCTCAAGGGAGAAAAATGGCTGGCGCGCACGACATTGCGCGAAAAGCCCTTCTTTTAATTACTTGGCTCGCAAGCGTACGCGCGCGAACTTGCGCTTGCCTACCTGCAGTACGTAGCTCTTGCCGACAGCGAGTTTCAGGCCGCGGTCGGAGATTTTCTCGCCATCCACGCGTACGCCGCCCTGTTCCAACAAGCGATTGGCTTCGGAGTTGCTCGCGGTAAGCGCGCAGCGCGTGAGCAGCGCGGCAATCCCGATGCTGCCGTCCACGCGGATTTCGTGCTCGGGCATGTCTTCGGGCAGAGCGCCCTGCTGGAAGCGTGCCACGAACTCCGCATGCACGGACTTGGCCGCGCCCGCGCCGTGGAAGCGCGCCACGATTTCCTCCGCCAGCCGGAACTTGATGTCGCGCGGATTGGCGCCGTCGGTAATCTCACGCTTGAACTTCTCGATTTCTTTCACCGGCCGAAAACTGAGTAATTCAAGATACCGCCACATAAGCTGGTCGGAAATCGACATGAGCTTGCCGAACATCTCGCCGGGCGGCTCGCTGATGCCTATGTAGTTGCCGAGCGACTTGGACATCTTCTGCACGCCGTCGAGGCCTTCGAGGATCGGCATGGTCAGCACGATCTGCGGCTTCTGGCCGTACTGCTCCTGCAACTGCCGGCCGACCAGCAAGTTGAATTTCTGGTCGGTACCGCCGAGTTCCACGTCGGCTTCGAGCGCCACCGAGTCGTAGCCCTGTACCAGCGGATACAGGAACTCGTGAATCGCGATCGGCTGGCCGGCCTCGAAACGCTTCTTGAAATCGTCGCGCTCCAGCATGCGCGCCACGGTGTGACGCGCGGCCAGCCTCACCAGTCCCGCGGCGCCGAGCGTGTTCATCCAGCGCGAATTGAACTCGATGCGGGTGCGGTGCGGATCGAGAATCTTGAAGATCTGCTCTTTATAGGTCTCGGCATTGGCGGCGATCTCTTCGGGGCTGAGCGGCTTGCGGGTGACGTTCTTGCCGCTGGGGTCGCCAATCAGGGCGGTGAAGTCGCCGATCAGGAAAATCGCCTGGTGGCCAAACTCCTGGAACTGGCGCAGCTTGTTGATGAGCACCGTGTGCCCGAGGTGCAGATCGGGCGCCGTAGGGTCGAAACCGGCCTTGACGCGCAGCGGCCGGCCGGCCTTGAGGCGTTCGGCCAGCTCCGTTTCCAGCAGGATTTCGTCGGCGCCGCGGCGCAGCTCCGCGAGGACTTCAGCGGGCGTCGCCACGGCCAAGCCCCTGAAATCGCGGAATAAAGCTCAAGAACGGCCGAGATTTTCCCGATATCCCCATGATTTAACGCAGTTTTAAGGGTTGACCTGACAGGGCCAAGCCGTTAGTGTTACCGGGTTTTCGCTTTATGGATGGGAACCATGAGCGCGAGTGGCAGCCAGCTCAGGGTGGATTATAAGCCAAGCGGCGAGGGCTACATTCACAATGTGCCCCGGCGGCGCGTGCGCCGTCGTTTCTGGCTGCTGCTCGGCGTGGCGGCGGTCGGCGGCGGCGCGTTTCAGTTTTTCAGCGTGTCTGCGGCCAACATCGGTCACAGCTACGCGGCAGCGCCGACGCCAGCCCAGACCGCCACCGTCACACCCCTGCCCGCTGTCCCGGCACCGACACCGGCGTCCGCACCCATTGCGGCTGCCGCCGCAGCGGCGCCACTGCCGTCCGGGGCACAGACCTTGAAGCTCAGCGTGCGCCGCGGCGACACCCTGGGCCGCTTGTTTGCAGACAATCACTTGAACCGCGCGGACCTGGCGGCAATCATGCACTTGGGCGGCGACACGGCGCAGCTCAGGTACATCCATAGCGGCGAAACCATCAACGTGGTGCATGACGCGAACGGCCACGTGCTCGCCCTGAGCCTGCGGCTGGACGATGCCCACCGCCTGGAAGTGCGGCAAGCCGTCAGCGGCTATCAGGCACAGGTCGCGGAAATTCCCGTGGAAATCAGCGCCGCTTATGCGCACGGCGTGATTGAAAACTCGCTGTTCGATGCCGCCGGACGCGCCGGGCTTGCCGACCAGGAGACCATGCAGCTGATTCACCTGTTCGGCTGGGACATCGACTTCGCCCACGACATCCGCAGCGGCGATTCCTTCAGCGTTTTGTACCAGAAGATTCACCGCGAAGGGCGGCCGGTCACCGATGGCCCGATCCTGGCGGCGGAATTCACCACCGGCGCCAAGACCTTCCGCATCGTGCGCTTCACCACGCCCAACGGCGACAGCGGCTATTACACACCCGACGGGCGCAGTGTGCGCAAGGCCTTGTTGCGCGCGCCGGTCGCCTACACGCGCATCAGTTCCGGTTTCAGCATGCACCGCATGAATCCGGTGTTGCACATCATCCGCCCGCACTACGGCGTGGACTACGCTGCACCCATGGGCACGCCCATCGTGGCGGCGGGCGACGGCCGCGTGGTGTTCGTGGGGCGCAAGGAAGGTTTCGGCCGCTGCGTCATCATCAACAACGGCGGCGGCTACAGCACGCTGTACGCGCACATGTCGCGCTTCCGCAAGGGTGAGCATATCGGCAGTCACGTGAAGCAGGACGAAGTCATCGGCTACGTGGGCGAAAGCGGCGAAGCCACCGGCCCGCATTTGCACTACCAGATCATGGTGGACGGCGTGCCGCGCAATCCACGCACGGTGAAACTGCCGAGCGCTGCGCCGGTTGCGGTCGCGTACCGTCCGGAATTCACGCGCGATCTTGACGTGCTGTTGGCGCAACTGAGCAACGCCGGCGAAACCCGCGTCGCCACCACCACGGCCAGCAGCAACACCGCCAAGGTCAGCATCGCCCATTGAATCGGGATTCAGCTGGTTTGGCGCGCGACTGTTTCATCGGTCTGATCTCCGGCACCAGCAGCGACGGCGTGGACGCCGTCCTTGCGGAATTCATGCCTGCTCCGCGGTTGATCGCCAGCCACTTCCTTGCCTACCCTGAAGCGCTGCGTCTTGAACTGTTGGAGTTCGCCGCCGGCCGCTACCGTGGCGATCCCATCGACCAACTCGGCCGGTTGGATTGCGCGTTGGGTGAACTGTTCGCGCAAGCCGCGCTCGCAGTCCTGAAACAATCAAGACTTTCCGGGCGTGATGTCCGCGCCATCGGCAGCCACGGCCAGACCGTGCGCCATCGGGCCCGCGGCCCACAGGCCTTTACGCTGCAAATCGCCGATCCCAACATCATGGCCGCGCGCACCGGCATCGCCACGGTCGCGGACTTTCGCCGCCGCGACCTGGCGCTCGGCGGTGAAGGCGCGCCGCTGGTGCCCGCGTTCCACCGCACGGCATTTGCGGACCGCAGCGATACCCGGGCCGTGGTCAACATCGGCGGCATCGCCAACCTCACGCTGCTGCCTGCGGCCGACGGCCCGGTGAGCGGTTTCGACACCGGCCCGGGCAACGTGCTGATGGACTCGTGGAGCCGCGCGCAGTTGCACGCTCCCCACGATGAAGCTGGCAAACTGGCGGCCAGCGGCAAAGTTCACACGGCGTTGCTGGCGGATTGGCTGGACGATGAATATTTCCGCCGCCCGCCGCCCAAGAGCACCGGTCGCGAACATTTCAGCGAAGCCTGGCTGCAGACAAAGTTGGCCGGGTACAAGCTGAGCGCTGCGGACGTCATGGCGACGCTGTGCGAATTGACGGCGCGCTCCATCGCCGATGCGGTTGGCGCTTGCAAGCCGCGCGTGGCGCGCGTGCTGGTGTGCGGCGGCGGCATCCACAATCGCAGCTTGATGCAGCGCCTGGTCGCGCTGCTGGCGGATCGCAAAATTGGCAGCACTGCCGACTACGGTGTGGACCCGGATTGGGTGGAAGCCATGGCCTTTGCCTGGCTGGCGCGCGAAACGCTCGCCGGCCGGCCCGGCAACCTGCCGGCGGTCACCGGCGCCAGACAGCCGGCCGTTCTGGGTGGGATTTACCCGGCCTGAACGACAACGGGCGCTGCTGCGCCCGTGTGTGCCGGAAACAAGCGAAAGGCAATCAGACGCTAAATGACGAACCGCAGCCGCAGCTGGTAGCGGCGTTGGGGTTGCGAATCACGAACTGCGCGCCTTCGAGTCCTTCGGTGTAGTCAATCTCGGCGCCGGCCAGGTACTGGTAACTCATCGGATCCACCAGCAACAGCACGCCTTCGCTGCTCACCTGGGTGTCGCCTTCCTCGACGTGCTCATCGAAAGTGAAGCCGTACTGGAAGCCCGAGCAGCCGCCGCCGCTCACGAACACGCGCAGCTTGAGCGCATGGTTGCCCTCTTCCTCGATAAGTTGCTTCACCTTGCGCGCGGCGGCGCTGGTGAAAATCAAGGGTGGCTGGGACAGGTCGGCGTTCATCGTGAAACCCACAGAATACACACCCGGATTATAGCTCAGCCCTCGCGCAAAGCCCCGCGACTCGAAGGCGCGACCGGTGTCTCGGATTTCTGGTGGCTCAAGGCCAGCACCGGGCCGGCCGGCTTGTGCACCATCTTGCCGTCCACGGTGGCGCCCACCGCCATCTCGATCAGGTTGTACTGCACGTCGCCGGTGACGCGCGCTTCCGCTCCGAGCTCCAGACGCTGCGAAGCGTAGACATTGCCTTCCACCGCACCGTTGATGGTGACGTGCGGTACGCGGATCTCGCCCTTGATGAGGCCGTGCTGGCTCAAGCTGAGCACAGACTCGCCGCCGTCGCCGGCCGTCACGTTGCCGTGGATGTTGCCATCCACATGCAGCCCGCCGCTGAATTGCACGTCGCCGTGGATCTCGGTATTGCGCCCGACCAGGGTATCGATGCGCACTGCCGGACGCTGATTTTTTCCGCTGAACATATTGTCTCCTCCTAACCGCTGATGCTTTGCCACTCAAAATTCTGCCGTACCGGCCCGTGGCCGCTTTCCATCACCGTCACCTGCACGCGCCCCGGCACGAATCCGCCGGGAAAAATCGCATCGCCTTCGAGATTCTGGAAATACTGAAACGCGAAACCGAGCGCCGGCTTGTCCTTGGGAGCTAGATCGCGCGCGTCGAGGATCACCGGCTTGCCCTGCTGCGCGCCATAAATCTTGATGTCCACGCTGCCGGAAACCTTGAGTTCCTTGGTACGCACCTGCACCAGCACCAGGTGATAGTGATACAGCTGCGGGGCGCCGCCACTGGTAAACTTGAGGCTCTGCACGCGTATGCCTTCTTCGCCGCTCGCCGGCGAAACGATGCCTTTGTAAAATGTCAGCTCCTCCTGCAATCCGAGTAATTTGTTCTGCTCGGCTTCGAGATTCTGCTGCACCTGCTGGTGCGCCGCCTGGTCCACCTCACGCTCGCGCTGCAAAGCCACGATCTGTTCCTGCAACGTGGCATTATTCTGCTGCAACTCCGCGTAGCGCGTCTGCAAGGACATCGCGGCCACACGGTCAAAACCGGCGCGCGACTCGCCATACAAAAAAGCCAGCGCAATCAGCACCACCACCGCAAGCACCACCAAGCTCAGCGTCAGCCAGTACCGGATCGGACGATGATGCTTGACCACGAGCTGTTTCTGCATTCTACGGAATCCACCGCTACGCTAACGACAAAAGCTATGGTACCCGCTGCCCACGGGGCAGACTACCGGTCACAAGTCGGTTTTCTTCCTAGCGATGATAGAATTTGACGATAACCGAGGCCTGCTGACGCATCGCACAGTTGCAGCACAACGACTTCAGTTTGATCCGCCGTGTGTCGGTAAATATGCGACGTTCATCGCAGGCCCCGCTAAAAGCAGGAGACGGGTAAATGCGCTGGGTGCTGGCTTTTCATATCATTTTCATGGTCGCCTGGTTCGCAGGACTTTTCTACTTGCCGCGGCTGTTCGTGTATCACGCCGACGCACGTGACGAACCCGGCCTGCAACGTTTCGCAACCATGGAGCGACGCCTGTTCATTATGATGAATATCGGCGCCGCCGGCACCATCGTCTTCGGACTGTGGCTGGTGTTCGAATGGTGGCTGCCGCTGCCCGGCTGGCTGCAGGCAAAACTCGCACTGGTACTGCTGCTGATTGCCTACCACATTTATTGCCGCAAGCTCATGACGGATTTCCGCAGCGGCCGCAACCGTCACAGCGCCCGCTTCTTCCGCTGGTTCAATGAATTCCCGAGCCTGTTATTGCTCGCCATCGTGATTCTGGCCGTGGTCAAGCCTTTCTGAAACGCTACAGCCCGCGGTCGTAGTCAGTCGCGACGCCTGGGCACGTCCAGCCTGATTTCCAGCCGGTCATGCGTCGCGCTCTACCTTCCAAGTCACCTGTGAACAGTTGGCGCAAGGTGCAATCCACTTCGCTGCTGAAGGAGCCGCTGGCCGCGCGCAAAAGTGGCCCTGATTGGCACGCGCAGCCGGACGTAAAGGACGCCGGGGATCAGGGCAGCTCGGTCCATGGATAAACGACCTGACTCTTGGTCATTTCATAGCGAATCGAGGCCAATCACCGGCCTGTACGCCTGAATTCGCGTTCTTGATAAATGTAAATGAGAATGATTGCCAACACCTGGGATGGGGCATATACTCATCTGCAAATGCGAATCCATCGCATTTAAGACTGCGCAGTACTTGGAGGGTCTGGATGTTGCGCTGCTTCACAATTCTGGCACTGTTTGCCGGCATGACAGTGGGCGCGGCCGCCTTGGCGGCCGAGCCCACGACCGCCCAACTGACCATCAAGAACCGGATGTTTACGGTGCAAGAGCTGACGCTGCCAGCGAATACCAAGGTCAAACTGGTGGTCGAGAACCAGGACAGCATTCCCGCGGAGTTCGAGAGTTACGACCTGTCGCGGGAAGTGGTGGTGCCAGGGCACAGTTCCATCGTGGTGTACCTCGGCCCGTTGCCGCCGGGTAAATACAATTTCTTCAACGATTTCAACCATGCGGCTCAGGGCTGGGTAGTGGTCGCCAAGCCTAGCCAGGCTAAAACCGGCGAATGACCGCAACGCTCCGGCAGGACTGAGGAATCACCCATGCTCGCCACCGCCATCATCGTTTTCCGCGAAGTGCTGGAAGCGGCCCTAGTGATCGCCATTGTGCTCGGTGCCAGCCGCGGTGTCGCGGGGCGCGGCCGATGGGTGTTGGGCGGGATCATTCTGGGCGCGCTCGGCGCCGCTCTGGTGGCGTTGTTTGCCGACGCCATCGCCCAAGCCTTTACCGGCAACGGCCAGTCGCTGCTCAACGCCGTCATCCTGCTGCTCGCGGTACTGATGCTCGGCTGGCACAACGTGTGGATGAGCAGCCACGGCCGCAAGCTCGCGAGCGACATCAAGCAAGTCGGCGCCGCGGT
The DNA here is from genome assembly GCA_018971605.1 of Natronospirales bacterium. Classification (GTDB taxonomy): domain Bacteria; phylum Pseudomonadota; class Gammaproteobacteria; order Natronospirales; family REEB76; genus REEB76. Next base: position 10,186 of record JAGXAL010000032.1, on the reverse strand, counting down.
GCAGGCCGGCAAGCAAACCCTGGCGGCGCTGCTGGTGGTGTGCTTCACGGCGGTGCTGCGCGAAGGCTCGGAAGTGGTGTTGTTCCTCTGGGCCATCGCGGCCAGCGGCGGGCAGGAATACGGCATGATCATCGGCGGTTTCGCCGGGCTTGCGGTCGGCGTCGCGGTGGGCGCATTGCTATATCGCAGCCTGTTGTTCATCCCCATCCGGCATTTCTTCAAGGTCACCGGCTGGCTGTTGCTGCTGCTCACCGCCGGCCTCGCGGCGCAGGCGGCGGGTTTCCTCAATCAAGCCGGGCTGCTGCCCACGCTCGGCAGCAGCCTGTGGAACACCTCGCAGATCCTGAGCCAGCAGAGCCTGCTCGGCGAACTGCTGCATATCCTGGTCGGGTACATCGCGCGGCCTTCCGGAATCGAATTGCTGTTTTACGGCGTTACCCTGGTGACGATCTTCACGCTCATGCGTCTGGTGCGCTGGCACGTGAATCGTCCGCGCACAGCCGTGGCCGCCGCCCGCGGACAAACTGAAACCCAAGTCTCGGGCTGAAACATCAAGATCCCTGCCGATTGCATGGGGCATCCCCAGGGAAACGTCGTGTCTGGAAATGATTGACCGCAGGAGAACAGGGTGCGCATTTTCTTATTCGGACTGACGCTGGCGGCGCTGGCCGCCGCCTGCACAAGTCTCCCGGCACGCGCCGATGATTTCATTGTGTACTCGCCCTACGTGGTGCAGGGCCAATCGGAAATCGAATTCCGCGGTCACAGCTATCATGACAGTGATCCTGCGGTCAGCGGCGCTTACGAATACCTGTTCTCCTTCGCACACACTTTTACTAATTGGTGGAAGCCGGAATTATATTTCGCCGATTACCAGCGGAATCCGGGCGCACCACAATTTCTGCAAGCACGCGAATTCGAGAACACCTTTCAGCTCACGCCCGCTGGCGAATACTGGGCGGATGTGGGTTTTTTGGCTTCCTACGAGTACAAAATCCAGAAGGGTCAGGCGAATGCGCTGGAATTCGGTCCGCTGTTCGAGAAACGTGCCGGCCGCTTCGTGCATCGCCTGAATTTCATCTGGGAAAAACAAATCGGCGCCAATGCCAGCCGCCGCTATGAATTTCGCGGCGCCTACAGCCTGAGCTACCAGTGGCGGCAGGAGTTTGCGCCCGGCATCGAGCTGTATTACCGCCCCGCCGACGACGCCCGCCAGATCGGCCCGGTGTTCTACGGCGAACTGGCGAGCGCCGGCGGCAATGAACTGGAATACAGCGCCGGCGTGGTGTTCGGCGCCAACCGCGGCGCGCCGGAGCAGACCCTGGTATTGCGCCTGGAGTACGAGTTCTTTTAGCCCCTCACGGATGCTTCATAATGGGCGCGGAGGAACACCCGCATGCCATCGGACCACGCCTTTCGCATCCGCCCAAGTACCGCAAGTGACAGCGCCCTGATTCTGGGCTTCATCCGCGAACTGGCGGAATACGAGAAACTCACGCACGAAGTCAGCGCCACCGAGCAGGATATTCAAACTCAGCTGTTCGGCCCGAAGCCCAAAGCCGAGTGCGTGATTGCCGAGCTCGACGACAGCCCCGTCGGCTTCGCGCTCTACTTCCACAATTTCTCCACCTTCCTCGGCAAGCCCGGGCTGTACCTGGAAGATCTTTACGTCAAGCCGGAATTCCGCGGCCGGGGTTACGGCAAGCGCCTGCTGATTTATCTGGCCAAGCTTGCGGTCGCGCGCGGTTGCGGGCGTTTCGAGTGGGCAGTGCTCGACTGGAATGCGCCGGCCATACGCTTTTATCAGGGCTTGGGCGCGGACATGCTGCAATCCTGGCGCATCAACCGCGTAAGCGGCCGCGCCTTGCAAAAGCTTGCGGCCGACGCGCGTGACTGATCAAACTGCCGGCGGTGCCGGCTCCAGAATCAGGCATTCCAGCTCCGCCAGCGCCTGACGGTACACTCCGCGCTTGAAGAAAATCACCTCGTCCACCGGATGCCAGTAATCCACCCAGCGCCAGGCGTCGAATTCCGGCGTGCTGCTAGCGTCCAGACGCACGTCGGATTCCGCCCCGGTGAAGCGCAGCAGGAACCAGAGCTGTTTCTGGCCGATGCACAACGGCAGGCTGTCGCGGCGCTGATAGCGCGGCGGCAGCCGGTAGCGCAGCCATTGCCGGGTGCTGCCCAGCAGTTGCACGTGTTCCGGCCGCAGGCCGACTTCCTCGGTCAGCTCGCGGAACAGCGCCTGTTCCGGATTTTCGCCGGCCTGAATGCCGCCCTGCGGGAATTGCCAGCCGCGTTGGCCGGCGCGCCGCGCCCAAAACAGCCGCAGGTGGGAATCCGCGAGAATGATGCCAACATTCGCGCGGAAACCCTGCGCATCAATGAGTCCGTCGGCCAGTACGCCCATGCACGCCAGTGTTCCATAAATCCGCCGACGCTGGCAAACCTCCGCAGTTGTTCCGCCCGCGTGATTTCTTTAACCTGCGCGCCCGCCTCCTGCGGATCGCCACGATGAAGCTCGCGCTCTTCGATCTGGATCACACGCTGCTCGACGGCGACAGCGATGATCTGTGGTATCAGTTTCTTATCGAGCATGGCGCCGCCGACGGCGAGCACGCCAGCGCACAACGCGCACAATTCCTCGCCGATTACCACGCCGGACGCCTGAACGTAGCAGCATTCTATGAGTTCGCGCTTAAGCCCCTGACGCAACACGCCATGCCCGAGCTGCTCGCCTGGCGCCGGCAATTCCTCGATGAATACGTGCGCCCGCGCATCCCCGCGACCGCGCGCGCACTCCTCGCCGGCCACCGCAACTCCGGCCACACGCTCGCCATCGTCACCGCCACCCACCGCTTCGTGGCCGAACCCATCGCTGCGGAACTCGAAGTCCCGAATCTGCTGGCCACCACCCCGGAATATGACGGCCGGCGCTTTACCGGCCGGGTGCTCGGCACGCCGTGTTTCCGCGAAGGCAAGCTGCAGCACTTGCACGCCTGGTTGCAACGCGAAAATCTGGTGCCCGTCGAGACTTGGTGCTACTCCGACTCCCACAACGACTTGCCGCTGCTGGAAAACGCCAGCCATCCGGTCGCGGTCAATCCCGATCCGCAACTGGCGCAGTACGCGGCGCAGCGCCGCTGGCCGGTGATGCACATCCGCGGCGATGCGGCGCCGGCAGCGCGCTGAGCATGCAAACCCGCGTGCGCCCGGCGTTGTTGCTCGTCATCCTCGCGGTGCTCACGCTGCTTGCGTTCTGCGTGGCGCTCGCGGTCGGTAGTGTGCCGCGGCCGCCCGGCAAGGTCATCGCGGCGCTCGCTGGCGGCGGTGATGCGCTGACGCGCACGCTGGTGCTGGAACTGCGCCTGCCGCGCGCCGTCACGGCATTCTCGGTCGGCGGCCTGCTGGCGCTCGCCGGTGCGCTCATGCAGGTGTTGCTGCGCAATCCCCTTGCGGATCCTTATATTCTCGGCGTCTCCGGCGGCGCGGCCGTCGGCGCGCTCTTGTCGCTGCTGCTCGGCCTCGCGGGCTACTGGGTGTCCGGCAGCGCCTTCATCGGTGCGCTCATCTCCATGCTGATCGTGTTCGTGCTGGCACACGGCCGCGGCGGCTGGACGCCCACGCGCCTGCTGCTCACCGGCATCGTGGTGGCCTTCGGCTGGAGCGCGGCCATCAGCCTCCTGTTGGTGCTGTCCGACAACGCCAGCTTGCGCGGCATGCTGTTCTGGCTCATGGGCGACCTCGCGTACCGCAGCAGCGGCTGGCTGGCGTTGATCGTACTCGCTGCCGGACTCGTCGTGTGCCTGCCGTTTGCCCGGCACCTGAACGTGCTGGCGCGCGGCGAGACGCTGGCTGAAGCGCTGGGCGTCGCGGTGCGTCCGTTCAGCATCGCCATCTATATCGCCGCTTCGCTGTTCACCGCCGTGGCGGTCACCGAGGCGGGCGCCATCGGTTTCGTGGGCCTGGTGATTCCGCACCTGCTGCGGCTGGTTTCCGGCAGCGACCATCGCCTGCTGTTGCCGGGCGCGGTGCTTGCCGGCGGCAGCCTGCTGATGCTCGCGGACACGCTGGCGCGCACCGTGATTGCGCCCGAACAGTTGCCCGCGGGCGTGGTGACGGCGGCTATCGGCGTACCGGTGTTCCTGTACCTGCTGAATCGCGCACGCGGACCGTTGTGAACACGCCGTTGCTGGAAACCCGCGGGCTCTCGGTGACGATCGCCGGGAAAAGCGTGTGCCGGAATCTCGAGCTGCAGCTGCAGCCCGGCGATTGCCTCGCACTGCTCGGACCGAATGGCGCCGGCAAAACCACGCTGCTGCACACGCTTGCCGGCCTGCGCACGCCCGCGCAAGGCGAAGTCCTCGTGGACGGCACGCCGATCCAGAAACTTTCGCGGCGGTGCATCGCACAGCGCCTCGGCTTGCTCATGCAGCAGCCGGAAGACAGCCTGCCGGCCACGGCGCTGGAAACCGCACTCATCGGCCGGCACCCGCACATCGATTTCTGGCGCTGGGAATCCCACAGTGACGTGAATCTCGCACGCCGCGCGCTCAAACTGGTGGGGCTGGACGGACTCGAGCAGCGCGTGCAGAGCCAGCTCTCGGGCGGCGAGCGCCGCCGCCTGGATATCGCGACGATTCTCACGCAGGATCCGCAAATACTGTTGCTCGACGAGCCTGCCCATCAACTGGACCTGCACTACCAGCTGGCCTTGCTTGCGCATTTCCGCCATCTGGCGCGCGAGCTTGGACACAGTGTGGTGATGAGCCTGCACGACGTGAACCTGGCGGCGCGTTTCTGCAGCCAGGTGCTGCTGTTATTTGGCGCCGGCGAGACCTTTGCCGGTACGACTGACAAGCTCAATAGCGAACTTCTCAGCCGTCTCTACCACACGCCGGTCACGGCGGTACGCGCGATGGGCGGCACCGTATTTTTACCGGGTTAGACACACCTGACGTGCGTCGCGGGATGGGTTATCCTTGGCGCAGTTTTGGGTGAGCCGGCTCGCCCAGACCGCAAATTTATCACCCTAGTTACCGCACAAGAGGCAGGAATATGACCGAGTTCAGCCGTATTTCCAGATTGATGGCCGTCGGCGCCGCCTGCGCAGTATTCACCGCTGCGCTGGCCGCCTGCTCGCACGGGTCGAGCCAGAATGCCAAGAAAGTGATCATGGCTTGTCTGGCGCTGCCCGACACGGCCGCCGGTCAGATCATGAACGAGAAGCTCGTCGGCCTGCAGCTCTCCGGCGCCGGCTCGCCGGTGCACATCTGCCAGTACGTGAACGACAACAACGACACCGCCGTGTTGCTGCAGATCTTCGCCTTCAAGGGAAAGGATGCGGCCTCCGACCTGGCCGAGGATGCGGCTACGCAAAAAGGCTTGTTCAAGAACAATATCGTGCCCGCCAAGATCAATCCGGCCAGCGGCTTCGGCCCGGGAGCCTTCTTCCTGGACAACACCCTCAGCCTGACCGCCAGCGCGGTGCAACTGCATTTCATCTCCGGCGCCAACAAGTTTATGGTGCAGATCAACAATCCCAAGGATTTCGCCACGGGTGAAAAACAAGCCGCAGCGCTGGCACAAGAAACCCTGAAGAACATCGAGAACGGCAGCGCATTCCAACCGGTGACCACCAACAGTTGAGCTTTCCGTATTGATAATTCAATCTCCGCGTGCGCCCGCCATGCAAGCGGGAGAAAGACTAAAGTGAGAAGCTTGCAATAAATCAAAAGCCCCGCCAATGCGGGGCTTTTCTTTTTCAGGAATTCAATCATCAATCAAACATCAATAAATCCCTCCAGATACTTCACGGCCCTGCCGGAAATCCATACGCGCTCGGCATGCGCCTCGCAGAAGAGTTCGCCACCGCGCTTTGACAACTGACGCGCATGCAGCCGGCTCTTGCCAAGACGTGCGGCCCAGTAGGGCACCAGCACGCAATGCGCCGAGCCGGTCACCGGATCTTCGGGGACGCCGAGGCGCGGCGCGAAAAACCGCGACACGAAATCACAGTCCGTGCCCGCTGCGGTGACAATGACTCCTTGGTAGCTGAGGCGTTCAAGCGTTGCCATATCAGGCGCAACTTCCCGCACGCCCGCTTGCTTAACCAGCACCAGCAGATAATTAATACGTGATGTCAGCGTTTCCTGTGCGGCAACCCCCAGGGCCAGCTCCAAACCACGTGGCGGCGTCACCGGATGCGGCGGCTCGGCGGGAAAATCCAGGCGCAGCAAATCCCCATTTACCTGCACCGCCAACGGACCGCTCTTGGAAAGAAACACCATCCGGCGCGTGTGCGGCTTGAGAATGTGTGCTACCACATAAGCCGACGCCAGCGTGGCGTGACCGCAAAGATCCACTTCTGTCGTCGGCGTAAACCAGCGCAACTGATAGCCGTCGGCCTGCGGCACAAAGAACGCAGTCTCCGAAAGGTTGTTTTCCGCCGCGATCTTCTGCATCACTTCGTCCGGCAGCCATTGCTCCAGCGGGCATACCGCCGCAGGATTGCCGCCGAACTGATGATCGGTAAACGCATCAATCTGATAAATGGGAATCCGCATGTTTAATCCTGCAAGCAAACTCTGCGTTCATGATAATTCGTTCGCACACTTGACAGCCGCAATCCCGATCATTACATTGCCCGCGCCTTGAAGCGTCATCTTCGCGGATGACACTCGGGAAGCCGGTGCGTCACACGACAATGCCGGCGCTGCCCCCGCAACGGTAAGCGAGCACAAATCTGTCATGCAGCCACTGCGCGCAAGCGCGGGAAGGCGACAGATTCGGGGAAACCCGCTCGCGAGCCCGGAGACCGGCTTCATGGTTCGTTCCGGCGTTGCGGCGGGCAATGCGAGCGGGCCTCAAGCCCATCGCTTCCTTCTCCTCACGCCGGTGTTTCCACCTGGTAATCGTGCAGCGGGCGTGCTGCGCGGGGAGAATCTCATGCGTCTTTTAATTTTTACAGGCGGCGCGTTAGCGTTGTTAGCCTCATTTTCCGCATTGGCCCAAGACAACAGCGGCACCGTCAGCCTCGGCGCACCTGTGCTGGTAACCGCCACGCGCACGCCGCTGATCGCGGACCAGGAAGTGGCGCCGGTGATCGTGATTAGCGCGCAACAAATCCGGCTTTCCGGCGCACAGACCATCGCCTCCTTATTGCAGCAGTACGCCGGTTTTGATATAGCCAGCAACGGCGGCCCGGGCCAACCCACCTCGCTCTTTCTGCGCGGCACCAACAGCAACCAGACGCTGGTCATGATCAACGGCGTCAGGATCAACCCCGCCGATGGCTCCGGCGCGTCGCTCGCCAACATTCACTTGAACGACATCGAACGCATCGAGATTGTCAAAGGACCGCGGGCGGCGCTTTACGGCTCGGACGCTATCGGCGGCGTCATCAACATCATCACCAAACAGGCGAGTGCAGGCACACACTTCGGCGCTCATGCCGGTGCCGGTCGTTACGGCACTTACGACAACGGCGGCCATTTTGACTACGCTCGGGGCGACAGCGCCTTCGGCGTGTCCGCTGACAACTACCACACCGACGGTTTTCCGTCCGTGGCCGGCACGGACTTCCCCGGTGGCAACACCGATCGCAGTTGGAATGCTTACGGACGCACCGTGCTGGCGGGCGTGGACCTGAGCCTCAAGCACTGGCAGAGCACCGGCAATACGCAATACACGGATTTCGCCGCGACACCGCCTTTCGCCTTTGCGCCCTTTGACGAGAATTACGGCAACCAGACCACCAGCCTTGATCTTACCGGCCATTTCGCAAGCGGCTGGCGCAGCAACCTCAATCTCAGTCACATGCTGGACGAAATAGATCAACTGCAGGCCGATCCGTTTAATCCACTGCAGAATCCGGACTTCGTGCACACCCAACGCAACGTGGTGGACTGGCAGAACGATATCGCGCTGGGTGAATATCAGTTGCTCACTGCCGGCCTGTATTCCGAGGCACAACACGCCTCGGCGCAATCCTTCGGTCTTGGCTTCGATCAGCCGGACCGGATCAACTCCATGTACCTCGAAGATAACCTCAGCTTCACCAAAAATCGGTTGGTGCTCGCCGCGCGCGACACCCATGACCAAGCCTTCGGCAACCATATCACCTGGAATGCCGATTACGGCTACGACCTCACCGCTGATACTCGCTTAACGGCCGGGGCCGGCACCGGCTTTCGCGCACCGAGCGCCAACGAACGCTTCGGCTTCGGCGGCAATCCCGATCTACAGCCGGAAACCTCCCAGAATCTGGAACTCGGCCTGCGCCAGAAGATCAGTGACGACCAGAGCCTGACGCTGAGCACCTTCCGCAACAACCTCGACAATCTCATTGAATTCGTGGTGACGCCCAGTAATTTGAACGGCGAAAATCAGAATGTTGACCGCGCTCGCGTGCGCGGCCTGGAAGCGGGATATCAACTCACGCAGCGCACTTGGTCCTGGCGCACAAACCTGATCTTCCAGAAACCCGAAGACTTGCAGACCGGTACGCTGCTGCTGCGCCGTGCCGAGCGCACGCTCACCACCGCATTCGATTGGCACGATGAACCCACCAGCTTCGGCGTGCACCTCATCGCTACCGGTCCACGCAGCGATCTGGATTTCAACACCGGCGCACCAGTGACAGACGCGGGCTACGTGCTCGCCGGCTTCACCGCGCGCCGCGCGCTTGGTCACGGTTTCGCTATCAGCGGCAATTTGGAGAACTTGTTCGATACGCATTACCAAACCGCCAATGGCTACAACACCGCCGGCCGCTCGCTGTTCTTGCGCCTGGAGTATGAAAACAATTGACGGGCGCTTCGCCCACTCTATCTCCTCTCCCCCGCTTGGCGGGGAGAGGCAAGGGTGAGGGGGTGATTTCTCGATGTAGGAGCGCCTTGCAGGCGCGATCTCTGCATCGCGGCAACATGCCGCTCCTACAATCGCATGTGGCGGCGCTAAAATAAGCGCCTCACATTCACATCAAGGGGTTTCCCATGGACTACACCGACGCCACCAACCAGATCGCCCAGATCGAACAGCAAACCCAGCAGCTCGCACAGCAGTTTCAGAGCCTCGGGCAAACACTCAACAGCAAAGCCCCCGATCCAGCCACCGGCAAGGAATGGCTGCTAGACCTGAAACAAATCGCCATCAACGTGCAAGCCCAGAATCAGCAACTCGTCGCCATGGTCAATCAGATGGCCGAGCATATGCACAACCTGGAGCAGCAACTGGATACCCACCCCAACCCCACCGTGCAGGCGCGCGGCTGGGGCACGCAGTACGCATCGCGCGGCGGCGGTTTCTGGGGCAATGTCACCAGCGGCTTGGGTATGGGCGCGGGCTTCGGCGTCGCCAACATGCTCATTGGCGGAATTTTCAACGCACTATGAAAACTGCGGGCATCGCCCGCCACTTTATCCCCTCTCCCCCTAGGGGGAGAGGCAAGGGTGAGGGGACAATTTTCTGTGATTCTGGCTGAACAAAGTTTCACAACAGAGAGCATTCGTGAAGTTAAAGACGCTATATGTTGACATGGACAACGTGCTTGTGGATTTTCAATCGGGAATAGCGAGGCTGTCTGATGCTACCCGACGTGAATACAACGATCATCTAGACGGCGTCCCCGGCATCTTCGCGAACATGATCCCGGTGGAAGGCGCCATCGAGTCATTTACGGAATTATCCACGCTGTTTGACACCTACATCCTTTCCACGGCACCGTGGAGAAACCCCTCTGCCTGGTCGGACAAGGTTATTTGGGTTCAGAAATACTTGGGTGACGCCGCGCACAAACGCCTGATTCTGACGCACCACAAACATCTGAATCGGGGCGATTTCCTTATCGACGACCGCTTGAAACACGGCGTGGATCGCTTCCGAGGACAACACATTCACTTCAGATCAGAAAATTTTCCAAATTGGTCTGTGGTAATGAGCTATCTACGCAGTCAAGCCTAAGAGACAACCGAACCGCCTATCAAATGATCCTCGGCTCCGGTTCCAGCCGGATGCCGAATTTTTCCTGCACTGAATCCATGATCCGCTCGGCCAATGCCCAGATTTGCGCACCGGTCGCCTTGCCGTGATTTACTAACACCAGCGCGTGCTTATCCGAAACGCCGGCGTCACCTTCGCGGAAACCTTTCCAGCCACAGGACTCAATAAGCCAGGCGGCGCTGAG
>JAGXAL010000140.1 GCA_018971605.1 Natronospirales bacterium | reverse complement strand
CGATATCGGCGCGTGCGCCGAAGAACACCGTGGGGCCCTGATGCAGGGTATTCCACCATTTTACCGAATAATGAATGATGGGGACATTGACGATGCCGACGAGTGCCAGGATCGCCCCGGCGCGATCGCCGCTGCGCTGGTCCTCGAAGGCGCGATGCAGTGCGAGGTAGCCGAAATACAAAAACAGCAGCACCAGCTCCGAGGTCAGCCGCGCATCCCACACCCAGTAGGTGCCCCACATCGGCTTGCCCCAGAGCGAGCCGGTGACGAGCGCCAAGAACGTGAAGGCCGCGCCGAGCGGCGCGGCCGCGGCCGACACCGCGTGTGCGAGCTTCATGCGCCAGATGAGGCCGATGGCCGCAGCCAAGGCCATCACCACGTAGATGAACAAGGACATCCAGGCGCTCGGCACGTGCACATAGATTATGCGGAAGCCATCGCCCTGCTGGTAGTCCGGGGGCGCGAGCCACAGCCCGCCGTAGAGCCCGGCGAGTATCACGATGAGGCTCGCCCACGCCAACCACGGCGCCAGCCTGCCCGCCAGCCGGTAAAAATACGGCGGGGAAGCGAGTTGGTGGAACCACAGGGACCATACCACTGCGCGTCGGAATCCGGCGCTGCCGCTGGGCGCAACCGCCGCAGCGGCAGCCAAGGCGTCCGGCGGAAAACGTGAAACCTGACGGTACGGCAATGTCTTCACTCGGATATTCCGAATTGACCCGTCCTCGTGCCGGTGTCTGCTAATTCAACAAGCCCAGTTTGTTGCGGTGCCGCCCGCCAGGCCATGATCTGCGTCAAGTTTCCGAATGCTGGCCGGATACCAAAGTGACGATTACGGCGGGCTCTCACTGGCGTAATACTGGATCAGCGCATTGACTTGATCTGTTCTGAGGGCATCTATCTTTGGCTTCATCTGATCCGGCATGACTCTGTTGCCGGATTGATATTCCTGGAATGCCTGCTGAAGGTAGGGGCTCCATTGACCGGCCAGAATACCCGCATCGTCGTCAGCAACACTGCCGCCGTTGGTATGGCAGCGCGCACATTCGCTCTCGTGAATCTGTTTTCCGGCGCTCGCGAGTTTTGGATCCCAGCTTTGCTTTGCCGCTGTGAATTTTTGGGCGGCAAAATACTTGTCGATGGCGCTGTACTCCGCGGATGACAGTCGTTTGGCTATGGCGCACATGACGCCGGCCGGCTCGGCCGGGGTTTTTCCTTCGGGGCAATAACGCCGGCCCTTTTGATACGCGAGTATCTGGCCATCGAGATAAAACGCCGACATTCCGGCGATCGTGGGAATGGTCTTTTGGATGCTTACGCCGTTCGGCCCGTGGCAGGCTTCGCATAGCTGGGCGCCGGGGGGCGCCGCCGCGGAAACCCGGCCGGCCAGCGGCAGGCAAGCGAACAGCAGCAGGAACAACACAGTGTCATTGCGCATGGCACATCTCCGATTTGTGCTGCTCATCCGCACGTGGCCAGGACCCTGTGCAGCTTACCCGGAGGCGACGACGGGATATTGACCCAGGTCAATCAAACCGGTGTGGAGTTTGTGATCTGCATCAAAACATTGAGTGCCAAGTTCGCTTAATTTTGCGGCGTTGAAGCGACCTACAAGGCTTGGCGACCATGCAAACAGGGAATCCATTATGAGAGCGAATCCAGGGCTGCAGGCACGGGGAATTTCATGGCTGACGGCTATCGGCGTGGTCACACTGCTCGCCGCTTGTGGAGGAAGCGGGAGCACCGGACCTGCCGGAGCGACCGGGCCGTCCGGCCCGCCCGGTCCGGTGGCGCGCGGCGCCGCCACCTCGCTGGCCATCACCATCAACAGCGTCACGATCGGGTCGCCTTCCAAGGTGGATTTCAAGGTTGCCGACCAGAACGGCATCGGCTACGCCGGCATACCCGGCTCGGCTTTCGAAGTCATCATTGCGCAGCTGGTCCCCGGAACCAACGGCGATCCGGATCACTGGCAAAACTACATCAACAAATTGGCCCAGCCGAACGGCATCGGTCCGGGAACCACGCCGGCGCCGCAGCCGAAGACGGATTTCGGCGGCACGCTGACGGATCACGGCGACGGTAGCTATTCCTACGCCTTCGGCACCAACCTGATGAACGTCACCACGCCGGTAGCGGTTGCCTACAATGCGAATCTAGTGCATCGCGTGGCCATCAACATCCGCTCCGCCACGCTGCCTCCCGCGAACAACGGCATCTACACCTGGATTCCGCAGACCGGCGCCACTACCGGATTCGATGCGGACGACATCGTGGACACGGCTTCCTGCAACCAGTGTCACGATCACCTGGGAGTTCACGGCGGGCCGCGTCAGGACGTGCACGAGTGCGTACTCTGTCACAACCCGGGCAACACCGATCCCAGCAGCGGCAACAAACTCGACTTCAACGTCATGATCCACAAGATTCATGACGGTGCGAAGCTGCCCAGCGTGCTTGCGGGCACCCCTTACGTCATCTGGGGATACGCGAACTCCAAAAACGATTTCTCCACGGTGGTATTTCCGCAGAACATCAAGAACTGCACCAAGTGCCATGCGCCCAATGATCCGGCGGCGCCGGATTCCAATTACTACGCGACGGTGCCCAATATGGACGCCTGCGGTTCCTGCCACGATGGCGTGAACTTCGCGCAGGGCGTAAGCGGCGGGCATCCGGGCGGCGTGGTCACAGACAACAGCCAGTGCAGCGTGTGCCATGCGCCTACCGACACCGCCAATGCCTGTCCCGGGCTTTATCCCTGCAGCGTGGCGCAGTCGCACGTGATACCCGCCAAAGTGGCGGCCAGAAATTACCAGTACAACATCGTGAGTATCACCAATACCGCGCCCGGCCTAACGCCGGTGATAACGTTCTCCGTTACCAATCCGCAGAACGGCAATGCGCCCTACAACCTCGCGACCGATCCCACCTGGAATAGCGCCTCGGGCGCGAGCCTCAGCATCGATCTCGCCTGGAGCAATACCGATTACACGAATACGGATGTCAACGGCGTACAGATCGGCAATCTCACCTCACAGGTAAAACGCATCAAGGTTCTCAATCCCTTGACGGCTACCGCCAACGGCGACGGCACCTACACGGTGACTTCGCCGATACCGGTCCCGACCAACGCCCTGGGCTCGGGTACCGTGGCCATCGAAGGCCATCCGGACATCGACTCCACGACGCCCGGCACCTTCAACGTCACCGTGCCGGTGACCGCGGTGACCCAGGCGTTTGCCATCACCGATCCCGTGCCGGTGCCGCGGCGCATGCCCGTGGCCGTGGCCAACTGCCAGAAATGTCACGGTCAAAACGACGGACTGGCACTGCATGGCGGCAACCGCACGGACAACGTGGCCTTGTGCGTGATGTGCCACAACCCGAATGAAACCGACCTGAGCAAGCGCCCGGCGGACCCCGATGCCACGGTCAACGGCGTGAACACCGCCGCGGTGGACGGGCTCGAACAGCGCACCATCCACTTCAAGTACATGATTCACGCGATTCATGGCGCCGC
>JAGXAL010000139.1 GCA_018971605.1 Natronospirales bacterium | reverse complement strand
ATGTGCCACAACCCGAATGAAACCGACCTGAGCAAGCGCCCGGCGGACCCCGATGCCACGGTCAACGGCGTGAACACCGCCGCGGTGGACGGGCTCGAACAGCGCACCATCCACTTCAAGTACATGATTCACGCGATTCATGGCGCCGCCTTCCGTGCCAGCAACAATCCTGGCGATGCGTACGTGATTTATGGCGGCAAGCCCGCGGATTTCAGCGATGTGCGCTATCCCGGCATTCTGAACGACTGCGCCCAGTGCCATACGTCCACTGGCTACACGCTGCCGCTGCCGGCCGGGGTGCTGGGGACTACCGTGGACACCAACGCCACCGTGCAGACGGCCGGGAACCCCGCAACTTACTACGGCACTGTGACCAATACCGCGGCCTATGAACGCATCACCCCGACCGCGGCGGCCTGCGCGGCCTGCCACAACGATGCGCTGGCCAAGGCGCACATGCAGCAAAACGGCGCTTCGTTCTACCTGACGCAATCTTTGATCAACAACGGTTCCACGGTTGAGGCCTGCGCGCTCTGCCACGGGCCGGGGAGGGTGGCGGACGTGTCGGTGGTGCACCAGGTCGGCGGAGGTAATTGACGGCGCCGCCATTGAACGTGATTGCGGCAACCACGAATCAGGAAGGCGGACAGGACATGGCCGGTCACCGAGCGGCACAAAGGCGAGAACAGCATTCGCGTTGGGAGCGGCAGATTGGATTGTTGTTCCTGTGCACTGTTTGTTTGTTGTCCGCTCCGGCTGTAAGCCGGGCCGGGGATAGTCCCCAGGCGGCGCCACCGGCAGCTCAAATCCCTTACTCGCCGCGCGGTGCCGATACCTGCATCCGCTGTCATGACGATGCCGAAACCGCGAGCATCTTCCAGACGCCGCACGCGGTGCGCAGTGATCCGCACACGCCGTTCGCACAGCAGCAATGTGAAACCTGCCACGGCCCCGGCGGCGAACATGCGCAGCGCTTGCATCCCGGCGACTACCGCCCGCCGATTCCCAGGTTCGGGAAACATTCGCCGGCGACGGTGCCGCAGAAAAACGTCGTATGCCTCGGCTGCCACCAGGACAGTCACCGTGTCGGCTGGCAAGGCAGCCTGCACGAGCAGGCCGGACTTGCCTGCGTCAGCTGTCACAGCATGCATGCCGCCAAGGACCCCTTGCTGGTCAAGACCGAGCAACCGGCGGTTTGTTACCAATGCCACGTGAACGTGCGTGCCGACTTTCTCAAGCCCTCGGCACATCCGGTGCGCGAGGGCGACCTGGACTGCGGCTCCTGTCATAACCCGCATGGCACGCTGGCGCCGCATCTGTTGATCGCCAATACCGTCAACGACACCTGCTACACCTGCCATGCGGACAAGCGCGGCCCATTCCTGTGGGAACATCCGCCGGCTGCGGAAAACTGCGACCAGTGCCACAGGCCCCACGGCTCCATCAATTCGAGCTTGCTGGTGAGCCGTCCGCCGTTTCTGTGCCAGTCGTGCCATTCCCAGGCCGGCCATCCGAGCATTGCCTACGCACCCGCCGGACTCCCGGGCCGCGTGCCCAGCGCCTTTCTGCTCACTGGCGGCTGCCTCAATTGCCATTCTCAGGTGCACGGGTCCAACGACCCTTCGGGAGCGGAATTGAACCGATGATTTCCGGAACGCCACATGAACAGGATTGTTGAGCCGTATTCCGCAGTCCGTCGCAGACGCTCGTGGCGCTGCGGGCAAATGCTCGCATTGGCCATGACGGCCTGTGCCGCCATATCGGCCTACGCGGACTCGCCGGCGCCATCGAACGGCACGACAGTGGCAACGCCGTTGGTGGACACCTCGCTGTGGACCTGCCAGTTCTGCACCTACGTCTACGGTTGGAGCGGGCAACTGGACGCGGGACTTGGCCGGGTTTCCTCCAGCAGCTACAAATTCGGCGAGTACACCGGCCTGCAGAAATCAGGTTCTTATCTGCTGCTGGGCGGCGCTCTCCGCTATCGCGACCCGAACGGTCGGTTTTTCGATCTCAGCGCTGGCAATTTGGGGATTGCCTCGCGGACCTTGAGCCTCGATCAGGGCAAGCAGGGCGTTTACACGTTCACGCTTGATTATCAGGAGATTCCGCAATTCCTGGCCAACAGCGGGCGCACTCCCTTTTTGGGCCTGGGCAGCGATCGCCTGACTTTGCCAGGTAATTGGCTTCCCGCGGGCTCCACCCAACAGATGAGCACGCTTGCCCAGGATCTGCACTTTGTGGACATCTCTAATATCCGGCGCACTACGGGCTTGGGGTTGAAGCTGACGCCACCTGCCAGCCGCTGGCAATACTCCGTGCATTACCAGCGCGACACGCAGAACGGCAACGAACTCATGGGCGGAAATTTCCTGACGACCACCAGCCAGTTGCCGGCAGCCATCGATTACACCACCAACCAGATTCGCGCCCGGGCCGATTACAACGCCGCTACCTGGCAGCTGGGATTCGGCTATTACGGATCGTTCTTTGACAATGCCAATAGCGCGCTCACCTGGAGCAACCCGTTCTTGCCGATCACGCCAAGCGCCACGCAAGGCCAGATGGCGCAGGCGCCCAGCAACAATTTCAACCAGCTGTCGTTTTCCGGAGGCTGGCAGGCATTGAGCAGCACGCGCCTGATGGCCAGCGCCTCGGTTGGCCGGATTACCCAGAACGCCGCGTTTCTGACTTCGACCCTGAATGCGCAGTTGGCACCGGCGCCCTTGCCAGCGGGCAGCCTGAACGGCGAGGTTGACACTCTCGATTACGCCCTGCGCGCCTATGCGAACATCCTGCCCGCGCTCACGCTCACGGCCGATTACACCGTGAGCAAACGCAACAACCACACCCCGCAGGCGGCTTACCAGCAGGTGATCACCGACACCTATATATCCCGGTATCTGACCAACCTGCCGTACAGCTTCACGCGCAGCAACGCCGACATCAGCCTCAATTATCAGTTCAGTGCCCGCGTGCGTTTGCAGGCGGGCGCAAGTCATGCGCGCGATGAACGCACGTTCCAGGATGCAGGCAGCACCCGCACCGACATGCAATGGGCAGGCGTCATGGCCAGCCCCACGGATAACCTGTGGACGCAGTTGAAGTTCACCCACGAGAGCCGCTTTTCGCCCAACTACAATCCGGTCGATTATCTGTTCGCGCCGCAAAACCCCTTGATGCGCCAGTTCGATCTGGCCAACCTCACGCGTAACCAGATTCTCGGGCAGGCAAGCTACACGCCCAACGAGCGCTGGAGTGTCGGCTCCTCGGTGCAATCCAACAATGACCGCTACAATGCCACCACCCTGGGGCTGACGCAGAGCAAGGACATCAACTTCAACGTGAATGCCAGCTATGCGCCTGCCAAGGCAATCAATTACTACGTGTATTTCAATCGGGAGAATACCGCCTGGCGGCAGGCCGGCAGCGGAAACTTCGGAGCGCCGAACTGGAGCGGCGACCAGGAGGACACGATCAAGACCGTCGGGCTGGGAGCCAAGTTTCCGCAGCTCAGACCGGGACTCGACTCCGGAGTGGAATTCAGCTATTCACTGG
>JAGXAL010000031.1 GCA_018971605.1 Natronospirales bacterium | reverse complement strand
GCCGGCGGCCAGCACTTTCAGCCTGACGGTTAACGCCGCGTTGCAATAGGACAAGCCGATGCGCACTTCGCACAAAAACCCATCGCGCCAGACCGGCCTGTCGCTCATCGAGCTGATGATCGCGATGGTCGTGGGCCTGATCCTGATCGCCGGCGTGCTCTCGATATTCATGTCGAGCCGCAAAAGTTACGGCGTGAACGGCGCCATGGCCCGCATCCAGGAACACGGCCGTTTTGCCCTGAGCTTCGTTGACCACGATACGCGCATGGCCGGTTACATGGGCTGCGGCGGCACCACCGGCAATATCGGCAATCATCTCAAGCCGCCGGCCAATACCAGCCTGCCTTACAACTTCACGGGCGGCATCGCCGGCTTCGAGTATTCCGGCACCGGTCCCGGCACCGGCTACACCATCCCCTCCGAAAGTCCTCCACACGGCACAGTGGGCAACTGGGCGCCCAATCTCGATGCCAGCCTGCCGGTGAGCGGTGCCGATTACACCGTGCCGGGCAGTGATGTACTGGTATTGCGTTTCAGCCCGCCGACAGGCACCGCCGCGTATGTGTCGGGTTCTCCGAATGGGCCGAACGGTGCGCAGTTCTGGCTGACCGCCAATCCCGGTGTTACTACGGGCAGCATCCTGGTCATCAGCAATTGCGTAAACACCTACGTGGTACAGGCCACTCAGGTCAACGGCGCGGGTACTGACCACGTAGTGGTCAATACAGGCAACAGCACAGCTCCGGGTAATGCAAGTTCCGGTCTCCCGTCTTCGTTCATCGGCGCACAAGTCAGCACGGTGCAGACCAGTGTGTACTACGTGGGCATGGACAGCACCGGCTCACCCGCTTTGTTCGAAGCCGTTACCAACCCGAATTGCGCCGCGCCCAATACCTGCTTCGGCGGTTTCGAGATCCAGGAGCTGGTGCCGAACGTGGAAAACATGCAGGTGCTCTATGGCGTGGACACCACCGGCAGCCAGACGCCGAGTGAATACGACACCGCCGACGTGGTGGACGCCGCCGGCGAATGGAACAAGGTGGTGAGCGCGCGCGTGGCGCTGCTGGTGCGTTCCGACTTGAATTCGGTAGCCCTGCCGGCCGCCGCGCCGGTTTACAACCTGCTGGGCGCGAGCATCACCACGCCGCGCGATACGCGCCTGCGCCAGGTGTTCACCACCACCATCGGCCTGCGCAACCGCCTGCCCTGATCAAGGAGAACTGATATGCGCGCCACGAATCTCAAGTCATCCATGCCACGCGGCACTCAGCAGGGTTTCGTGCTGGTCGTGGCGCTGATCCTCTTGCTGGTGCTCACCATCCTCGGACTGGCCGCCGCGCAAAGCACCTCGCTCGAAGAACGCATGGCCGGCAACTACCGCAACCACACCCTGGCCTTCCAGGCCGCGGAAGCCGGGATCCGCGCCGCGGAAAGCTGCCTGAGCGCCGGCACGGCCGCCTGCAGCGGCTTCTCCTCCAACACCAACGGCGTGTACCTGTTCATTCCCGGCACCCCGCCGCCGCCATCTTCGGCCACCACGCCGCTGTGGAACGTGCCGGGCTTCTGGAGCACCGCCGGCAATACGCTCGGTTATCTCAACGCCGGCGCCAGCAGTTTCCCGAACGTGGCCAGCCAGCCGCAAATCCTCATCGAGGAAATGCCGCCGGTGGCGCAGCCGGGCGGCAACATCGGCACTCAGCAGTACGGCGGCGGCGCGCCCGGCATCCAACTTTACCGCATCACGGTGCTCGGCACCGGCGGCGACAATTCCGCGAACGTCATGCTGCAGGCGATCTTTCAACCCTGATCCAAGGCATACCGACCAGGACTGAATTTATGAAACTCAAATCTACGCTCTCGACAGTCAAACTCGTGGCTTTCACGGCAGTGGTATCCAGCGTCGTGTTCAGCGGCGTGAGCGGTATCGCGATCGCCGCAGCTCCGCCCATGGTCTCGATCTCGAGCACGCCGCTCACGGTGATCGTGCCCAGTCACCCGCAGGTGCTGATCGCGCTCACCAACTCCAATTCCATGGATAGCAGCGACGGCACCCGGGACGACGGCAACACCGCACTCATCAGCGACGCCCCGCACAGCGCCATCATGACTTGGTCGGGCAATATCAACCTGAACGGTTCGGTGTACGGCAACAACATTGCCTCACTGGAAGCTTCCACTTCGCCGCTGCAATATACCGTGCCCGCCGGTTTTACTTCGCCCATCACCAATGCTCCGGCCGCGAGTTCGACGGCCTATACCGCACAGGTTTATACGCATACCGGCAACGTCACCACCACAGGCGGCAACTACTGGGGCTGCGCCGATTGGGAGGCAAATATTCCTGTGATCAGCATCCCGGCTTACACCTCCGTACCCCAACCTGCCGGCAATCCGCCGAGCACGGCACTGGGTGCCTGGCCGACTGCGCTCCTGGGCACCTGGACCAGTGTCAACAATGTCACCTGGTATTACAACGGACTGGTCACGGCCGACGGTCATAAGGGCTTCTATTCCACCAATCCCGGCCCGACAGCCATGCTGCAGCGTTCATCCGGTGAGCGTCTTGCCAGCCGCTCGGCCGTGCCCTACGGTCTTTCGGCCTTGAGTCCCGGTGCGATGCTGACTGGCCTATCCAACATCAGCTACCTGGTCGCAGATGATGGCAGCACTGGCGGCGATGCCACCACGCGCACCACCGGCAACGGTCCGCCGGCCTGCGGCCCCGGCTCGGATCCCTACGTGGTGTGTCCGCCCCCCGGCCCGCCGACGACCTGGTATTGCCATCTGTGGCAGTGGGTACCATTCTCCAGCAGCACCAGTTCCAGGACCTATACCTATTACGGCGACAATTCCGGCAGCCGCCTGAACATCGCCAAGGCTTCCATCGCCTCGGTGATTTCGACTTACGCCGGCACCACCGATTTCGGCCTCATGGATTACAAAGTGACAGGCGTCTCGGGAAATTACACCTGGGCGTATTACATGAGCCCGCCCGGCGGCTTCACTTTCAGCAGCAGCTATGCGGCACCCACTCCCAGCATCCAATACGTGATGAATCCCTGCCACAACGCGGCTTCGACAGTCTCCAATGACTGCAACGCCATGCTCACTGAATTGACGGCCGCGAACCCCGGCATGACGCTCGCCCAGTTGCAAGCCTACAAATTCATGCTGGTGTCGGCACGCGGCGACGACCCCAAGGTCAGTGACGTGTTCATGTCCACCGGCGGCGCGTTCAACCAACCGGTGTTCATCGAGGACGGCGGCGTCGCCGGCATCACCACCAGCAATCCTCCCTGCAGCCTTGCGCCCACGGGCTCGCCCTATACGGGATGTAATCTGGCTGACTACAACGCCGGCAACGTCAGGATGACCTACGGGCAGACCAAGCCCAAGATCGGCGCCAGCAGTACCGGCGTCATGTACACCTACCCGACCAATGCGGGCTACGTGGCGTACACGCCGCAGGTCATGTATTCGCAACGCGGTTGGTTGTGGTCGGGCACTGCCAGCGCCAGCAACGGCAAGATACTGCTGCCGGTGAGCAGTGCCGGCGCCAACCCCACCTTCGCGCAGATCGCCGCCTACGTCGCGACCTTCACGCCTTACCTTTCCCCGGAAAATAACTTGCCAAGCAGCGACGCCGTCGGCGCAATACCGGCGGCCACCTACAACAACTACAAGAACGCGATCTTCGCCAACGCCGGCCAGTCGCCGATCGCCGGCATGCTCGCAACCGCTATCAGCAGCTACGGTCCGGCACCCGTCGGTCCCTGCCCGCCGCCGCGCTACGTGATCCTCATGACCGACGGTCTGCCGACGCTGGATCTCGCCGGCAAAAACTGGCCGCCTCTCGGTAGTGATGCCGCGGTGGGATACGGCGTCACCGCGAGCTTCAATGCCGACGGCTCGCTCAACACCACCAATGACCAGGCATTGTCCGACACCATCACCGAGATCGCCGCGCTCAAGGCCGCGGGCGTGAAAACCTTCGTGGTGGGCATGGGTCCGGGCGTGAACCCGGCGCTCAATCCCCAGGCCGCGGCCGCACTCACCGCCATGGCGGTGGCCGGCGGCACCGGCAGCGCCAGTCCCACCGGCTATTTCCCCGGCACCAGCCCGGCGCAGGTGGTGACCGACCTGCAAAACATTCTGAATATCATCAGCGCGAGCAATGTGTCCTCGGTGTCCGCCGCAGCCAACACCAGCACGCTCAACACCAGCACCACCGTGTACCAGGCTTCCTACAGCGGTTACAGCGGCGCCTACCGCGACTGGACCGGCGACGTGCAAGCCTTCCCGGTGAATGCCAGCAACGGCGTGGTGAGCACCACTGCCAACTGGTCGGCGCAGTGCAAGCTCGATGCCATGGCCACCGGCGCCGTCTGCAGCGGCACCACCGACGCCGGCACCGGTACCGGCAGTGGCTGGAGCACCACGCGACTGATCGCCACCTGGAATCCAACTAGCGGAGCCGCCGTGCCGTTTGAATGGGGCAACATCAGTGCCGCGCAGCAGACCGAGCTGCAGCCTACAGACGCACTCGGCCAGGATCGGCTGAATTACATCCGTGGCGACACCGTTGAGGAACATCACAACGGCGGTGCTGACAATTTCCGCGACCGCTCGCATCTCTTGGGCGACATCGTGGACAGTGCGCCTCTATATATAGCGGCGCCGGCGGGCCCCTACGTCAGCGATCCGACTTACAACAGCTTCGTCACCGCCAACCAGTCACGCACACCCATGCTGTACGTGGGCGCCAATGACGGCATGCTGCATGCGATCAGCGCCAACACCGGCGATGAGAAGTTCGCCTTCATACCGAACGGAGTATTCGCAAACCTGGCAAATCTGACTTCAACTACCTTCAACCTGGCGCACCAGTTCTTCGTGGATGGTTCGCCGTCGGCGGGTGACGTCAGGTTCAGCGATGGCAGCTGGCACACGGTGCTGGTCGGCGGTTTGAACGATGGCGGCCAGAGCATCTACGCGCTGGATGTCACCCACCCGGCAACCGTGACCACCGAGACGGGGCTCGCCAGCAATGCGCTGTGGGAGTTCACCGATGCCACGCTCGGCCTGACCTACAGCCGGCCGGTGGTGGCGCTCACCAACGTCACCAGTGTCACCAACGCCAACCCCTACGGCTTCCTGGTGTTTTTCGGCTCGGGCTACAACAACTCCGACGGCAACGATTACCTGTATGCCGTCAATCCGAAGACCGGCAAGCTGATCGCCAAGATCAATCTGTGCGCGCAGGTGCCCGGCACCTGCCTCACCACCATCCCCAACGGCTTGTCCAGCCCGGTGGTGGTGAACAGCGGCGGCAACGTCAGTCAGCCGGTGGACACGGTGTATGCCGGCGACCTGCAGGGCAATCTGTGGAAAATCAACGTCGGCAATGCCAATCCCGCGACCTGGACGGTCACGCTGCTGTTTCAGGCTTGCAGCGGCTCGCCCTGCACCAACGGCAACCGCCAGGCTATTACGGTGACACCGGCGGTGTCACTGGCGCCGCCGTTCCCCGGAGTCATCGGCACGGTGGTGTACTTCGGCACCGGCCAGTATCTCGGCGTGCCTGACCAGACCACCACGCAAACCCAGTCGTTCTACGCGGTACTCGATAACAACACCGGCACCACAGTCACCAAGAACAAATTGGTGCAGCAAGTGATTACCGACGTGGCTGCGGGCGCCAGCACCGCGGGCGGCGGCACCACCACGGTTGCCACCCGCACCATCACCAACAACAGCGTCAACTGGACCAGCCAGCTTGGCTGGTACATGAACCTGCCCGACAGCGGCGAGCGCGTGGTCACCGATCCGCGTCTGTACGACGGCGAAGTGGTGTTCACCAGCTACGTGCCGGCGCCGGGCGCGGCCTGCGTGGGCGGCGGCGCGGCTTTCCTGATGGCGGTGAACTACAACTCCGGCGGCAGCTTCCCGCAGCCGCAGCTCGACATCAACGGCGACGGCAAACTCGACGCCAATGACTCGCTCACCACGGGCAACCCGGTCGGCATTGGCCTGGGCTCAGTGTTTGCCTCGGCGCCCGACATCCTGTCCACCAGCATCCCCGGCCTGCCGGTGATGAAACTCACGACCCTGTCCACCGGCACCGTCATGAACGTCGGCGAGCGCGGTGGCATGGCCCAGCAACGTTCCTGGATCCAGATTCAATGAGGTAACGACCATGAAGATCAAACCTGTCATCACCGCCACACTGCTCGCCGGCTTGCTGCTGTGCTTCGCCGCCGGCCGCATGAGCTTCGCCATGGGCGGTTACACGCCGGATCAGATGCTGACCGGTCCGGTGCAAAGCATCGACTATGTGCATCACGCCATCACCGTGGATGGCCAGACTTATGCGGTGTCGCCGCAGGCCAAATTCACCGGTATCGGCGGGTTTTCCGTGCTGCACATCGGCATGCCGGTGCAGTGCATGCTTTCGAGTGCCACCGCGACCGGCCCGGACGACGACACGCAGCCGTCCGGCGTGACGCCGGTGATCATCGCGGTGACCTGGACGCCGGGCAGCGCCTCCTGAAGTCCAGGCCGATATGCACGAATTCCCGTTCATGCGATTGCTCGGAATGGGATTGCTGCTGGCGGTGATCCTGACGCTGCTGGTCGTTGCGGCCGTGGCCGAAACATTGCAACCTTACGGCCGGCCCACGCCACGCCGTCATCAGGACTGAGTGCGTTGTGGAAGCGGCGATACTCGCCGCGATCGGCAGTCAAGCAAAGAGCATCGCGACAGAGACCGTCGCTCGCACAACAGCAGAAGATCCAAAAGTGGGGCATGGATTTGTAGGAGCGGCGATATTCGCCGCGATCGGTAGGCAGGCAAAGATTATCGCGACGGGGACCGTCGCTCCAGCAACAGCAGAGCTTCCCGAAACATTCCTTCATTGAATTCGCACACGTCAGGGATTTCCTGACGCCATCCATCCGTAATTTTCCGCCGTCTGTCCGTAAAGGGTGGCAGCTTCAACGCGCTGCGCCAAAATCAAAATATAGTTTGCTCACAAACAATCCGGAACCCAGAGACGCGCATGCAAGACGACGACACGGTACTCAGGCTGGCACAAAAATCCATGGCTATGAGTGCGCTGTCATTCATGGACAGCCACTCGTTGCCGCCGCCGGCGGTCATGCAATCGTTCCAGGAAACGCTGCAAAAACCCGGCGCCTGGGCGGGAAACGGCCCGCTCGCGGTGATCCCGGTGCTGGGCCTGCTGGGAATCCTTCCGGCCCTGCTTCAGGGACAGCCGCCGGCATTCGGCAACGTCGTGGCCTTCGTGCTGCTGTGGCTGGTGATTGCGGGCCTCACCTTGTTCGCGCGTCACGGCCAGCGCCCGCAGTGGGCGCCGGCATTGCGGCAGATGACTTGGGTGTTGCCGGCCGCCATTCCCATTCTGATATTCCGGCCCTTCGACATCGCCAGCGAGATCACCGGGGTCGCCTTGTTTGCGGCTTGGGGAATGCTCTACTACCTAGTCCCCGCGGAAGCGCCGCGCCTGAAACTGCCGCTGGCGCTGGCCGCCTCGACGGTGTTCCTGGCGAGCTGTTCGCTCATCCTCGCGGCCACGCTGTTCGCCTCCGTCGCGCAGGCCATCTCGTTGTTCGGCTTGGTGGTCGTAAGCCTGGTGACGCTCAACGTGTTGGGCGCGCAGTTCGCGCGCGTGGTGCAGCGTTTGCATCTGCAGACCCACGTGCAGCGCCGTCTGATTGACCTGCTGCAGGATGAATTGAATACGCTCGCGGAAAGCGACGAGCTGACCGGACTGGCCAGCCGCAAGCGCGTGCTCGAAGTCCTGCAGCGCTATTGGGAGGCGCCGACTTCCGATCCCGCGATACGTCAGCAACTGGCGCTCATCATGGTGGACGTGGACTACCTCGCGGAACTCAACGAGCATTATGGCCGGCACATCGGCGACGTCTGCCTGACGCGTATCGCCGGGCAGTTGCGCACGCACGTGCGCGGCCACACCGATTGCGTGGCGCGCTACGCCGGCACTACCTTCCTGCTGGTGGTGCAAGGCTGCGACGAGCGCCGCGCGGTGCAGGTGGGTGAGAAAATCCGCCGCGCCGTTGAGTCCATGAACATGCTGAATCCCAAGTCGCCCGCGGGCTGGGTGGTGACGGTGAGCGTGGGCGTGTGCGGCTGCATTCCGCGCGCCGGCTACAGTTGTGCCGACGCCATCCAGGACGTGAAATCCATCCTGGCGCGCGCCAAATCCGCCGGCCGCAACCGCGTGTACTCGCGTCAGGGCGCCGAGACTTCCGGCTCGCGCAATACCCCGCATGCCGGCCCGGCCGATATTACGCTGCTGATGGCATCCGGTGATGACACCACGGTGCGCCGCCGCCGCGCCTCGCTGCAGGTCGTGCGCTGACGGCGACAAGCGCTCTTGTAGGAGCGAGCCACGCCCGCGACGGGCCTGCGAAATAGAACATTGCTCGCGGCCACAGGCCGCTCCTACAAAATAAGTGGTGTAGGGTGTGCTTGCACACCTTATTGTGGAAGCGGCGATACTCGCCGCGATTGAAAGTCAGGCAAAGGTTATCGCGGCGGGCGGATCAGTGATCCGCTCCACCGCTTCCGCGAGGGTGACGGATATATCAGAGTTTCCCTTAGTTCGAATACGCCCATGAATACGGGCGCCACGCTCCCCATCCATTTATCGCAACTTTTATCGCGCCGGTCAGACATTTCTGGCGCCCAACGACAGAGTCACTATATTTGTTTGTATGCAAACGAAATCCATGCGTGGCTTTACGCTCATTGAGTTGCTGGTGCTGGTGGCGATCGTTGCCATTCTCGCCACCGTCGCGGTGCCCGAGTTCGGCACCACCATCAAGAACGATCGCGACCTCGCCCAGGCCAACCGCTTGCTCGACAGTTTGACCTTGGCGCGCAGTGAGGCCATCAAGGGTGCCACCAACGTCACCATCTGCGCCGGCACCACGACTGCCTGTGGCGGCGGCAGTTGGGCCGGTGGCTGGGTGGTGTTCTACGCCACTCTGCCGCCCGGCGTCAGCAACCCGGTAATCCAGATATCTCCAGCCATCACCGGCAGCAACACCTTCACCAGCGATGGAGGTTATACCTTCACTTTTCAAAGCAACGGTGCGCTCACGCCAGCGCCCGCCACCCCGGTGAATTTCACCTTGTGCGATGCCCGCGGTACCGAATTTGCCCGTTCCATCGGGCTGGCAGCGACTGGCCGCGCACAGGCCGGCGCGACGCTCGGTTTTGAAATCGACGGCAGTACAGCGCTCGCCTGCCCGTGACTCACTGCGGACGCATCAGGAGGGGATGATTCAAATGCCTGGAACCCGTAATTTCACTGCTCCCAAAGCCAAAGGCTTCAGCTTGCTGGAAGTCTTGATCGCACTTGTCATCCTTTCGGTGGGGCTGCTCGGTATCGCGGCCATGATCAGCACCACGGTCAAGAGCAATGACAGTGCCTACATGCGCAGCCAAGCCACCATCTTGGCATACAACATCATCGATCGCATGCGCGCCAATCCCATCGGCGCTGCCAACGGCGATTACAACATCGCCATCGGCACTCCGGCGCCGGGTTCCGGCACCGTGTGTACCGGCGGCGGTGCCGGCTGCGGCTCCGCGCTGCTGGCAGACTATGACCTGACCCAGTGGAAAAAGACCCTGGCATCCTCGACCAACGGCCTGCCCAATGGCGACGGCAGCATTGTGACTTCCCAACTGGGCGGCGTGAACCTGGTAACCGTGACCGTGCTGTGGAACGACAGCCGCGCCGGGCATGCGCTGGGGACCGCCCCGGCGGCAACTACTTTCAGCCTCTCGGTAAATTCGGCAATTTGACCACACTCCTATGCGACACATGCGCCATTACCAACAATCCGGTCTGTCGCTCATCGAGTTGATGATCGCGATGGCCGTCGGGTTGATCTTGCTGGCCGGCGTACTGTCCATCTTCATCTCCAGTCGCCAGGGCTACAGCACCAATAGCGCCGTGGCCACGGTGCAGGAAAACGGCCGTTTTGCGCTGGACTTTATCCGCGACGCCACCCGTCAGGCCGGTTACATGGGTTGCGGCACCAGCGGCCAGATTGTCAGCTACCTGAATCCGGTGCCGGGTAGCCTGCCTTACGATTTCGACATCGGGGTATATGGCTTCGAGTACACCGGTACCGCTCCCACCAAAACCTTTGTAATCGGATCGGAAAATCCCGCGGCCGTAGTGGCGGGCGACTGGTCGCCGACACTTGACGCCAGTCTGCCGGCCAGCGGCGCCGACTACGCAATCCCCGGATCTGATGTGCTGGTGGTGCGCTATGCAGTCAGCGACCCGGCGTATATCACTTCCATCCCTTCGAACAATTCCGCCAGCTACAAACTGAACAACAATTTCTCGGTCTCGCCCAGCGATATCGTGCTGATATCCAACTGCTTGAGCGGCATCGTGATGCAGATCACCAACGTCAGCGCAGGCGGCGGCTCCGGCAACGTCGTGGCCAATACCGGCGGCGCGTGGTCACCCGGCAATGGCCAAAAGGGCATTCCCGCGAGTTTCGTGGGCGCGCAGTTGATCAAGCCGGTCACGGATGTTTTTTACATCGGTCAGGGCACGGATAAATCACCCGCGCTTTTCGAGGCCGTGACTGACCCGACTGCGGCGACCGGCTTCGATTACAACGAACTGGTGCCCGGTGTGGAAAACATGCAGGTTTTATACGGGGTGGATACCACCGGTACGCGGGTGCCGAGTGAATACGACACGGCGGACGTGGTCAACGCTGCGAATGCCTGGAACAGGGTAGTCAGTGTGCGCGTGTCTTTGCTGGTTCGCAGCGGAACCGGCGCCGTGCCCCAGTCAGCCGCAGCACCCGCATACGATCTGCTGGACACCAATGTAATCGTACCGCGCGACACGCGCCTGCGCCGCATATTTACCTCCGACATCTACATACGCAATACCTTGCTTTGAGACAGGACTGTATACATGACGACACCGAAAAAAATTTCGTCAAAATCCCAGCAGGGTTTTGTGCTGATCGTGGCACTGATCCTGCTGTTGGTCTTGACCATACTCGGTTTGGCCGCAGCCCAGACCAGTTCGGTGGAAGAACGCATGGCGGGCAACGATCGCAATCACAACATGGCTTTCGAAGCCGGCGAGACCGGGCTGAGTGCGGCTTACAGCGGCATTTTGCAGGGACTGTGGAGCAACGCGCAATTTGCGGGTAATGCCAATGGCCTGTATCTGTTGTCCACCTGCTGCGGGGCAGGCGGCGGTTACACCTCGGCGTGGACGGTCGCCGGAGCCTGGGGCGGTGCCTTGCCAATCGCCAACCCGGTGCCGGGTTTGAATATCCCCGAGGTTTCCCAGCAACCGAGCTTTCTGGTTGAAGAACTGCCGCCGGTGGCACCGCCTGGAACCAATCTGGCGGTGCAGCAAAACGGCTCAGGCACGCCGCCCGTGCAACCCTACCGGATCACCGTGTATGCCGCGGGTGGCGATCAGACAACCCATGTGATCTTACAAACCGTAGTGACCCAATGAAGGGTCTAAGCGCACCTCCGAGCATGCCATGAAAACCGCGAATTTGATGCAGCGCATTCTGAGTAAGGCTGTGGTCGCCGCCACTACCGCCGCACTGACTGTGGGGATCGGCAGCCTCAGTCTGCCGGCGTTCGCAGCCACGCCGGTGGTGTCCATTTCCAACATTCCGCTGACGCTGGTGGCACCGGCACACCCACAGGTGTTGCTCGCCATACCCAATTCGCAATCCGTGGATGGTGACCTGTCCGGCGCCATTATGACCGGCTCGGGTGCGGGTTCAGCAGTCGCAAAATTACTGAATTCGAGTTCACCGCTGTGTTACACGGTGCCCGCCGGTTTCACGCCTCCGCTCGCACCATCCTCAGCCAGTTGCCCGGCGGGTGAGGCGCCTTACACCGTAGATGGCAGTAACAACGTGGGCAGCAGCGTGTCCGGGACGCTGTATGACAATTCCGCAAGCCGCCTCAACGTCGCCAAAGGTTCCATCCAGGCGATCCTCAGCACCTTTGTGGGCGACACCGATTTCGGCCTGCTGGATTACAGCACCGGCGCTCCCAGCTTGTACACCACCTACACGTACCAGATGAGTCCGCAAACCTTGCCGTTCCTATTTTCCCCCACCAACACCAGCCCGCCTGCCGGTTACAAGTACATTGCCAATCCCTGTTACGGCAATGGTACCGGCGTTGGTTCCGTGGTCACGGATTGCACCACCTTGCAGACCTTCTACGGCACTGCAGCAGTAGTAAACGATCAATACCTGGGTATTGGCTTCAGCAGCGATGATCCCTCTATTAATGACGTGTTGTACGCGGGCGCCGGGTTGGCCCCGGTTTGCGTGGTGTACGGCGCCACCAATCCCGTGACTCCTTATCCGCCCAACCGCACTTTGGCTCAATACAACAGCGGCAGTATTACGGTTTCCTACCCGAGTTCGGCAGGCGGACTTTCATGCGCCAAGACCACCGGCCCCACTAACGCCGGTTTCGTGCCCTATCAACTGCAAACCATGTATGCGTTACGCGGTTTCGGCTATGACAACAGCCAAAGCGCCACCACTGGCAACTTGGTATTGCCGCTGCAAACTGCCGGCAACAATCCCACGCCCGCACAGATTGCGGCAGTCATCGCCAAGTTCACACCGTATTTGGCGCCGGAAACCAACAGTACCGCAAGCACCGAGATCAAGGCGCTGGCGGTGCAGTCGCCGATGGCCGGCTTGCTCAGCAGGGCCCTCGCCTACTACAACACCAACCCGCCCTCCAGCAACGGCTGTCCGCCACTGCGCTACGTGATCATGATTACCGATGGTCTGCCCACCGAGGATTTGAGTGTCAATTCCTGGCCGCCTCTCGGCAGTGCGGCCGCTGCCGGTTTTGGCGTGACCGCCACGTTCAATGGCGACGGCTCACTTAATACCACTAATGACCAAGCCTTGACCGACGCCATTAATGCACTGGCGGCGCTCAAAACCAAGGGCGTGGAAACCTATATCATCGGCGTGGGCGCCGGTGTGAACCCCGTGTTGAACCCGCAAGCCGCCGCAACCTTGACCGCCATGGCCTTCGCGGGTGGCACCGGCAACTATTACGCAGCCACCAGCCCGGCGCAGGTGGCACTCGACATGACTTCGATCTTGTCCGCGATTCAAGCCGCCAACATGTCCACCTCCTCCGCGGCGGTAAACTCCACCGGTCTCAAGGCCGGCGCGGTGGCCTACCAGGCTCAATTCACCTCCGCCGATACGCCGTGGCAGGACTGGACCGGTAACTTGGTGGCCTATCCGATCACTGGCACCGGCACGGTCAACACCACCACGCCGCTGTGGTCGAGCCAAACTCAATTGGATGCGCAAACTCCGGCGAACCGCATCATTGCCACCTGGGATCCGGCGGTAAGCATGGGCATTCCCTTCGAATGGTGCACCAGCTTGTGCGGCGCAGCCAGCATAGACAGCGCCACGGCGCTCGGTCTGGATCTCATGACCAGCCCGACCGATGTGCAGGGGCAGAACCGCCTGAATTATCTGCGCGGCGTTAAATCCAGTGAACAGCAGAACGGCGGCAGTTTCCGCAATCGCTCGCACACACTCGGCGACATCGTGGACAGCAACCCGCTGTTCGTCGGGGCGCCCAACGGACCTTATCAGGATCCCTCGTACATCAATTTTGAACTGGCTCAACAAAACCGCAAATCCATGCTGTACGTGGGTGCGAACGACGGCATGTTGCATGCCTTCGATCCGATCACAGGCAATGAGAAGTTCGCCTACGTTCCGAACGGCGTATTCACCAAGCTCATCAACCTGACCAAACCCACCTACAACCAGAATCATCAGTTCTTCGTGGACGGCTCGCCGACCGAGGGCGACGTGCAGTTCAGCGACAGCAGTTGGCACTCGATCCTGGTGGGCGGCCTGAACGCCGGCGGCAACAGCGTCTATGCCTTGGATGTCACCAATCCCGCCGCCATCACCACCGAAACTGCGCTGGCCTCCGATGTGCTGTGGGAATACAGCGACCCCACTGGCTTGCTGGGCTTGACCTACAGCCAGCCGTTCATCGCGCGCACCAACGATGCCAGCTCTCAGTTTGTGGTGTTCTTCGGCTCGGGCTATAACAATGGCGACGGCAATCCCTATTTGTACGCGGTCAACGCTCAGACCGGCGCACTGCTGACGCGAATTAATCTGTGTAAATCCGTGGCGCCTAACCCCTGCAATGCTGCTCTGCCCAACGGCTTGTCCAGCCCGGTGGCGCTGAACAGCAGCGGTGCACTCTATTTGCCCGATGACACGGTGTATGCGGGTGATTTGCAGGGGAATTTATGGAAGGTAAACATATCGGATCCGAATCCGTCCAAGTGGAGCGTGCAGTTACTGTTCCAGGCACGCGACAGTTCCGGCAATCCACAACCCATCACGGTGGCGCCGGTGGTATCGTTGCAGCCTAATTTCCCGGGAAGCACGGGGACGATTGTGTATTTCGGCACCGGTCAGTTGCTGGGTGTGCCGGACCTGAGCACCACCAGCACCCAGACTTTCTATGGCGTGTGGGACAAACCCGGACTGGCGACCGTTCTTAATCGCAGCAATCTTCAGCAGCAAGTGCTTTCGGCACCCACCCCCGGTCCGGGAGCGACCATGGTGCGCACCGTAACCAGCAACACCATCAACTGGAGCTCCCAGTATGGCTGGTACGAGGACTTGCCCATCTCCGGCGAGCGCGTGGTCACGAGCCCACGGCTTGAAAACGGCGCCGTGGTGTTCACCACCTATGTGCCCACCACCAGTAGTTGTGCGGTGGGCGGCGCGTCCTGGCTGCTGGCGGTCAACTTCAAGAACGGCAGCTCGTTCCCGAGTCCGGAACTGGACCTGAATGGTGACGGCAAGCTCAATCCCGGTGATCAAGTCGGCGGGCAAAACCCGGTGGGCCTGTACCTCGGTGCGGTGTATTCCGCGGCGCCCACCATCATCTCCGCCAGCCTGGGCAGCATCAAAGCGGTTAAACTGGTGTCCGAATCCAACGGCGCCATCAAGTCCGTGGGCCAGGCGGGTCCGCCCAACCAGAGTCAGTCTTGGCGGGAACTACCCCCGAACTAGGCTTACGCAACCAACACGTGGAGTCATGCATATGTCGCGCAAAGTCATTCTTGCCGCTCTGAGCGTGTTGGGTATCGGCCTGTGTCAGGCGGCCTTTGCCAGCTACGCCATTCCCGATGAGGACATCGGCACAGGTGTCATCCAGACGGTCAACTACGCGACTCACAGCGTGACCGTCGCCGGTCATGTGTATACGCTCTCCAACAAGACTGTATACATAAGTGCAAACGGTGACGAAGTGCTCAGCCTGCAGCCGGGTATGCACATTCGTTTCATTGCCGACGGCCCGATAAAAAGCCAGGCTTCCAAGATCGTGAACGTCGTGGTGCTGCCACCGGAGTCACAGTGACTTCTATGCGCGCTAGAACCCTTGCGGCACATCGGTCCCGTGGCTTTTCGCTCATCGAGTTGATGGTGGTGGTGGCGATCATCGCCATCATCGCCGCCATCGCCTACCCCTCGTACGAACGCTCGGTGCTCAAGTCGCACCGCTCGGACGCCGAGAATCTGCTGACCCAAGACGCCCAGATTCTGGAGCGCTGCTATACCCAGTACTTCTCCTATAAAAACGGCAACTGCAGCCCGCCGCTGGCTACCTATACCCAGTATCGCTACTACACCGCTGTCACTACCGTACTCGCGGCGAGCACTTACGTGCTTACCGCCACTGCGGCCGGCAACCAGACCAAAGACACCCAGTGCGCCAGTTTCACGATTGACAATACCGGCAAGAAGACCGCCCTGACCGCCTCCGCCGCCACCAACTCCACCGCCTGCTGGAGCCAGTAAGCTTCCAGTGCTTGCCTAGTCATCACCGCGCACCTGCGCCGCAAGCGCTTGCGCCTGGCCCTGTGTATGCGTCACCATACGGCCCCATTCGCCGGTTGCGTCGCACATGCCAGCTTCAAAAACTCCCGATGCGCTCCTGCAACGAGTGCTGCGCGCCCCTGTAGCCAAACTGCTGAGCGGCGGTCTCAAGGGGCTGGAAAAGGAAAGTCTGCGGGTCACGCCACAGGGCCGCATGGCCCAGACCCCGCACTCCAAGGCGCTGGGCGCAGCGCTCACCCATCCGCACATCACCACCGACTATTCCGAAGCCTTGATCGAACTGGTGACGCTGCCGCTGACGACGCCGGATGCCACGCTGGGATTCCTCGCCGACATTCACAGCTTCGTGTATCAGCACCTGCACGAGGAAATGCTCTGGGGCACGAGCATGCCCTGCCGGCTCGGGACCGAAACTGAAATCCCCATTGCAAATTACGGCCGCTCCAACATCGGCATGATGAAACACGTATATCGTCGCGGCCTGGGCTGGCGCTACGGGCGCACCATGCAGACGATTTCCGGCGTGCACTTCAATTATTCCTTCCCGCTGGCGCTGTGGCCCGTGCTGCAGGAACTGCAGGGCGACCACCGACCGTTGCGCGCCTTCATGGACGATGGCTACTTCGCCATGCTGCGCAATTTCCAGCGGCTCGGCTGGCTGGTGCCGTTCTTCTTCGGTGCTTCGCCAGCGGTCTGCAAGAGCTTCTTCCATGGCCGCGATCCGGGCTTCGCGGAATTGGACTCCCACACCTGGTACCGGTCGCAGGCCACCTCGCTGCGCATGAGCGACATCGGTTACAAGAACAAGAATCAGGCGCACATCGGCGTGCGCTACAACGGACTCGACGATTACGTCGCCACCCTCACGCATGCCATCAGCACACCCGAGCCGGAATACCAGGCAATCGGCGTCAAGGTGGACGGCGAATACCGCCAGTTGAACGCCAACATCCTGCAGATCGAGAACGAGTTCTACACCTTCGTGCGTCCCAAGCAGCCGATCCAGCCCAGCGAGCGTGCCACGCTGGCGCTCAAAAAGCGCGGCGTGATGTACGCCGAGGTGCGCGCGCTCGACGTAAATGCCTACGATCCGGTGGGCACCGATGCGCCGACGCTGAGATTCATTGAAGCGCTGTTGGTGCTGTGCCTGTTGACCGGCAGCCCACCGGTATCCGCCGACGAGCAAGCCGCCATCAACCGCAACCAGACCGATGCCGCTTGCTGCGGCCGCGACCCGCAGCTCGAATTGCAGCGCAATGGCGGCCCCGTCCGTCTTCGGACTTGGGCCAGCGAGATCACCGATGAGATGCAGGCCATCTGCGAGGCGCTGGACGCGTCCGACCCGACCAAACCCTACAGCACGAGCCTGCAAGCGCGCCGCGAGGAACTGGCGGATCCGGAACGCCTGCCTTCAGCGCGCGTGCTCGCGGACATGCGCCGGCATCACGAAAGCTTTTTTGAATTCGCGCTGCGCCTGTCCACGGCACACCGCGATTATTTTCTGCAGCGCCGTCTGCCGGCGGAAAAACAGCGGCAATTCGAGCTCTGGGCTCGGCAGTCGCTGGAAAAGCAGGCGCGTATCGAGGCCGCCGATCGCCTGTCGTTCGACGACTACCTTAAACAGTATTTCGCCCAGACCTGATTCTCAATTCTTCAGCAACGTAGCTTGAGTTGAAGCGATAGCCGAAACCCAAGGTTTGCTGGCACCATTGTTGGGATTCCCCCGGATCAAGTCCGGGGTCACTCCAAGCTACATGCTTTCGCCGGCCGGCAAGCTTGCACACCGCATGCCTTGGTGCATGAATGCACCCTATATGGCCAGTCTTGTTAAAATAGCACCCGCTACCTGAATCGAGTTGGACATGAACACCGACCAATCC
>JAGXAL010000030.1 GCA_018971605.1 Natronospirales bacterium | reverse complement strand
GACGGCCAGAATTGTATCGGCCGTGCTTGGCGTAATCCACAAACGATTCACTGCGCTTGCACCGCAACACAATGCGGTTTCAGCCGCTTGCAATTTCACTTGGCTCGTCCCCGAATATTGGATTTCAGCTTCGTCCCGGAAACAATATGCCAATACAGCTTGCAGTCCGGACTTATCGGAAAAATTGAGCGCAGCGCCTCGCAGCATTTCGCAATGGTGCTGCCATTTACTGCGCATCGTCATGACATTGAAATCCCGCACCGGTCCGTTCAACAGCCGGCAGCAGGTTTGCCACTCGCCCTTGAAGCGGAATGGCTTATAAGGTTCTGCGAAACGCTGATTTGGTGCGGCATCGAAACTGAGTTCCATGCCTGCGCCTTCAGCCAAAAGTATCGTGCGGTCGTAACCGGGAAATGCGGAGAACTCGCCGTCGTTTTCTATTTCCGCGAGGCTCACACGCCACTCGAACGGCTTGTCGTCAAATCTGGCCTCCGCGGGGAAGACCGTGATCTCGGTGGTCCAGCCGCGGCCATTTTTCCAGCGCATGCGCCGGTAGTCGGCTGATTCCAGCAGTCGCACACCGCTCGCCAACTCGCGCATGCTGATGTTTGCAGTTCAGGTCTGCCGGTACTTGGCCTCGTAGGCCAAGCCCATGAGCAGGACCTTGAGCGTGTCGAGCAACGCCTGTTCCAGGTTCACGCGAAACAACGACAGCTCCGGCTGCTTGAGCACGTCGCGCACCACACCGGAAGGTTCCGACAAGTGCTCGAAGCCGATTACCAGCGCGTAAATCTTGATCAGCAATTCGGCACCTTGGCCGGGCGTGAGGAAGCGCAGATAACTTTCCAGCAGCGTTCCGGTTTTCTCAGTGCGTGTTTTCAGCAGAGTCTTGAAACCGAGTGCGGCCGCATAAGGTACGTTGTATTCCAGGCCAGTGTGCAGGATCGCGAGCAAGCGCAACAAATGCGGGCGGCCGGCGAGCGAGGCGGCGAACAATTCCACCAGACTGTTGACGCTCATTTCCGCGCGCTGCGTTTGCAGTGCGGTATCCAGCACATCGAACCACTGCGTCAGCTCGCGCTCGCAGAGTGCGAGGAACACTTCTTCCTTGCTGCGGAAATACAGATACAGCGTGCCCTTGGCGAGGCCGGCATCGGTAGCAATGCGGTCCATCGTGAGTTCGTCGTAGGCAGTTTCCGCAAAACCTGCAAGCGCCACGCGCAGAATGGCATCGCGGCGCTCGGTTTTTTGTTGTTCGCTGATCGCGCGATTGAATGTGACCATGCCCGCCTCACCGATGACCTTAGGTCATTTATAGATGACTTTGAGTCATTTTTCAAGCCTGGGCGCTCGCCAACCAGCGTAAGCGATGGCTGCCGGCTTGTGGCGCGAGCGTGTCGCGCAAGAAACCCAGGGTGGTTTCAATGGCGTGCTCGCACTGCCACGGCGGATTGATCAGCGCCATACCGCAAGCGTTGAATCCCGGCGCAGCGGGCGCGGCCACACGCAATTCGGCCAACAGCACGCGGCGCAGCTTCAAACGCAGGAGCTCGCGTTCGAAGCGCTGGACTGCCGGCGGATCCTTGAGTGGATACCAAAGCGCACACACGCCTTCCGGCCAGCGCCCATGCATCACGCGTAACGCCTGGAGCATGTGCGCAAACTCGGTCGGCGATTCAAACGGTGGATCGATCAACACCAAGCCGCGGCGTTCCGCGGGCGGCGTCAGCGCCTTGAGCATCTCGTAGCCGTCACGCAGGTGCACCGCGGCGCGTGCATCGCGACGCAAATGCGTACGCAGCAACTGTGCCTCCTCGGGTTGCAATTCGGCAAGCACCAAGCGATCGCTGGCGCGCGCCATGGCGGCCGCCACCAGCGGTGAACCGGGATAGAAGCGCGGCAATGCACCGTGGTCGAGCCCGGGATTCACTGCGGCCACTGCGGCACAAAGCGCTGCGACCGGGGCGGGTGCCGCAGCACGCACGGGCCACAGACGGCAAATGCCGCCCGCAGCCTCGCCGCCCCGCCGGCTCTCGTCGCTCTGCAAATTGTAAAGTCCGGCGCCCGCGTGACTGTCGAAATAACACCACGGCGCGGATTTGCGGCTCAGTGCGTCCAGCAATATCACCAGCACGCTGTGCTTGAAAATATCGGCGAAATTACCGGCATGGAACTGGTGGCGGTAGTTCATGCGCCGATGATGGCATACAAAGTATTGCTATGATGAAGCCCCGTTCCATTGCGTCCGTGGCATGAATCTGCTCAAACGCCTGGACCCGCTGCACTGGTTGTTGGTGGCGCTCGCCGTGATCTACGGCGTGGCGCTGTTCAACCACGGACCGATACCCTCGATGGAGCCGCGTTTCGCCGAGGCGGTGCGCGAGATGTTCGCGCGCGGCGAGTGGCTGATCCCCATCAAGAACGGCTTGCCCTACATCGAATATCCGCCGCTGTATTTCTGGCTGGGTTTGATTGGCCGGAGTGCGGGCTTGCCGCTGCTCGCAGCCATCCGCTTGCCGGGCTACATCGGGTTTCTGTTGTGGGTGTGGTGGCTGGCGCGCCTGCAAAAAGACCTGTTTCCGAATTGGCCGCGCTGGTTGCTGGCGCTCACCGGTGCGGCGCTGCCGGCGATTCTCTACAACTTCTTCACTGCCCAGTCCGACAGCCTGCTGATTTTGGGCACGCTCATCGCGCTTACCGGTTTCGTGCGCCTGCGCACCGACCCGATGCGCCGCAGCTTTCCCTGGGAATTGTGGCTGGGCGTGCTGCTGGCCACCGCCGCCAAAGGCCCGGTAGGACTCGCCATCACGCTGCCGGTCATGGCCATCGAGATCGTGCTGACGGCGTTCGTGAGTTTCCAGCCGGTGACGAGCGGGCAACGCGGCTTGAGCGCGCGCTTGGCCTGGATTTGGCACGAGGCCTGGCGGCTCACGCCCTTGCGCGGCATCGCGCTCGCACTGCTCGGCATCGTGCCCTGGTATATCGCCGCAGGTTTCAGCATCGGCTGGGAGTTCGTGCGTGCGGTGCTGGTTTACCAGAACTTTACGCGCTTCCTGGTGGGCTTCGATCACCTGCAACCCTGGTGGATGTATTTCCAGAGCATCTGGATTGATTTGTTCCCGCTGTCGCTGCTGTTCCCGTTCGGAATCTATTTCGGCATTCGCTACATCCGCGAATTCCGCTGGCGCGTTTTGCTGGTTTGGGCACTGTTCA
Source organism: Natronospirales bacterium (assembly GCA_018971605.1). Classification (GTDB taxonomy): domain Bacteria; phylum Pseudomonadota; class Gammaproteobacteria; order Natronospirales; family REEB76; genus REEB76. The sequence goes on along the minus strand of JAGXAL010000030.1, from coordinate 14,738 downwards.
CGATTTTGTTTTTCACGGTCTCGGCTTCGAAACAGAGCAAGTACATCATGCCGGCGGCCCCAGCGATTGCCTTGCTGGGCCTCGCGAGTCTCGGGCTGCTGTTCAATCCACGCTGGCGCATCTGGATCCGCGATGCGCTGCAGGGCTGGGCCATCGTGTTGATCACATTTTTCGGTGTGCTAGTCATTGCCTGGCTGCCATTTCACGACCGCAAGATCGGTGGCCTCGAAGGCTTCGACCAGATCAAGGCGGCAGTTGCCCAAGAGCCGGGCAGCGTCGTGAGCTTTCAGTGGCCGCGGCCGATGACGCTGTACGTGCTCGGCGCGCCGATGGCTTACGTGCGTTCCAGCCGCGAGTTGTATGCGGAAATCCATCAGGGCCGGATAAAACCCGGCGACTACATTCTGGTGAACACTAAATACCTGCCGACCGGCGGCCAACCGGACGACACGAAATTCCTGCCGGCACCGCAGGCGCCTTACTTTGCGGAGGTACTACGCGTCAAAGCCGAAGATCCGATGGTGTTGTACCGCGTGCTGCCGGCCGCGGTTTCCATGCCGGTGCCCGAGACCCCCGTGCCCGCGCCGTCGCATTGGTGGGAACGCTTCGACACCGATTAACCGGCGCGATGCTCCGCATCGCCCTTTGTCTTCTCCCCCCTCGGGGGAGAGATTAAGAGTGAGGGGGTTCCCTCAAACGCCGGTTTTTACCCAGCGCTTGAAAGACGCGCCGTAGCGCGTGGTCACCAGAATCACGCCCAGCAGAATCACCAGCATTCCCAGCAAGCGTAGGCCTTGCACCTTTTCATCCAGCACCACCCAGCCAAGCACCAGCGCGACCGCCGGGTTTACGTAAGCGGTGGTGCTCAGCTTGTCGGGCGTGACGTGATGAATAAGCCAGACGTAAGCGCTGTAGGCAACGCAGGAGCCAAACACGGTGAGATACACCAGCGCGCCGATACCGCTCACGCTCCAGTGCCAGCGCGCGGGTTCGCCGATCGCGACGCCGATCACGGTCAGGAACGCGCCGCCACAAAACAACAGCATGCCCGAGAGCAGCAACGGTGACGCCTCCAGGCTGAAACTGCGGCCGTAAATCACGCCGATGCCCCAGCACAGCGAGGAAACCAGAATCAGAAGTTGCCCGCTGAAATGATTGAAGGAGAAATGCGCACCCGGCATCAGCATCAGTACCGTGCCCGCAAATCCGATGGCCAGTCCGATTTTTACCCGCAGACTGAGCGCATGCCGCCGCGGCCCCAGGGTGCCGAACCACGCCACCCACAGCGCCGAGGTGCTGGCGATGAGCGCCGCCTGATTCGACTGCACCTGCACTTCCGCCCAGGTTACCAGGCCGTTGGCGAGCGTAATCATCAGCAGTCCCATGACCAGCGCATGCAGCCAGTGACGCGGATTGAGCGGCAAAGTGCGCTCGCGCGCGCAGGCGATACCCATGATTACCAGGCCGGCGATCACGTTGCGCACGCCGGCGAGCAAGGCCGGCGGCAGGTCGCGCACGCCAATGCGGATGGCGAGATAGGTCGAGCCCCAGACCAGATACACAACTACAAATGCCGCCAGGATTCGCAGCCGGTGACGGCTTTCGCTGCTCATAGGTGGTCGGACCGCAGGAAAAAGGCGCTTATTCTACCTTTGCACCGGCACTGCGCACGCTGGCAGGGATTTCAGCGCACACCTTGCTGCTGTTCGCGCTGCTCGTCCACCTGGCGCGCACCGGGCACCAGGATGCGCGCCATGAGCATGCCGGCTTCATACAGCAGGTAAATCGGCACCGACAACAGTGTCATCGACACCACGTCGGGCGGCGAGAGGATCATGCCCACCACGAAGGAACCCACGAGCGCGTAAGGCCGCAACTTCTTGAGTTTGCCGGGGGTGGTGAATCCCGCCCAGGTCGCAAGCACGATGGCCACCGGCACCTCGAAGGCCAGGCCGAAGGCGAAGAAGATGGTGAGCACGAAGTCCAGATAGGCGTTGATGTCGGTCATCACCTTGACGCCGGCCGGTGCCACCGAGGTGAGAAACGCGAAGGCCACCGGGAACAGCACGAAGTAGGCAAAGGCCACGCCGCAGTAGAAGAGCACTACGCTCGACACCAGCAGCGGGAAGAACATGCGCCGCTCGCTCTTGTAAAGCGCCGGGGAAATGAAACGCCACAGGTGATAGAGCAGCACCGGGATGCTCAGAAACAGCGCGGTCATGAGCGTGAGCTTCAAGGGCGTCATGAACGGCGAGGTGACGCTGGTGGCGATCATGCTGGAGCCAGCCGGCAGGCGCTTGAGCATGGGGGTGGCGATGAAGTCGAACACCCGGTTCTGAAACGGGAACAGCGCGAAGAAAATCACCAGCAGCGAGGCAATCCACCACAGCAGCCGGCGGCGCGCTTCCAGCAGGTGGCCGATCATCGAACTGCTGAGCAAGGGCTCGGGCGGAGCCGGTTTGGGCTCGGTACTCACGGTTTGGGCTGTTGCGACTCGGTGCCGGGTGCCGCCGGCTTGACCGGATCCTTGAGCGTGTCGCGCACTTCGCCCGCGGCTTTGCGCAGCTCTTCGGCTTCCAATTCACGCTCGATCTGCGCGCTGAGATTGCGCACCACGGCGCGCGCCCGGCCCACCCACAAGCCCACGGCACGCGCCAGACCCGGCAGGCGCTCGGGGCCGAACACCACCAGCGCCAGCACGAAGATCAGTGCCAGCTCCCAGAAGCTGCCTTCGAACACGGAGATTACTGAGAGCGGTTTCCGGAACCGGATTGCGGTTTGTCGTCGGCCGGCTTCGCGCTGGTACCGGTTTCGTCTTCACCCGTGTGCATGCCCTTCTTGAAGCTGCGCACCGCCTTGCCGATGTCCTCGCCGATTTTGGGCAGCCGCGCAGTGCCGAACACCAGCACCACGATCACCAGAATCAGAAGAATCTTGCCAACGCTGAGTTCCATAGTAACTCCTGCGGTTCCGCGCACGGAGCCGCAATCATTGCAACGCGTCCCGAGCGGGGCGGTGGACGCTTATTTTACTCCCGCAGAGCGGCTTTTATTCCGTAGCGCGGACGCAGGCCCGGCGAGCTGCATCACTTTGGAGAAGTCCGTCGCGGACGCCTTGAACGCCGCATCCAATACCGCGCCGCCGAGTGTCGCGCCGCTGCTGCAAAACTTGACGACCGCGGCAAGCGAGCCGAGTCCGCCGCTCACCAACACCGGTATGGTCAGCACCTGGGCCAGAGACAATGCCGCATCGAAATCGCAGCGCGCGCCGCTGGCGTCGGCCGCCCGATAGAGAATTCCAGCTACGCCCTCACGCTGAAAATGCTGTGCGGCATCCACTGCCGATTGCTGTGCCAGCTTTGACCAGCCGTCGGCCGCCACTTTCCCGGATCGGGCTTCCATGGCCACCAGGATGTGGCCGGGATATTCCAGGCACAAATCGTTGACCAAGTGTGGCGTGCTCACCGCCTTGGTGTCGAGAATCACATACTCAGCGCCGGCCTCGACGTACTTCTCCACGGCCGGCTCGTCGCGGATGGCGCCGCTGACTTGCAACGTCACCTCGGGGTGAGCGCGGGCGAACGCACGGATCGCCTCCACATCGGCCGGCTTGCCGTCCGCGTCCGCCAGGTGCAGGCGGCGCGCACCGGCTTGAATCCAGTTTGCCGCCATTGGCAGCGGCTCAGCGGTGGCCGTCGTTGGGCTCGACGCTGCCGCTCCCGCGGCTGCCGGTTTCATGCCGGTCAGGGTGATCGTCGGAATCAACAACATGCGGGCGATCCTGTGAATCTGACGCGCGGATATTCCGGATACTCTAAGGCTGAAGCCGTGCTTTCATGACGCGCATGCGAATGGGGAAAAGTTTGGAAGGGGTTGGCCGGCTGCAGGCGAAAATTCTAATGAGCGAACGGTTGTTGTGTCCGGTATTGTCCGGGAATTTATCCTAGCCTAGAGCTTGCGGCCGCACAATCAACCCGCTGGGCTCTGCATCCCGGGGCCCACCTGCAGCCAGAAAGTAACCGGGCCGTCGTTGACCAGCGCCACGTGCATATGCGCGCCGAACACACCCCAGCAGCTGTGCGCATATTGCCGCACGGCCTGTTCGCACAAATAACGGAACAGGCGTTCGCCGATTTCCGCTGCCGCGGCCGGAGCAAAACTCGGCCGGTTGCCCTTGCGGGTATCCGCAGCCAGCGTGAACTGCGGCACCAGCAGCAGCCCACCACCGGTTTCGCGTACATCCAGATTCATACGCCCGCCGGCGTCCGCGAACACGCGATATGCCAGCAGCCGTTCGAGCAAGCGCGAGGCTTGAGCTTCGGTGTCGTCCTGCTCCACGCCGATCAGCACCAACAGGCCCGAACCGATGGCGGCCACTTCCCGGCTTTCAACCGCCACCGAGGCGCGGCTCACACGTTGCAGCAGTCCAATCACTTTGTGACCAGCCGCCGCGCAAATTCTTCAGTCGCCTCGACCAAGGCGGCGCAGGTACCCGGCTCGCTGGAGGCGTGGCCGGCGTCCGGTATCAACCGAAATTCGGCTTCTGGCCAGGCCCGGTGCAAACGCCAAGCGGACGCCGCCGGACAGACCACATCGTAGCGGCCCTGCACAATCACGCCGGGAATATCCCGGATTCGGTGGATGCCGCGAATGATCTGGTCAGGTTCGAGAAAACAATTGTTTACGAAGTAATGGCATTCGATGCGCGCAATTGCCATGGCCATGTCGGGTTCGGAGAAATGCTCGACGATTGCCTTGCTGGGCAACAGTGATGAACAGCGGGCTTCAAACAAGGACCAGGCTTCGGCCGCGTCGCGCCGCACCTGCAGCTCGGGGCTCGTGAGCCGCCGGTAATAGGCGCGCATCAGGTCCTGACGCTCGGCCGGCGGGATCGGCGCCACGAAATCCTCGAAATAATCCGGGAACAGATGCTGGATGCCGTCCTGGTAAAACCAGTGCAACTCCGGCCCTGTCACCAGAAAAATCCCGCGCAGCACCAGGGCCAGGACCCGTTGCGGATGCGTTTCGGCGTACACCAGCGCGAGTGTTGAACCCCAGGAACCGCCGAAGACCACCCAGCGCTGAATGCCGAGGGTCTCGCGAATGCGCTCCATGTCCGCAACCAGCGCCTGTGTGGTGTTGTGTTGCAGTTCCGCATGCGGCGTGGAGCGCCCGCAGCCACGTTGGTCGAACAGCACGATGCGGTAGCGTGCCGGGTTGAAAAAACGGCGATTGTCCGGAATGCAGCCGCCGCCCGGCCCGCCATGCACAAAGATCACCGGCAATCCTTGCGGATTTCCGCATTCCTCCACGTATAGCTCGTGCGGCGCCTGCACGCGCAGCCGCTGGCTGGCATGGGGCTCAAGCGGAGGAAACAGTGCACGCAGGCTGGTTTTCACGAGTATGGGCAGATCCGTCAGGTTCTTTGCTTGGCATTTTTACAGCAAAGCCGTCCCGCACGCAGCCGCCCATGTAAGACGTTTCCTACGCGCGATCAAGCCCTTGCCCGACTGCCATGAAGCCGGGCGTTTGTCAGAGTGGACTCCGCCTAATCCGCCAATGGATGGCGGGACAGGAGTAGGAAGGACCCGGGGCGGGGCAGGGAACAGCAAGGATGCTAACGCCCTTCACGAGTTGAATACTCAATCACCTCCAGCCATGAAGGCTTTCACCCGGCGGCAATCCCGCCGGGTTTTTATTTCCGCCGACCACGGTGATTTGTGCTGTAATCGTGGGCATCCTCCCGGTGCCGCGACGGCCAACCATGCTCAGCTTGTCCTTGTTTCGTGCCTTGTCAGGCGCGTTGTTGTCCGGTTGCGGCAAATGGGTCGCGGCCCGGCGCCAACACCCACCTACGCCCGGCGAGCGGCATGCGCCGCATGAGCCTGCAGACATGGATGAGTACGTGACCATCGCCACCTTCGACAAATCCACGGACGCGCACATTGCGCTCGGACGGCTGGCGGCGGAAGGCGTGCAGGCGCTCTTGTTCGACGACAACATGGTGCAGATGGACTGGCTGTACGCCATCGCACTGGGCGGCATCAAGCTGCGGGTGCAGCGCGTGGATGCCACGCGCGCGCGCCGCATTCTGGCCACGGATTATTCGCGTGATCTTGACGACGTGGACGTGGGCAAACCCGAACGCTGAACTCGGCTCACAGTTCGAGGAGTGCCTGACGCTCGCGGTCCGAAGGCTCGAAGCCGCGTGTGCCGTAGTGCTGCACGATGCAGTTGACCACTTCGTCCGGGCGATCGGCAATCCGAAACAGGTCCATATCGGCCGCATCGATCATGCTCTCGCCCACCAGGCGCGCGCGGAGCCAGTCACTCAATCCCGACCAGAACGCCCGGCCCACCAGCAGGATGGGTACCCGTGGTGTCTTGCCGGTTTGCGTCAAGGTGAGAATTTCGCCGAGTTCATCCAGCGTGCCAAAGCCGCCCGGCAAAAACACGTGCGCCGCGGCATATTTCACGAACATCACCTTGCGCACGAAGAAATGCCGAAAGCTCAGGGAAATGTTCTGGTAAGCGTTGCTTGCCTGTTCCTGCGGCAACTGGATGTTGAGCCCGACGCTGGTGGATTTGCCGGCGTACGCGCCCTTGCTGGCGGCTTCCATGATGCCCGGGCCGCCGCCGGTGATGACCGAGAACCCGGCATCGGACAGCGCCCGGCCAAGCTGTTCGGCCAGTTGGTAATTTGGATGCCCGGGGGCGGTGCGCGACGAGCCGAAAATACTCACCGCCGGGCGAATGGCCACCAGGCGCTCGTAGCCGTCAACGAATTCCGCCATCATGCGAAACAGTTTCCAGGCTTCGCGGCTGAGCGGGTCGTTGCCCGGTTTGTGTGCAGGCTGGTCCTGGTCAGTCACAGTGCAACTCCTGAATGCATGCGCGCCGCACAGCGGCATTGAATCTGGAGCTCTTCGCGGCCAGATATTTCACAACGGTATCACCACGCCCATTTGCACATCATACGTCGTCGGAAACCGCGCACTGTTGCCGGCGACCGGTATGCCGGCGCCGACACTCAGTTCCAGCGACCAGTCATCCAGCAGCGAAAAGCGGTAACCCGCCACCGGGTGCAGCACCGTGACGCTACCGAGCGCGTTACCCGCACGCATGTAATTCACCTGCAAACCGGTGAAGGAATATTGTGCGCCGTAATCCGAGGTGAAATTGTAGCGGCCAAACACAGTGAACTGCATGGTCCCCTGCGTCGCACTGCTGCACAGGTTCTGGGTGTTGCAGCTCTGATACTGCGCGCGTCCCGGCCCGGCGCCCACGCCGGCCTCCCAGGCGTCGTCCATCCAGTAACCGAGATTAGCGGTGAGCGCGTAGCTGTTGAGGCCGGTAGTGTAATAACCATTGTTGCCGGGATTGTCGCTGCCCGAGAAACCGCCGGTCCCGAGCACCACGAGGTCCAGTTCTCCGTCATCGGCCCAGGCACGCGGCGCACCGCCCGCGAGTATCGCCAGCCCCAGCAAACTGCTGGCTACAACACACCATGCCCGCCGCATGTCACACCGGCCGCAGATTAGCGTAAGCCACAACCAGCCATTTGGCGCCGGCGGCGCGGAAATTGACCTGCACGCGCGCCTGCGGGCCGCTGCCTTCGTAATCCAGCACCACGCCTTCACCGAAATTCGGATGCTGCACGCGCTGGCCGAGTTGCAGACCGGTGGGCGCGCTCTCCAAGCGCCGGCCGGCCGGCGGTAGCGGCCGCGTGACCTGTACCCGCGGCCGGATTTCCTCGAGCAATTCCCCGGGAATTTCCCGCAGAAAACGCGAGGGCACCCCGTAGGTATCGCTGCCGTGCAAGCGGCGGGTTTCCGCATAACTCAGGATCAGCTCGCGCATGGCACGCGTCATGCCCACGTAACACAGGCGGCGTTCCTCCTCGAGACCCTCGAGATCCTCGCTGGAGCGCTGGTGGGGGAACAGGCCGTCTTCCATGCCGCAGATGCACACCAGCGGGAACTCCAATCCCTTGGCGGAATGCAGCGTCATCAACTGCACGCAGTCTTCCCAGGCATCCGCCTGGCCTTCACCGGCTTCGAGTGCCGCGTGTGAGAGAAACGCGGCCAGCGATGTCATGCCCTCGTTCAATACTTCGGGCTGGAAACTGCGCGCCGCGCTCACCAGTTCCTGCAGGTTCTCGACGCGGGTTTCACCGCGCTCGCCTTTCTCGGCTTTGTAGTGTTCCACCAGACCGCTGCCATGAATCGCATGATCCACTTGCTCAAAGAGGTCCAGTCCGCGCACGGCCAGATCCATGTCGTCGATCAGCTTGGCAAAGGTGCGCAGCGCCGTGAGCACCCGCGGCGGCGCGTCCTGTTTGCCCAGCACCTGCTGCAGCGCGCCCCACAGCGACAGCTGCTCGCGCCGCGCGGTTTCCCGCAGGCCGTCCACGGTGCGCGTGCCGATACCGCGCACCGGCAAATTGATGACGCGCTCGCAGGAAGCGTCATCCCCGCGGTTCTCGAGCAAGCGCAGATAGGCGAGCGCGTCCTTGATCTCCTGGCGCTCGAAGAACCGTAAGCCGCCATACACCCGGTAGGGAATGCGCTCGGCCAGCAAACGTTCTTCGAACACGCGCGACTGGGCGTTGGAGCGGTACAGCACCGCGATCTCGCGGCGCGTGCCGCCTTGCGCCTGCCAGCGCTGGATTTGCTGAATGACAAACTGCGCCTCGTCCTGCTCGTTGTAGGCCGCGTATAAGCGGATCGCGACACCGTCGTTGCCACGCGTCCACAGGTTCTTGCCGAGGCGCGTCTGGTTGTGGGCAATGAGCGCGTTGGCGGCTTTCAGGATGGTGCCGGTGGAGCGGTAGTTCTGCTCCAGGCGGACCACGTGCGCGCCGGGAAAATCCTTCTCGAATTTGAGGATGTTCTCGATGCGTGCGCCGCGCCAGGCATAGATGGATTGGTCGTCGTCGCCCACCACGAAGGGCGCCGCACGCGTGCCGGCCAGCAATTTGATCCAGGCGTACTGGATGGCATTGGTGTCCTGGAATTCATCCACGAGGATGTGGGCAAAGCGCTGTTGATAGTGCGCGAGCAAGGCCGCGTCGTTGCGCCACAGTTCCAGCGCGCGCAACAGCAATTCCGCAAAGTCCACCAGGCCGCCACGCGTGCAGGCGCTCTCGTAGGCCGCGTAGGCGCGCTGCATCTGGCGTTCAAACGGATCGGCGGATTCCTGCAAATGTTTGGCGCGCAGGCCCTGATCCTTGCGGGCGTTGATGAACCATTGCAACTGCCGCGGCGGATAGCGGGTTTCGTCCAGATCCAGACTCTTGAGCACGCGCCGGATCAGGCGGTATTGATCCTCGGCATCCAGAATCTGGAAATTCTGCGGCAGGCCGGCTTCCCGCCAATGCTGGCGCAACAGCCGGTGCGCCAGGCCGTGGAAGGTGCCCACCCACATGGCCCGCAATGGTTGCGCCAGCATCTGCTCGAGACGCATGCGCATCTCGCCTGCAGCCTTGTTGGTGAAAGTCACGGCCAGAATGCCGAAAGGCGAGATCTGCTCGACTTCGATCAGCCAGGCGATGCGATGCACCAGCACCCGGGTCTTGCCGCTGCCGGCGCCCGCCAGCACCAGCGTGGGCTTGGCCTCGGTGGTGACCGCTTCGCGTTGCGCCGGATTCAGGGATTCAAGCAGACGCGTGACATCCATGCGGCAATTTTAACAGAGCACAATCATAGCCTTGGCCGTCTTGCGTTTTTGCCGAAACTCGGCAAGGAATGGGAATTCGTCAACCTGATAATAGTCAAAGATGAGCGTACACTGCCGCAACGCTTCCGGATATTCCCCATGATCCCCGCTTCCCCGTTACCTCGGCGTTCGCCCAGCCATCAACGCTGGACACTCGACGACATCCCGTGGCAGAGCCTTGACCGTGCCCGGGTCACGGATCAGGAACTCCTGTTTTATCTCCTCACCACCGCCTCGTTCATCGAAACCGCTACCGACACCTACGCTCACAATCTCATTGAGTATTATGCCGGCGATGAGGAAACGACTACATGGCTGGAGCAGCACTGGCAGCACGAGGAATTGCAGCATGGCCGGGCGCTCAAACGGTACGTGCAAACCGCTTGGCCGAACTTCGATTGGGATCAGGTGTACCAGGCGTTCTTCGCGGAGTTCTCCGCTAACTGCGTGATCGAGGCGCTGGAACCCAGTCGCTGCCTGGAAATGGTGTCGCGCTGCATCGTGGAGATGGGGACCGCCAGCTATTACACCACCCTGAGCCGCCTGAGCCCCGAGCCGGTATTACGCCAGCTCACACAGCTGATCCGTGAAGATGAAATACGGCACTACAAGTATTTCTACCATTATTTCCTGCGCTACCGCCAACGCGAAAACATGGGGCGCTGGAAAATTTTCCGTGCGGTCCTGCGCCGCTTGCGCATGATCGACGGCGAGGACAGCAGCATCGCTCTGAAACATGCCTACGGCATCCTGCATTCCGGAGCGCCTTTCGACAATCGCCTGTACCGGATCATCCAGAAACGGGCACGTTGCCTTATGGGGCCACAGTTCCCCCACCGCATGAGTGTGAAGATGACGCTCAACCCCCTAGACCTGAATCCGCGCGTGCAAAAAACAGTGGCGCCGACGATTGCATTTCTGTCACGCTATCTGCTCTGGGGTGAAGGCGGCATGCGGATAAAATCCTACGGCCGGATGTACACGGATTTGTATACGCGGGTGCGTGTGTATGCCCTGAATCAATGGGCCAGATTGGCCGAGTAAGCCGGCAAGGGATAGATAGATTCAGGCCAGGGAATTGGATGCTGCTGTTGCAGTCTGACGATCGTCACCACCGGCACAAGCGCCACACTTTCTACTGAAAGCTTCGGCAGTTCCGCCTCCAGCACCGCGAGGGTCGCCGGACGTGGATGGCCGATGGCGAGCGCAAAGCCTTTGTGGCGTGCAATATCGAGCAAGCGCTTGAATTGGAACTGCACCGCCGCTTCAGTATTCACGTCATCGAGAAACACGTCGCGGCGTGCCGCCGGCACCGCATGCTCGTGTGCGATCTGATAGGCGATGCTGTCGGCGGTCGTATAGCTGTCCACGAAGAACAATCCGCCGATGGCATGCAGCGTTTGCATGATCCAGGCGAGATCGCCCGGATGCATGCTGATCAGGCTGCCCTCGTGATTGTTGACGCCCACAACGTACGGAATGGACTGCAAATCGCCGCGCACGGTGTTCTGGATCTGCTCTTTGCTCATGTCCAGAGAAATGCCGCCAAGGCCGAGTGGCGCGTCGTCCAGCGCCTGCATCGGCAGATGCAGCAGCACCTCTTTGCCGGCCGCATGGCAGGCATCGGCGAGCGTCACGGCAAATTCCGTGTGCGGCAGAATCGCACAGGCCACCGGTCCCGGCAGTTGCGCCGCGCGCCGATCCTCGGCGAAGGTGTTGCCGAGATCGTCAATGATGATCGCGATGACCGGCGGTGCGGCATGCGCCGCTGCCGGCGCGACCACGAGCAGCATCAACAGCAACCACAGGCCTGCGCCACGCATCTCAGTCGCGGCCGGCGAGCGTCAGTCCCTTGAGGACGTTGAGTGCCTCGTAGAGCTGGAAGTCCTGTTGCGCCAATTGGTCCTTGGCCGAGAGGTTGGCGGCCGGCTGCGGCGCCGGCGCGTTGTTGGCGAGATGCCCCTGAAGATTGGCCTCGGTCAGGGTTTCGGCGGCGGTCGGCGCAGTCAGCTTGAACTCGGGGACCACAATGTTCGGCTTGATGCCTTCGGCCTGAATGGAATGTCCCGAGGGCGTGTAGTACAGCGAGGTGGTGAGCTTGAGCGCGCCGCCCTCGGGCAGTGGAATAACGGTTTGCACCGAACCCTTGCCGAAGGTCTGGGTGCCGAGAATCAGCGCGCGGTGATTGTCCTGGAGCGCGCCTGCGGTGATCTCCGCTGCCGAAGCAGTGCCGGCGTTCACCAGCACCACCATGGGCGCGCCAGCGAGAATGTCGCCGGGCGTGGCGCGCCGCATGAAATTGGAATCCGGCGCACGCCCGCGCGCCGAGACAATCACGCCGCTGTCCAGAAAATCATCGGCCACGTCCACGGCTGCATCCAGCAACCCACCGGGGTTGTTGCGCAGATCCAGGATCAGGCCCTTGAGCGGTGCGTGGTTCTGCTGGACCAGTGATTTCACCGCGCTCATCACGCCGTCGGCGGTGTCTTCGCTGAATTGGCTGATGCGCAAGTAGCCATAGCCCGGCTGCAGCAGGCGACTGTGCACGCTCGTGAGATGCACTTGCGTGCGCGTGAGCGTGAAGCTGAGCGGCTGGGCCACGCCGCGGCGCAACGCCGTGAGCGTCACCACGGTGCCGGGTTTGCCGCGCATCAGCGCTACCGCCTGATCCAGCGTCAGGCCGTCCAGGGCGGTGCCGTTGACGCGCAGGATCAGGTCACCGCTTTGTATGCCGGCCTTGGCCGCCGGCGTGCCGTCGATTGGCGAAACCACCATGACCGCACCGTCCTGCTGCGTGACTTCCAGTCCCAGACCGCCGAACTGGTCGGTAGTGATGATCTGCAACTGCTGATAATCGCTCTTGTCCAGATAAGCGGAGTGCGGATCGAGGCCCGCGAGCATGCCACGGATGGAATTGGTGAGCAGCGTGGCATCGCTCACCGGCTCGACGTAATCCTGTTTGACGAGTTGCATCACGTCCGCCAGCAGCTTGACTTGCTGCCAGGGCAATGCGGTCGTGGCAGCAGGTGCCGCGCTTGGCGGAGCGGCAAATGCCAGGGGCCCGGTGCCCAGCGCCAGCGCCAGCGCCAAAACCAGGCCTGCGCTCACGCGCCGGGATTTGAAGCAATGCACAAACATGGGGGAATCTCCGGCTTGGAAACAGCCTGCGGTAGAACACAATCAAGATAGCACAGCAACGCCTGGCCTATATTTTTGTGGGAGCGACGCTGACCGTCGCGATTCCCAAACAGTCGCGGCGAACATCGCCGCTTACACATTCCTCAAGATACGCTCACGAAAATTCTCAGGCGTGCGGCAGCCGGCCATGACACCAGTCGCGCGGGCTGAGAGCGACATTTTGATGACGGATCTCGAAATACAACGCCGGCTGATTCTGCCCACCGCTGTCGCCAAGTGTGGCCAGCGTCTCACCCGCCTGCACCCAATCCCCAACTTGCACGTACACGCTCTGGTTGTGGGCGTAGATGCTGAGATAGCCGTCGCCGTGGTCCACGATGACCAGCAGTCCGAAGTGCGGCAGCCAGTCGGCAAATACCACACGTCCATAGGCGATGGCTCGCACCGGCGTGCCCAGCGGCGCGGCGATCAAATCCCCCTGGGCACGCATGCGCCCCCCGGCGATCGGCGCACCAAAACCCTGAATCACCCTGCCATCGACCGGCCAGAGCAGGCGTCCGCGCAAGCTCGCGAAGCGGTGATGGCCCTCAAGGTCGGCCGGGATATCGGACAAAGTCTGCTGCAAATTGGTGATCAAATCCTCGAGCGAGCGTTCGTCCTGGCGCAGACGCGCAAGCCGCTGGCTGCGGCTGTGGATGCCGGCATTCAGCGCCGCGAGCGCCCGCTGGCGTGCGCCGCGCTCCTGCTTTACCTGTGCCAGCGCCTGCGCACGCTGCGTGCGCAAGGTCGTCAGTTGCTGCAGTTGTTGCTGCACTTGTGCATTTATGTTGGCGAGGGCGTCGAGTTGCGCGCGCACCGCCTGGATGCGCACGGCACGCGCCTTGTTGAAATAGTCGTAGTAGGCCAACAGCCGCTCGATGCTGGCCGGGTCCTCGGCATTCAACAGCAATTTGAGTTGTGAATCCTGGCCCTGCATGTAGGTCGCCCGAATCTGCGCGGCCAAGGCCTGCTTTTGCCGGTCCAGCAGTTTCTGTTGCTGCTGTTGCTGGCGTTGCAGCCCGGTGAGCCGCGCCTGCGCCTGCGCGACGGAACGCTCCACGCGCCGCAGTCCCGCACTCAGCCCGGCAATGCGGTTTTCGCTGTCGCGCAACTGCTGTTGCACCTGGCCACGCTGCCGGACTTCGCGATCCAGCGTGGTTTGCAGGCCCGCGATGCGCGTGCGCAGTTGCTTGAGCTGCGCCTGCTGGGCCGCAGTCTGATCGCTGCCGGCGGTCTGGACGGCACCTGCGAACAGCAACGCTCCCAGCAGCCACACGCCGAGCAGCGGCCAAGTAACGCGATGGGGAGCCGGCGGCTGGCAGGCGGGCATGTCTCACTTCCGGCAGGGTTTAATCGATTCTAGGAGATTTCGCAGGCCGCTCAAAGGCTTGCAGGCCTGCTGCTATACTACGCGCCCGTTTTGAGACCGTATCCGTGCATGCCGCGCCTGCTTGAATTCATACGCCATCACCCCTATCTCATCGCTGCAGCCGTCATTATCATTTTGCTGTTCATCGGCGATGAGTTGCTGCGGCGTTTTCGCAAATATCGTGAGCTGCGACCCGCGGAAAGCGTGCTGCTGATCAACAAGGGTGCCGCGGTGCTCGACATCCGTCCGAGCAAGGATTTCGGCGGCGGCCACGTGATCGGCGCGCGCAACATCCCGCTCGGCGAACTGGACAGCCGCGTGACGGAACTGGACAAATTCAAGGAGCAGGCATTGATTGTGTACTGCGATGCCGGGCAAACCAGCCAGAAGGCCGCGAACCTGCTCATCAAACGCGGCTTCAAGTCGGTGCACACCCTGAAGGGCGGCATCAAGGCCTGGCAGAACGAGCACTTCCC
>JAGXAL010000029.1 GCA_018971605.1 Natronospirales bacterium | reverse complement strand
GGCCCGACTTCGCGCCAGTGAAGCTGGGAATACAGCGGCGCAAGCGACGTCGCCGCGAACGCGGTGCCGCCGAGACTCAACAAAACCAGCGTCCCGGCCAGCAACCAGCCTGAAAATCTCAAACACGGAATACGCAGCATGCGGTGCTCCTCGTGGAAAATTTTGATTCGTCTTTGCGGGCCAGGGTTTGGATGGCCGTCAACGATGTGGTTTGACCGGAAAACCTGCCGGAGGTTGCAGTTTATGGCGACTTGTCCGGGGCCAGTTGCGTGTGCACCCACTGCTCCAACCTGGCAAGCAGCTCGTTCGCCGCCTGTGCATCGCCGCTGACCGCGCCCTGCACGTCCGGCGACGTGGACTGCGTGACCGCAAACATCCGCTCACCGATGGCCGTACCGCTGGACAAATCCCGCAAGCTCGCTTGAGCACGCAGACTGATGTGCGCGGACTGGGCAGTGTCGAAAACCTGCTCGAAATCCAGCAGCTGCACCTCCAAACGATAATGCGGACTGCGGTTTGCGAAAGCTCCCCGCAGGCGCGCCTGCAGCAACTGTGCCGGCGGCGCGAGCCAGCGATGGTCGGCGTAGGCGCGCAGTTGCGTGGGATCGCTGTACATGAGGCGGTAGTAAATCGCGGTGTCGTCCAGCCACAGGGGCGCGCTCACGCTGACTTCGACCGGAACGGCGGCGACTGGCGCGCTTGCCGGCGGACCGAAATCGTGCAGCACCGGCGGCGGCGCAGGCTTGGGCAGAATGCTGCAGGCGGCAAGCACTGCTGCAATTAGCACCCAGAGAATTGTTTTCATGGCGACGGTCCTTTGTAACCGGGCTCGCCCGGGCCGGGTGCCGCCGCCGGTTTCCCGGATATCAGTTGCTGCGGATTCTTGCGCAGGCTGTCGGCGAGCTTGCGGATCTGATCAGAGGCCGCAGAAATCTGCGCGAGCGTCTGATTGAGATGCGGCAGCGTTTCGGCATTGACCTGGCGATCCGTGGACTGGACCGTGGCAACGAAGCGATCAAGGCTCACGGTCAGCTTGTCGAGCTGCGCCAGCGTGCTTTGCATGTGCCGGGTGAGCGCCGGCAGCTGCCGCGCTTCGATATCGAGATCGGTTTCCAGCCGCGTGAGCGTGGTGCTTGCGGCATCCGCCTGTGCCAGCAGGCGCGCGACGTGTGCACGGTTGTCACTGTTCAGCAGTTGGTTGAGCGATGCGATCAAGGTCTGCAACTCGCCCATGAGCTGCGGCGCGCTGCCGCTGAGTTCATCGAGCAGCGAGGGATGCAGCGGAATGTAGGCCGGCGACTGCACCGACGTTGCCAGCAGCTCGCGGCTGGTGCCGGTGGTCTCGAGATCGAGCAGCGAAGCGCCGGTCAGTCCCTGCAGCCGGAACACCGCATAGGTGTCACGGGTCACCGGGATGCCGGCATCCACCTCGATGCGGATCAGGATGCGGCGCGGATCGCTGGGATCGAAGCGCACGTTGTCCACGCGTCCGGCCGCCAGACCGCGGAAGAACACCGTGGAATGCGGCGTGAGGCCGGCCACGCTGCCGGTGGTGGCAACGATGTACGGCTTGGTAGCGACGCGCGTGCCGGTGAGCCAGATGGCGGCGATGATGATAGCCGCACCCAGCAGCAGCACGAAGGCGCCGGCCACGAGCGCGTAGGCGCGGTTATTCATGCGCCGCCTCCGCAGCGGTGAACACCCGCCGGCCGCGCGGACCGTGGAAGAACTGGCGCACGTAGGGATGCTCGGATTCCAGCAGGTTGTCGAGCGATCCCCAGGCGGCAAGTCTGGCGTCGGCGAGCACCGCCACCTGATCGCAGAGATCGCGCATCAAGTCGAGGTCGTGGGTCACCATCACCACGGACAGGCGCAGCTCGCGGTGCAGCTCGCCGAGCAGTTCCACGAAGTCCTGGGCGGTGATGGGATCCAGCCCGCTCGCCGGTTCGTCGAGGAACAGCAGTTCCGGTTCGAGCGCCAGCGCCCGCGCCAGCGCCACGCGCTTGATCATGCCGCCGGAGAGCTCCGCCGGCAGGCGCATGGCGACCTCCGCAGACAAGTCCACCATGGCAAGCTTCAGGTACACCAGCTGACGGATCAGCGCCTCGTCCGCGAGCCGCGACTCGCGCAGCGGAAAAGCGATGTTGTCGAACACGTTGAGCGCGCTGAACAGTGCACCGCCCTGGAACAGGATGCCGCAGCGCCGGTGCAGGCGCGCGAGTTCCGCCGCGCCCAGCCGGTCGAGACGTTCGCCGAACAGCCACACCTGGCCTTCGCTCGGGCGCTGCAGGCCGATCATTTCACGCAGCAGCGTGGTCTTGCCGCTGCCGGAGCTGCCGACCAGGCCCAAGATCTTGCCGCGGTACACGCACAGATTGATGTCGCGGTGCACCACCTGCCCGCCGTAGCGCGTGCCCAGGTGTTCCAAACGCACCACGCAATCTTCGCTCACATCAGCCCCGCATGCTTGAAGACCACCGCGAAGATGCCGTCCAGCACGATCACCACGGTGATCGCGGTGACCACGGAGTTGGTGGTTTCGGCGCTCAGGCTTTCGGTGTTGGGCTTGGCGCGCAGGCCGTACTCGCAGGCGATCAGCGCGATCACCCCGCCGAACACCGCGCTCTTGCCCATGCTCAGCCAGAAACTCAGCGGCGTCACCACGCGCGGCAGGCTGTAGAGGAAGTGCGCGTAGCTGATGTCGAAGGCCGCATGCGCCGCCCACACGCCGCCGGCAAGCGCGATCACGTCGGTCCAGATCACCAAGAGCGGCATGACCAGCGTCAGCGCCACGATTTTGGGCAGCACCAGCCGCAGGCTGTGGGAAATACCCATGGCGGCGAGCGCGTCGAGTTCTTCGGTGACGCGCATCACGCCGAGTTCCGCGGTCATGGCCGAACCGGAGCGCCCCGCGATCAGGATCGCGGTGAACACCGGGCTCAGGTGGCGCACGATGCTCAAGCCCAGAATGTTGACGATGAAACCCTGGGCGCCGTAAGTCTCAAGCGACAGGCCGCCCATGTAGCTTACCACCACGCCGAGCAGCAAGCCGATCACGGTCATCACGCCCAGGGCGCGTGCGCCGGCGTGGTAGATGGTGGCGGAGATTTCCCGCCACGGCGTGCGCGCTGGATGCGCAAGCAGAAACGCCACGTCCAGCGTGAACTGGCCGATGAGGCTGATGAAGCTCGCGAAATGCTCGGTGGCGGCAAAGCCGATGGACGCCAGCACGTCGGTGAGCGCCGGGCGTCGTATCCTGGTTTCGGCGGGCGTGGGCACGCGGCGGTCGGCCCAGCGGCGGAAAAGCGCGGCATGCTCCGGCTGCACCTGCAGGTGCGCCGGCGGATGACGCTCATTGATCTGCCACAGCACGAAGGCACCCACGCTGTCCATGGCCTGAATGCCAGTCAGATCCCAGCGCACCTCGGGATCGCGTGCATAGGGTTTCAATTCATTGCTGAGTGCATTGGCGCGGCGTGCCAGACCGCGCAGCGTCCATTGGCCGGTGAGCGTTACCTTGGGCGGCACGCCGGTTTCGTGCGCCACGCGGAACGCCGGAATCGCGGACTCGCTGCTGGGCACGCATACCTCCAGAAACTATCCCAATCGAACTGCGCTTCAACCGCTGGCGGTGCGCACCGGCGCGGGCTGGAGCTGCTCGGCGAGGAACGTCGTCAAGTGTTTCCAGGCATCCTGGGCTTCGGCGGCGTTGTAGGCGGTGGACGCCGGATCATCGAATCCCGGCTGCGCATCCGGATAAATGTGGATGTCGAGTTGCGCACTCGCGAGTCCCGCGGCCCACTGGAACTTTTCCACCACCGACGGCGGCACGAAGGGATCACGCCCGCCGAAAAACGCCAGCATCGGCATGCGCAGCGGCACCAGTTGTGACGGCTCGGTGTCAGGCGTGGCATAGAAAATAACCAGGGCGTTGAATGCCTGCGGCAGCTCGCTGGCGATTCTCAACGCGTACTGTCCGCCGATGGACCAGCCAATCACGCCCAGGCGGTCCACCTGTTGATGCGTATTCATGTAGGTCACGGCTTGCTCCAGATTGGACAATACCGCGCCCGAGCGCGCGTTGGCGATGTCCGCGAGCCGCGCCGCGACACTGCGGTCGCGCGTCACCTGGCCGTTGAACAAATCCACCGCCAGCACCGTGTAGCCACGGCGCGCGAGCTGATCGGCCACGTTGCGCATCTGCTGGTTCAGGCCCCACCACATGTGAATCAGAATGATGCCCGCTTGCGGACCCTTGGCATCCGCCGGCTGGCTGAGATAGCCATACACGGCCTGCCCGTCCACCAGCGCATACTGCACCCGCTCGGTGTGCAAGGCGGTCAGCGGCAAAAGTGGCGGTGCAAGCGGCGCCGTAGTCTGTGCGACCGCCGCCACCGAGATGCCCAGCAAGCCCGCGATCCAGGCTGCATACCATTTATATTTGTTGCTCACGCCCTGTTCCCCTGGAGTCCGGAAAAATACTTGCGATAGCCTGCCAGTGGCCGTTGCCCCGCATTATCATCTAACCGGCCCTTGACGGGCCAACCATCCGCGCCGTCGCGCAGCGCGGTTCAAGCAAAACGCACAATCAGGAGTCCAGCCATGATCAAGACTCATTGGTTACTCGCTGTTTTAATTGGGGTTTTTCTGTCGTCCGCCGCCTTGGCCGCCCCGCCGCCGGGCTTCTGGCAAAACCCGGTCATCAAAGACGCCGGCGCCATGCATCCGCTTCCTGAGGGAGCTTTCCAGCCGGACAAGACCACGGTTTACAAGGTGGTGTTCGCCGTCACCCGTGCGCAGAAGAAGGACGAGCCTGATGACGGTTTGGAACCCGTGGCGCGCGCCGTGAACGTGTTTGCTTCCGCCGGCGTGCCGCTTGACCATTTAAAATTCGTGGCGCTCATCAGCGGCGGCGCAACGCCCGTCACGCTCGACAACGCACACTACAAGAAACAATTCGGCGTGGACAATCCCAACCTCAAGGTCATCCACGAACTGAAAGCCGCGGGCGTCGAGGTCGTGGTATGCGGTCAGGCCGTCGCGGGTTTTGGTTACCAGTACGACTGGATAAACCCGGACGTCAAAGTCGCGCTGTCGGCGCTCTCCACCAGCATCATCCTGCAACATGAAGGCTATGCCTTGATGCCGCTGTAAGCGCGCAGACTGCAGTCTATCCCCTACTCGCAAGCCAAGGAGCACAATCCATGAACGCCTCTATTTTGAAAACCCTGGGCCTTGCCGCCCTCCTCTCGCTCACCGGTGTGCTGACGATGCCGACGGCACAAGCGGCCGGCACTCAGTGGACCTATCCGGCGATTGCCAAATACGGCCCGGTTCATCCCTTGCCGCAGGCCGCCGTGCAACCGGACAAGCACCATGTTTACAAGGCGATCTTCGATGTCACCACGGGCTTCAAAAATCCCTCCGAGCCCGAGAGTGGACTCGACCACGTGGCGCGTGCCGTGAATACTTTTGTATCCGCGGGCGTGTCGGTGAAAAACCTGCGGTTCGTTGCCGTCCTGCACGGACCGGCCACCACGGCGGTGCTGAACAACGCGGCTTACAAGGCAAAGTACGGCGTGGACAACCCGAACATTCCGTTGATTGACGCGCTGCGCGAGGCCGGGGTGCATGTGGACGTGTGCGGTCAGGCACTGGCGGACATGGGCATCGAGCACTCCGAGGTGTACCAGAATGTCCGTATTGACCTGTCCGCCTTGGCAACGACAGTTATCTACGGCGATATGGGCTACGCTTACATGAAACAATAACCGGGGGGCGGCACCGTAGCCCCGGACATAAATTAACTGCCCGCCGTCAGGAGAGACCGGATGTTGGCAAGCTATTCACGCTACTTGCTGGCGAGTGTGATCGCGGCGCTGCTGCTGAGCCCCCTGCAACCCGCCTTGGCGGCAGGGCCGCCGTCGCAGACCGACCAGAATTTGCGTTACATGAGCAGCTTCCCCAAGTCGCTGTTGCAAATCCAGCCGCCGTGGAGCACGCCGATATACGACGGCACTCAGGTGACCGTGCCGGGCCTGGAGAACGTGCCCGACATCCACGGCGACATCAACGATCCGCAGCTCGTGGTCTTCTTTGCCGGCAATCAGTTCATGGTGGTCAATAAACTGATGCGCGCCTTCATCGAGTCTCATCCGCGCTACCCCCGGGTGGTGGCCTTCACTCTGCCGCCGGGCCGGCTGATCACTGCCATCGAGCGCGGCAACGGCATTCTGCTCGGCAACATGCACATCACTCTCAAGCCCGACATCCTGGCCAACGGCAGCGGCAGCATGGCGGAGCTGCAGGCAAAGCATCACTGGTTCACGCGTACCGCGGCGTATGCCAAAAACCGCCTGGCCATCATGGTGTACCAGGGAAACCCCCGGCATGTCACGGGACTTGAGAGCTTGGCTGCGCCCGGCCTGAAACTCTGCATGCCCAACCCCGAATGGGAAGGCATTGCGCGCCACGCACTCATTCCGGCGCTGCGGACCGCGGGCGGCGACGCCCTGGTGAACGCCGTCTACAGGGAAAAGGTGGATCAAGGCACGACCTTTCTCACTCACATCCATCATCGCGAGACGCCGATACGCATCATGGAGCAGCAGTGTGATGCCGGCGTCGTGTGGTACACGGAAGCGTATTTCCAGGAAAGCGTTCTGCATCATCCGATTGAGACTGTGACCATTCCCGCAGGCGACAACCAAGCCGTCACCTACATGGCGGGGATCATGCAAACCGCACCGCATCCCCAAGCCGCACAGGCATTTTTGCAATTCCTGAGCAGTCCTGCGGCTCAGGCGATCTATCGTCACTATGGCTTCCTGCCACCTGCAAATTAAGGCACCTCCAATGCTGCGCACCGTCCTTTTTTTTGGACTGATGCTGGCATCGGTTGTGTCCAGCACGTCACATGCAACCCCAGCACCGGCGAGCGCACAAGCCTGCGCCGCTTGCCACGGCGCGCAGGGCCAGGGCGGCGGGATATTCCCGCGCATCGCCGGCCAGCCGGTAGAATTTCTGCAAAACGAATTGCGGTTTTTTCGCAGCGGCGCGCGTCCAAACCCAATGATGCAGCCGGTGACCAAAAACCTGAGCGACGCCGATATCGCCGCACTCGCCGGATATTTCAGCACTCTGCACCCGCCCTTCACGCCCGCACATGTCGATTTGTCGGCCGTGGAACGCGAGCGCGGTCAAGAGCTGGTGACTGCAGGTGACTGGCAGCATCAGGTACCGGCCTGCACTAGCTGCCACGGTCCGGACCTCGGAGGTACAGCGCCGCTGATTCCGGCACTTGCGGGTCAATCGCGCCAGTACATGTCAATCGGACTGCGAAACATGCAAAGCCTGCATGGGCAAGCCAGATATTTCCCGCTGCAAATCATGAGTCACGTTGTCGCGGGTTTGAGCGACACGGATATAACGGCAGTCACAGGCTACATCGCTTCCCTCCAAAAAAATGAAAAACCAACGGTAATGCGTCCGGCGCACGACGGCGCGTATAAATTCACTGCTCAATCCCCGAACAACTTCACGCCGCCACCCGAATCCGCGATTCCCACCGGTCCGGATGGCGATGAAATCTGGCGCGGCCGGATGATCTTTGAAAACACCCGGCAGTACGCCGCTCAATACGTGGGCGACAAGCTGAACTGCTCCAGTTGTCACCTGGACAATGGCCGGCGCGCAGATTCCGCGCCCATGTGGGCGGCTTATGTGGCTTATCCCAAATACCGCAGCAAAAATCATCGCGTGAACACACTCGAAGAACGCATCCAGGACTGCTTCCGCTTCAGCATGAACGGCAAGCCGCCGTCCGCCGACAGCCCCGTGATGGTGGCCTTGGTGGAATACTTCCGCTGGCTCGCCACCGGCCTGCCGGTGGGCATCACACCGAAGGGCGCGGGCTATCCGCCACTGCCAGCTCCACCACAGCCGCCCGATTTGCAGCGTGGCTCAGCGATCTATGCCGCCAACTGTGCCATGTGCCATGGCAGCAATGGCGAAGGGCGCGGGGCCCGCGGCACACAGGTGTTCCCGCCGTTGTGGGGACCGGAGTCCTTCAATCGCGGCGCGGGGATGCAGCGTCTGAGCACCGCAGCGGCGTTCATCAAGGCCAACATGCCCTACGGCGCCGCCGGCCTGCTCAGCGATCAGCAGGTATGGGACGTGGCCGCCTTCGTCGTCAGCCATCCACGTCCGCCCGATCCACGCTTGCATGGCGGCCCGACAACAGCGCACTGACGTACTGCTGTCGCGATCTATTTTTTAATCATGCGAGCCTGCGCCCAATGTTTCGCTGACCACGCGCGTGGTGTTCGCAATCCACGGCGCCGCAACGCGCTCGAATTCGGTGTCGCACAGGCCAACATGCACAAGGCGTGTTGCGCCAAGCTCGGCAAGCCGGGCATCCAGTGTCAGGCCCACCGTGCAGAAAGCAGAATAACAGGTGGCGCCGAGCGCGAGTACGCCATAGCGCAGTTGCAGCAGTCGCGGCGCTTTTGACGACATCAGGAAACCCATGAAACCCAGCGCGTCCTCGGGTGGCTGCTCGTCATCGTAGGTGCTGATTGCAACCAGCAGGCAACGCTCCCGGGACAGCTCCGGCAAGCGGTACTTGCCGGTGTTCAGCCAGCGCGCGTGCAAGCCTGCGGCTTCGAGTTGTTGCCACAGACGCTTGCTCACACGCATGCCGTTGCCCGTCTCGGTACCGTACAACACCGTGATCTCATCCCCGACAGCCGTAACAGGGGTATTCGTCATCATGGGCTGCACACTGTCTCTTGCCTGGCGCCTGCATACACAGAGTAGCCAATCAGCCGGCCGCCGTACTTGATGCCGGACAAGATGCCGGTTGCCCCCCAAAGAAATTGCGAACACCTGATCTAAGTCACTGTCAGCCGCCCCGCACGAGCCTATTTTTTGCCCCGGAAAGGATGCTCCGAAGCCGGGACAAGTGGACGTGGACAATATTTATGCCTTAGCCCAGAAACCGGATTCCTGTCTGGTCTGCGAGGTGGCACAGGCTTGCTTTGCGGGCGGCGTGGATCGCGCGCACCTCGCCGAGCTTGCCGCGCACCTGCAAGCCCCCCGTCCGGTGCGCCGCCGCCAGCACCTGTTCCGCGCCGGCGACGCTTCAAAAGGCCTGTTCCTGGTGCAGTCGGGCTGCTTCAAGGTGTATGGCCTGGACCAGCTTGGCCGGGAATACATCGAGGGCTTCCGGCTGCCGGGTTCGATCCTCGGCCTGCATAGCCTCTATGACGGCCATCACCAGTTCAACGCCGTGGCGCTCGCCGATTCGACGGTCTGCGCCCTCGCGCTCGGGATGCTGCAAAGCGCGTCCGCCCGGGTGCCGGATTTCCTGAAAACCTTCCTGCGCCTGGTCGGTCAGGAGCTGCTCGACGGCGCCTTCCTCACCGGCGATCTGAGCGCCGAAGAGCGGCTGGTGAGTTTTCTGCTGCGGTTTGCCTCGAAACTGCACGCCGACGTCAGTGACGGCATGCTGTATCTGTACATGACCCGCGGCGACATCGCGAGTTACCTGCGTCTCGCCCCGGCCACCGTCAGCCGCATCCTCACCAAACTCCAGGGGGACGGCGTCATTGATTCTGATTATCACCACATCCGCATCCTGGATTACGCGCGGCTCAAGGATTTGGGCCGCAACATCCGATTCGCTTCCCTGGGACAAATACCCGCCTGAACAAAGGCAGACCATACGCGCCGCCTGACTCCGTACCAGCAAGCGTGAATGTTTACTTGAGCTTCTGGCACTGCCACAGGTAATACACCGCCGGCACCACCAAGAGCGCCAGCACGGTTGCGCTGAGCATGCCACCGATCATGGGGGCGACGATGCGGTGCATGACTTCGGAGCCGGCGCCCTGTTCCAGGAGAACCGGCAGCAAGCTCAGGATGATGACCGCCACCGTCATGATGACCGGCCGCACGCGCAGCACCGCGCCTTCAAGGATGCCCCGTCTGAGGTCCTCAAGCGTCAGGCTGCGACCCTCGGCACCGGCCTGTTCGCGACGACGCTTGAGCGCGCCGTCCAGGTAAACCAGCATGACCACGCCGATCTCGGCGGCGATGCCGGCGAGCGCGATGAAGCCCACGTACACCGCCACCGACAGGTTGTAATGCAGCGCCCACAAGAGCCAGACGCCGCCCACCAGCGAAAGCGGCAGCGTGGCGAAGATGATGAGGGTCTTGGCGATGCTGCGGAAGTTGAGATACAGAAGCAGGAACACCAAGAACAACGTAAGCGGGACGATCAAGGCGAGACGTGCTTCGGCACGCTGCAGGCCCTGGTATTGGCCTACCCAGGAGAGCGTGTAGCCGGCGGGCAATTGCAGTTCCCTGCCGATCGCGGCCTGCGCCGCCTGCACGTAGGATGCGAGGTCGCGGCCGCTGATGTCCACGTAAACATTGCCGGTCGGGCGCGTATCGACGCTTTCGATCATGTCCGGGCCGTTGGCTATTTTAAGCGTGGCCACCTCGGAAAGCGGGATCGTCGCTCCCGCGGACGTCACCAGCGGAAGTTCCTGCAACCGCTCGAGCGAATCGCGCCAAGCCCGCGGGTAGCGCAGGTTGACCGGGAAACGCTCCAGTCCCTGCACGGTTTCCGTGACGTTCATGCCGCCCACCGCCGTGCGGATCACGCTCTGCACGTCGCCGATGTTGAGGTCGTAGCGCGCGGCGGCCGCGCGATCGATGTCGATGTCCACGTAGCGCCCGGATGCGGTGCGATCCGCGTACACCGACGCGGTACCGCTGAGGGGACGTAATATGGCTTCGATCCGCTCCCCGAGCTGCTGAATCACCGCGAGACTCGGCCCCGAGATCTCGATGCCCACCGGAGTTTTAATGCCGGTGGATGTCATGTCGATGCGGTTGCGGATTGGAAAGACCCAGACATTGGTAACGCCCGGCAACTGCAAGCGCTCGTTCAATTGCTGCCGCAAGCGCTCCCAAGTCATTCCGCGGCGCCACGCGGATTGCGGCTTGAAGGTTACCGTGGTCTCGAACATGTTGAGCGGCGCCGGGTCGGTGGCGGTGTCGGCCTTGCCGGCCTTGCCGAATACCGTGGCCACTTCCGGCAGCTGTTTAATGAGCCGGTTGGTCTGCTGGAGAAGCTGCTCGGCCTTGCCGATCGAGAGCCCCGGGTTGAGGCTCGGCATGTAGAGCAGCGTGCCCTCGTTGAGTGGCGGCATGAACTCGGAACCGAGACGGCTCGCGGGCCAGAGCGTCACCAGAACCAGTACCGCCGCGCCACCCACGACAAGCCAGGGCGCACGTTCCACCCAGCGGATCACCGGCCGATAAGCGGCGATCAGCGCGCGGCTCACCGGGTTCTGGTGCTCGGGCCGGATGCGGCCGCGCACGAAATATCCCATGAGCAGCGGCAAGAGCAGCACCGCGATGACCGCGGCGCTCGCCATGGCGTAGGTCTTGGTGAAGGCCAGCGGCGCGAACAGCCGGCCCTCTTCGTCGCCGAGCGTGAAAATCGGCAGGAACGACACCGCCACGATGACCAGCGAGAAGAACAGCGCCGGCCCGACTTCCACCGCGGCCTCGCTCACGATGCGCCAGCGGTTGGCGCGGGTCGGCGGGCTGCGCTCGAAATGCTTGTGCAGGTTCTCGAGCATCACGATACCGGCGTCGGTCATGGCGCCGATGGCAAGCGCAATGCCGCCCAAGGACATGATGTTTGCGGTGATCCCCTGCAGGTACATGATGAGCACGGCTGCGAGCACGCCGAGCGGCAGGCTCACCAGCATCACCAGCGACGAGCGCAGGTGCAGCAGAAAGAGCGTGCACACGAGGATCACGATGATGAGCTCCTCGATGAGCGCGCGGTAGAGTGTAGCGACGGAACGCTGGATCAGCTCCGAGCGGTCATAGGTCGCCACGAGCTCCACACCCGCCGGCAGGCTCGGCTTGAGTTCTTGCAATTTTTGCTTGACCGCTTCGATCACTTTGAGCGCGTTCGCGCCGTCGCGCATGATTACCACGCCGCCCACGACTTCGCCCTGACCGTTCAGGTCTGCGACGCCGCGGCGCGCCTCCGGCCCGTAGCGCACCTCGGCCACGTCTTTCAGCAGGATCGGCGTGCCGTTCTGGTTGATGCCGAGCGGGATTTGCTCCAGGTCGTGAAGACCTTTTATATAGCCGCTCGCGAGCAGCATGTACTCAGCTTCCGCCATCTCGATGACGCTGCCGCCCGCCTCGCTGTTGCCGCTTTCGATCGCAGCCCGCACTTTTTCGAGCGGCAGGTGATAGGCGCGCAAGGCGTCGGGATTCACCACCACCTGGTACTGTTTCACCATGCCGCCGATGGTGGCCACTTGGGAGACTCCCGGCACCTGCTGCAACTGGTACTTCAGAAACCAGTTCTGCAGCGTGGTAAGTGCGGCGAGGTCGTGTTGATTGGTCCTGTCCACCAGTGCGTACTCGTATACCCAGCCGACGCCGGTGGCGTCGGGCCCCAAGGTCGGGGTGACGCCCGCGGGCAGCTGCGCTTGCGCCTGGCTCAGGTATTCGAGCACCCGTGAGCGCGCCCAGTAGAGATCGGTGCCGGCCTCGAAGGTCACGTACACGTAGGATTCGCCGAAGCTCGAATACCCGCGCACCTGCGTACTGCTGGGCACCGAGGACATGATGGTGGTGAGCGGATAGGTCACCTGGTCCTGCACCACTTGCGGCGCCTGACCGGGGTACTTGGTGTCGATGATGACCTGCGTGGCCGAAAGATTCGGCAGGGCATCGAGCTTGATGCGCCCAAGCGCGTAGATGCCCCCGGCCGCGAGCACCAGCATCAGGAGCAGCATGAGTGCTCGATTATCGAGCGCGAGCTTGATGATTCTCGCGATCATAAATGGCCTCCCGGAGCGTTGCCGGCCGAGAGGCGTTCGAGACTCGCCTTGAGGTTCGCTTCGGAATCGATCAGAAACTCGCCCGAGGTGACCACGGTTTCACCCGGCGCCAAGCCCGTGAGGATCGCCACGCGCCCGCCGCTTTCGATGCCCGCCGTCACCGGCTGGGCGCGGAAGCGCCCCTGGCCGAGCGCCACAATTACGAGGTTGTTTTCATCGTCGGTACGGATCAGCGCCTCGCTCGGGACCGTGAGCACGTTCTTCTCCGGCGCCGCGGCTATCGTCACCTCGGCGTACATGTTGGGCAGGAGCGTCACCTCGGGGTTGTCGAAGGTCATGCGCACTTTGAGCGTGCGGGTCACCGGATCAAGCTCGGGGTAGATGAAATTCACCCGGCCGTGCAACACCTCGCCGGGCGCGGACGTGAGCCGTGCGCTTGCCTCGTCGCCGACCGCTACCCAGCCCGCTTGGTTTGCGAACACCTCGGCCACCAGCCAGACCTGCGAGATCACACCCAGACGGATCACTTCGGTATCCGGCGTGACATACAGGCCGGGGCGCGCATTCAGCGCTTCCACGATGCCGCTGCGCTCGGCGTAATAGGCGATGCTCTTGCTCGGCGCATGCGTTTGTTTCAGACGCGCGATTTCGTCTTTGCTGATTCCCAAAGCCTCGAGGCGGCGGCCGGAAGCTTCGATGAAGGTCGCATTCCCGGCCTGCAAGGCCCGCAGGTATTCCTGCTCCGCCGTCACCAGCGTGGGCGAGTACAGCCGGAACAGGAGCTGACCCTTGCGTACCCGCTCGCCCGCGGAGCTGATCGGGAGTTCGGTGATCCAGCCGGCCGCGCGCGTGTGCAGGCGCACGACCGCGCTCTGGTCGAAGCTCACATAGCCCACGGTGTGGATCAGGCGGTGCAGGTCCTCGCGCAGCACCGGTGCGGTGAGGATCCCGAGCTGCTCCTCCACAGCCGGCGATATACGGATAACGTTGCCTTGCTCTCCGCTCGCGGGTTTCTCCTCGTTGGCATACACGGGCACGTAGTCCATGCCCATGCTGTCCTTCTTGGGCACGGGCGAAGTGATGGCGGGGTTCATCGGGTCGCGGTAATAAATGATCTTCCGTTCGTTCGGCGTCGCCGGCTTTCCGGATACAGCCGCCTGCTGATGCGATGCGGACTGGCCACAGGCCGTGAGCAGCGTGAGTGTTGCCAACAGCAGGCAAGCACGTGAAGTGTTCATGAGTTTTCTCCTGCGAGATACCAGAGGTCGGCTTTCACGCTGTCCAGGTCGGTTTCGATCTTGAGACGGCGTATCTGGGCGTCGAGTTGATCCACCCGGCTGCGCAGCAGTTCGAAGAAATCGCCGCCGCCGTTGCGGTAGGCATCGAGGCCCGCGGTCACGTCGGCACTGGAATCCGGCAGCACCGCCTGGTCGTACAGGGTCCTGAGCTTTTGCAATTGCTGCCAGCGCGCCCAATCCTCGTCGAGAGTGCGTTTCAATTCACGCAGCTGGTTGTCGCGCGCATCGGTGCGGGCGTTCACCTCGGCACGGGCGGCCGCTACCGCCTGGTTCTGACGCTTGCCGGTGAAAATCGGCAGGCTCACCGACACCATGGCGGTGAACATATTGGTAAAAGGGCCGCCGGCATCGCCACCCGGACGGTGACCGTAGCTGAGATCCACACCCCAGACGGGGTGATAGGCCTGTTCCGCGATGTCCATTGCGGTGTCGGCCGCAGCGATCTGTGCGTTGTCGGCTTCGGCCAGCGGATGATCCGGGAGTGCGTTAAGAATGCTTGCGTAGGCTGGCGGCGCTGGAAGCTGCGGCAAAGCATCGGGCAGCGGGCGCGCGGCCGCCTCGTCTCCCAGCCAGCGCTTGAGCACGGCTTCCCCGGTCTGTGCGGCATTTTCGAGATCGAGTTCGCGCTCCTGGAGGCTTGCCAGTTCCAGCCGGGTGCGCAGCCATTCCTGCTCCGTGCCGCTGCCGTTTTCGTAGCGCACCTTGGAAATTTCCGCGAGTTCCTTGAACTCGGTTTCGCTGGCGCGGGCGAGCTCGAGGGCGTGGTCGGCGTAGTAAAGCTGCAGCCAGGCCTCCTGAACTTGGCGTGTGACGTCACGACGTCGCTCGGCGATTTCGGCCTGTACCGAGTCGGCAAGCTGGCCGCCGCGTTTTTCCGCAAGCGCACGGGTGTGGCCCGCGGGGAACTCCTGCGAGACGCCGATCACCTGCATGGTCATGCCGTCCCGGCCGACCGCGAAACTGTTGGTGGGCAGGTTCTGGATGCCGACACTCAGCTGCGGGTCCGGCAACTGGCCGGCCGCCACGGCCTGGGCCGCGACGGCTTGTTTTTCCGCGGCGCGCTGCCGCAGCACGCTGTCGCGCTGCAGCGCAAGATTCACGGCGGTGTGCATGTCGAGCGGGACGGGATCGGCACTGGCAGCGAGCGGCACCGCCAGTACCAGTGCAGCGACCGCAAGGCCGCAGGTAAATCGCAATAAAACCAACATGGAACGACTCCTCGCAAAGAAATCCATTTTCCCGTCAGACGACGGGACACGCGGATCCACGAGGAATCGCTATTTCAGGAACACACAGTAGCGGATATTTGTGGAACGGATCGGAACAGGAGGCGGCCCATCGGGCAGCTGCATGGCTGCAGCCGCATGCCGGATCGCGGCAGTCCAATTAAGAGCCGGGGCGGGCGCCGCCTGTGAGTTGGGCGGCTCCGCCATGACAGCTTTTGCGGCCACGTAGGCGGTGCTGCCTGCCAACTGCGCGCAGGCATGAGCGAGGCAAGCATTAGCATCCAACCCGCAATCGCAGGTGCTCGACACTGAGCTCGGCGCATGGACCACCCCCATTGCCAAGCAGGCGGGCGTAAACAGGGAAAGCCATGCCACGGCCATCACCATGGCGATATACGGAGTTTTCCTGGTCGTCCCGCCGTTCATGTTGCCAGACAAGTCTTACTCACCGAAGAAACCCGGCGAACTCGCATCGTGGGTCCGGAGTCTGGCGCGATCGCCCGCGCAACACCTTGACGCAGGTCAAATCCTGGCCTTATCGCGGTTTTCAGTCAAGGTGGGGGCATACACTACCTAACCCGCGAGCACGCGTATCAGTGCCGCGACCGGTTACCGATTGGAATCGGGGTCCACTATCGGCCTGCCGCCTGACAAGGCGCTGGGCCTGCCGATTTCACGATCCCCGCGAGCCGCAGTCTTCGTCCAACAACGGCAATCCTGTTCGCGATAGATCACTCCGGTTTCTTTGACCTGGATCAAATCTTCATTTTGCCCCCGCCCTATGATGCGCGCGGGAGGCCAGGCGTGCTTGTCCTTGCAATACATTCTCCCGCTGATTGATCCAGGTCATCGCGGCTGCGCGGGTCAACCATAAACTTGCATACGCAGCATGGCGCCCGGGTTGCGCCGAACACGAGGATCAAGCCAATGCCAGGTCATAACTCCTTTGCCGATTTCTCGGTCAGCGTGAAGCTGCTGTTCACCGCCTTCCTTTTGACGATCGGTATCGGCTATCTGATGGCGCTCGGGTACTTGTACCTCACGCACACCGGCCTGGACGGCGGCAAGGGGCTCACGGTGCAAGACATCGCAATCTCCTACTACGGCAACCGCAGCGGCACGCGCATGGAGGCCATGTTGCGCGGGCCGATGGCGGTTTACAGCAAGCCGCTCGACACCGCCTTGCTCGTGGACTGGCTGCAATCGGGCGCGACCCAAACCGGCTATGACGCCATTGCCCGTCCCATCCTGCAAAAAGATTGTCTTGCATGCCATGGCGGAGAAAGCGCCAAGCGCATGAACATTCCGGATTTCTCCACTTACGAGGGTGTCGCGGGGGTCATCAAAACCAACCCCGGCGCTTCGATTGCCTCGCTGGTGCGGCTGTCGCACATCCATCTTTTCGGCATCGGCATCCTGCTGTTTGCCGTGGGTTTCATATTCAGCTTCGCGGCCATGAACAAATGGCTCAAATGGACACTGGTCGTGTTGCCTTTCGCCTCCGTGATTACGGATATTCTGTCCTGGTTCCTGACCAAATGGGACCCAACCTACGCGTGGATAGTGCTCATCAGCGGCGGCGTGATGGGCGCGGCACTGGGTATCCAGATCCTGGTTTCCCTGTATCAGATTTGGTTGCTGCCTAGGCCCGGAATTCTCAGCGAGACCCACTGATGCGTTGTATGAAACCGATGCGCAAGATTCACCAAGGAGTCACAGTATGAACACCAAGGTATTGAAATTATTGCCGCTGCTGCTGTTCGCCCTGGCCGCCCTCGGCGCCAACGCGGTCCGGGCGCAGGCGCACGAGGCGGAGCATTCCCACGTCATTGACGGCGTGGGCATCTACATCGGCGTGACGCCCTCCGAGTTGATAACCAGCAACTACCCCACCGGCAGCCCCGAGAGCCAGATGCACGGCGGCGTGCCGAAGGGCGTGCATTATCACCACCTCATGGTCGCGCTCTTTGACGACACCACGGGAAAACGCATCACCAACGCGAAAATCGTGGCCAAAGTGACGATGCCGACCGACGTGAATCTCCCCATACAGGAGAAAACGCTCGAAGCCATGAACCTCGCCAATGCCCCGACTTACGGGCAATATTTCAATATGCCGGTGGAAGGCGAATACCACATCGTACTAACAATCGCCGTCCCCAACCACCCGCTGATCACCACGACCTTTCTCTA
Organism: Natronospirales bacterium; assembly: GCA_018971605.1. Lineage (GTDB taxonomy): Bacteria > Pseudomonadota > Gammaproteobacteria > Natronospirales > REEB76 > REEB76. Next base: position 362 of record JAGXAL010000029.1, on the reverse strand, counting down.
TGTACATGAATAAGCGAGGAGTTACCCCAGTTACTTAAGGAGCATCCCATGCGCAAGAATGTCTCGATGATGATTGCAGCAACGGCGCTCGCCGTCGCGGCACTGGCGACGCAGAACGCGAACGCGACGGACGCTGCCAAGGGCAAGGTCCTGTACGATCAAAGTTGCAGTTCTTGCCACGGCGCCGACGGCAAGGGCGGGCTGCCCGGCGTGCCGGATTTAACCGCGAAGAAGGGCGTGCTCAGCCAGGCTGACACCGTGCTGACCGACCGCATTACCAACGGCTATCAGAGCCCCGGCTCGCCGATGGGCATGCCGCCCAAAGGCGGCAACGCATCGCTCACCAAGGACGACATCGAAGC
>JAGXAL010000028.1 GCA_018971605.1 Natronospirales bacterium | reverse complement strand
TTGCCGATGTTGTACACGCGATGCGGCGCGCGGCTGGTGGCCGGATCGGGGCGCTCCCCCGACCATTGGGGATCGGAAACTGCGGGCTTCGCCATCACCCGCACCACGCCTTCCACGATGTCGTCTATGTAGGTGAAGTCGCGGCGCATGTTGCCCTGGTTGAATACATCGATCGGGCGGTCCGCGAGGATGGCCTGCGTGAACAGAAACAGCGCCATGTCCGGACGCCCCCAGGGGCCGTACACGGTGAAAAACCTCAGGCCCGTGGCCGGCAAATTGAAGAGATGGCTGTAGGCATGCGCCATCAACTCGTTGGCCTTCTTGGTGGCGCCGTAGAGGGACACCGGGTGATCGGTGCGGTCGTGGACCGAGAATGGCATGTGGGTGTTGGCGCCGTACACCGAGCTGGAAGACGCATACACCAGATGCCGCACCTGCTGATGGCGGCAGCCTTCGAGCACGTTCACGAAGCCGGCGAGATTGGCTTCCACGTAAGCCTGTGGGTTCTTGAGCGAATAACGCACGCCGGCCTGCGCGGCGAGATTTACCACGATCTCGGGTCGGATGCGTGCGAACAACCGCTCCATCGCCTCGCGCTCGGCGAGATCGAGCTTCACGAATTCGAAGCTTGCGGATTTTTTCAACTGCCCAAGACGGGCCTGCTTGAGGCGCACATCGTAGTAATCGTTGAGGTTGTCGAGGCCGATGACCTCGCGGCCGTCGGCCAACAAGCGCTTGCAGAGATGAAAGCCGATGAACCCCGCCGCCCCGGTAACCAAGATCCCGCTCATTCTTTGCTCCGCAAATTCGATTGAACCGTTCCCGACCCGGACCGTAATGTTTTCATTTCGCCGGAGCGGCTTACAGCCGCGATTAACTGATTGATCACAAGCGCCAGACGCGGATGCCGGCCGCTTCCAGCGCCGCACGCGGGAATATGCCTTTCACGTCCATGACCAGCGGCGGTTTCTTGAGCAGCCGCACGAGTTCCGGGGTGCCGAGCCGCCGATATTGCTGGTGCGCCACCGCCGCAATCAGCGCATCCGCCGGCTTGAGCTTCTCGAAGGCCATGAGCTTCACGCCGTACTCATGTTCGGCCTCTTTGGGATCCGCGAGCGGATCGGAGACCTGCAACTCGACATCGAAATCCCGCAACTCCTTGAGGATGTTCGCGACCTTGGAATTGCGCAGGTCCGGGCAGTCTTCCTTGAAGGTGAGCCCCAAGACCGTGACCGTGGCGCCGCGCAGCTCATGGCCCGCACGCACCAGTTCCTTGATGGTGCGCTGCGCCACGAAGCGTCCCATGCTGTCGTTGATGCGCCGGCCGGCGAGAATCACCTGCGGGATGTAGCCGATCTTCTCGGCCTTGTGTGTGAGGTAATAGGGGTCCACGCCGATGCAGTGCCCGCCGACGAGGCCGGGGCGGAACGGCAGGAAGTTCCACTTGGTGCCCGCGGCCTCGAGCACCGCCTGCGTGTCTATCCCCAAGCGGTCAAAGATCAACGCCAATTCGTTCATGAGCGCGATGTTGAGGTCGCGCTGCGTGTTTTCGATGACCTTGGCGGCCTCGGCCACCTTGATGCTCGCGGCCTGGTGCACGCCCGCCTCGACCACGCTCGCATAAGTCTCGGCCACGATCGCGAGTACCTCCGGCGTCTGCCCGGAGACCACTTTCTTGATGGTGGTGAAGCGATGCGCCTTGTCGCCGGGGTTGATGCGCTCGGGGCTATAGCCCACGAAGAAATCGCGGCCGCACTTCAGGCCCGACACGCGCTCCAGCACCGGCACGCAATCCTCTTCGGTGGCGCCGGGATAGACGGTCGACTCGTACACCACGATGTCGCCGCGCTTGAGCGCGTGCCCCACGGTCTCGGAAGCGCGCAACACCGGCGTCAGGTCGGGCTGGTTGGCCTCGTCCACCGGCGTCGGCACCGCAACGATGTGGAAGTCGGCGCGCTTGAGCTCGGCGATGTCGCTCGTGAAACGGATGCGCGTCTGCGCGAGTTCGCTGTCCGAAACTTCGCCGGTACGGTCGCGCCCGGACTGCAATTCCTGGATGCGCTGCGGATTGATGTCGAAGCCGATGACCTCGGCCTTGCGCCCGAAAGCTACCGCCACCGGCAGCCCCACGTAGCCCAATCCCACTACCGACACTTTGCGCATGCTGAACCTTTTGCCAAAACCGGCATCCCCAAGCATGAAAGTTTGCGTCTGCGGCGCGGGATGCTACCTTAAGCGCGGCGCTCGCAGCTGCAGGCACAACGAGTTGCGAATTGTACGCCAAGCCCCTCAGCAACCGAAGGAATCCCCATGCCGTTGAACGCTTGGCTGGCGGTCGCCGTTACCCTCCTGTGCCTCGTCGCGCTCGCGACCACCTCGATCGGCACCGACCTGGTGATGGTCGGAGCCATCACCGTGCTGATGCTGCTGCGGGTGATCACGCCCGAGCAGGCATTCGCGGGCTTTGCCAACGACAGCGTGCTCAGCATCGCGGCGCTGTTCGTGGTGGCCGCCGGCCTGCGTGAAACCGGCGCCATGGGTTACGTGGTGCGGCGCATCTTCGGCCAGCCGCGATCGGTGGCTGCGGCGCAGTTACGCATGATGCTGCCGGTCGCCTGCATGGGCGCCTTCATGAACAACACACCGCTGGTGGCCACGTTGCTGCCGTCGGTCAACGACTGGGCGCGCCGCCACGGCATCTCGGTCTCCAAACTCATGATTCCGTTGAGCTACGCCGCGATTTTCGGCGGCACCTGCACGCTCATCGGCACCAGCACCAACTTGGTGGTCAACGGCCTGCTGACTTCCCAGGCGCACATGCACGGCATGGGCTTGTTCGAACTCGCCTGGATCGGCGTGCCCTGCGCACTCGTCGGCATCACCTACGTGCTCATCACCAGCCGCTGGCTCTTGCCCGCGCGCGTGCCGGTCATGGCGCAGCTGCAGGACGCGCGCGAATACACGGTCGAGATGCTGGTCGAAGCCCACAGCCCGCTGGAAAATCTGACCATTAAAGAGGCCGGTCTGCGGCAACTGCCGGGGCTGTTCCTGGTCGAGATCGAGCGCACCGGCAAGATTCTGCCGGCCATCGGGCCGGAGGAACGGCTGCAGGGCGGCGATCGCCTGGTGTTCGCCGGCATCACCAGTTCGGTCGTGGATTTGCAGCGCATCAAGGGCCTGGAACCGGCCACCGACCAGATTTTCAAACTGGACTCACCGCGCGTCACGCGTACGCTGATCGAGGCGGTGATCGCGCCGAGCTGCCCGCTCATCGGCAAGACCATCCGCGACGGCAAGTTCCGCTCGCTGTACTCCGCGGTGGTGGTGGCGGTGGCCCGCGGCGGCCAGCGCATCCACAAGAAAATCGGCGATATCGAACTCAAACCCGGCGACACGCTGCTGCTCGAAACTGACCCCGAATTCCCCAAGCGCCACGAGAACTCGCGCGACTTCCTGCTGCTGCGGCCGGTCGAAGGCTCGGTGTTCCCGCGTCACGGTCGCAGCTGGCTCGCCTGGGCCATCCTGCTCGCCATGGTGCTCGCCAAGGGGCTCAACATCCTGCCGCTCGCGCCCGCCGCGTTCGTCGCCGCGGGCTTGATGATCCTGCTGCGCTGCTGCACCGCCACCTCTGCGCGCAAGAGCCTCGACATCCCGGTGCTCATCACCATCGCGGCCTCGTTTGGCTTGGGGCAGGCACTTGAGACGAGCGGCGCGGCCGCGGTGATTGCGCATTACATACTGGCGCTCACGCAGCAGCAACCGCTGTGGCTGCTGGTCGCGGTGTACGGCATCACCATGTTGCTCACCGAAATCGTGACTCACAGCGCCGCAGCGGTGATCGTGTTCCCGATCGCCTTCGCCACCACCCAGGCGCTCGGCCTGCACTTCATGCCGTTCGCCATCGCCATCACCATGGCGGCCTCGGCGAGTTTCGCCACGCCCATCGGCTACGCCACCAACTTGATGGTCTATGGTCCCGGCGGCTACCGCTTCAGCGATTACCTGCGCTTCGGCGCGCCCTTGAATCTGCTCATGTGGCTGGTGGCGGTGCTGATTATTCCGCACATCTGGCCGCTGACCTGAGCGCACCGCGCCGTCCACAACAAAAAGCCGGGCAATGCCCGGCTTTCGTTAGCTGACGGCGATCAAGCGCTCAATCGTCTTTCTTTTTCGCCGCGCGCTTGAAGAATGATTTCTTTTCGGTCTTCTTCTCGGCCTTTTTCTCAACTGGTTTCTCTGCCTTGGCGGCTTTCTTCGACTTCTTGGCGTCGGCCTTGACGCCTTTCTCGGCCTTCTTGGCCTCGGTCTTCTCTGCCTTGGCGGCCTTGTCCGCCTTGGCGGCTTTTTCCGGCTTGGCTTTCTTGGCGAGCTTGGCCGGCGCTTCGGCAGCGGGTTCTCCGGATTTGGCCTGACGCGCCTTGCGCGCCTCGGTGTGCTGATCGGCCATGGCGGCAATCTGGGTGTCGCGGTCCACGAGCTGCATCACCGCCATCGGCGCCTTATCCCCTGCGCGCAGGCCGAATTTGAGGATGCGCGTGTAACCGCCCGGGCGCGCCTTGAAGTGCGGACCCAAGTCGGTAAAGAGCTTCACCACCACGGCGTCGTCGCGCAAACGTGCAAAGGCCACGCGGCGCTTGGCGACATTGTCCTCGCGGGCGAGCGTGATCAGCGGCTCAACCACACGCCGCAGCTCCTTGGCCTTGGGGAGCGTGGTCTGGATGCTCTCGTAGCGCAGCAAGGCTCCGGCCATGTTGCGCATCAAGGCTGCGCGGTGCGCGGAGTTGCGCGACAGTTGCCGGCCGATATTCTGGTGACGCATGGCGCGGGTTCCTTATTCGGGTTTCGCAAGACTCGCGGGCGGCCAGTTCTCGATCTTCATGCCGAGCGTGAGCCCGTGCTGCGCAAGCACGTCCTTGATCTCGGTGAGCGACTTCTTGCCCAGGTTCGGCGTCTTCAGCAGTTCGACTTCGGTCTTCTGCACCAGGTCGCCGATATAATTGATGTTTTCGGCCTTGAGGCAGTTCGCGGAACGCACCGTGAGCTCGAGCTCTTCCACCGGTTTCAGCAGCACTGGGTCGAAATGCGCTTCGCCGCCGGTGTGGCCGGCGTCGCGGCCTTTCAGGTCCACGAAGGCGGCCAACTGCTCGGAGAGAATGGTCGCGGCACGGCGGATGGCTTCTTCCGGGTCGATGGTGCCGTTGGTTTCGATATCGATGATCAGCTTGTCGAGGTCGGTGCGCTGCTCGACGCGCGCGCTCTCGACTGTATAGGTGACGCGGCGCACCGGGCTGAAGGAGGCATCGAGGAGCAGGCGGCCGATGGGGCGCGATTCTTCCTCGAACTGCAGGCGCTGGTTGGCAGGCTGGTAGCCGCGGCCGCGCTTGATCTTGAGCTTCATGTTGAGCGAGCCGGCACTGTTCAGGTGCGCGATCACCAGGCCCGGATTCACGATCTCGACGTCGTGATCGAGCTGGATATCGGCGGCCGCGACCAGGCCCGGACCTTTCTTGACGAGCGTCAGGGTGGCCTCATCGCGCGTGTGCATGCGGATCGCGAGCTGCTTGAGGTTCAGCAGAATGTCCACCACGTCTTCCTGCACGCCCTCGATCGCGGTGTACTCGTGCAGCACGCCTTCGATCTCGGCTTCCACCACCGCGCAACCGGGCATGGAAGACAGCAGAATGCGGCGCAGCGCATTGCCGAGCGTGTGGCCGAAGCCGCGCTCCAGCGGTTCCAACACCACGCGCGCCTGTTGATCGGATTGCGCTTGCACGCCGACCAGGCGCGGCTTCAAAAATTCCGTGACTGAACCCATGGGATGCTTCCCTCGTTAAAAACTGACCGTAACCTGAACCATTACTTGGAGTAGAGCTCGACTACCAGGTTTTCGTTGATGTCGGGCAAGATGTCGCTCCTCTCGGGCACGCGCTTGAACTTGCCGCTCAATTTGCTCTCGTCCACTTCCACCCACTCGATCGGCGGCAACTGCTTGGCGATCGCCAGCGCATTCTGGATGCGCAACTGTTTCTTGGCGTGCTCGCGCACCGCGATCGAGTCCTCGGCCTTAACCTGGTAGGACGGGATGTTGACGATCTTGCCGTTCACCTCGAAGGCCTTGTGGCCCACGAGCTGGCGCGCTTCGGCGCGCGTCGCGGCGAACCCCATGCGGTAGACCACGTTATCGAGGCGGCACTCGAGCATCTGCAGCAGCGTCTGGCCGGTGGCACCGGTGCGCCGCGAAGCTTCCTGGTAATAGCGCCGGAACTGGCGCTCCAGTACGCCGTACATGCGCCGCAGTTTCTGCTTCTCGCGCAACTGCCCGCCGTAATCCGAAAGCCGGGTGCGCTTGGCGCCGTGCTGTCCGGGCTGCGATTCGATGCGGCACTTCGATTCCAGCGGCCGCACGCTGGATTTCAGGAACAGGTCCGTGCCCTCGCGCCGCGAGAGTTTGCATTTGGGTCCGAGATAACGAGCCATCGTAAACCTCTTACACGCGCCGCTTTTTGGGCGGACGGCAGCCGTTGTGCGGGATGGGCGTCACATCCGAGATGTTGGCAATCTTGAAGCCGATGTTGTGCAGCGAGCGCACCGCCGACTCGCGTCCCGGGCCCGGGCCCTTCACCTGCACCTCGAGATTCTTGACGCCGAATTCCTGGGCCTTGAGGCCGGCCTTTTCGGCCGCGACCTGCGCAGCGAAGGGCGTGGACTTGCGCGAACCGCGGAAACCCGAACCGCCGGAGGTGGCCCAGCAGAGCACGTTGCCCTGACGGTCGGTGATCGTAATGATCGTATTGTTGAAAGAGGCGTGCACGTGCGCCACGGCATCCACCACGGTCTTGCGCACGCGTTTGCGCGCGGCGGGCGCGGGAGCCGCGGCGGCCGCGCCTTCGGCCGGTGCCGCCGCGGGTTTCTCTTTGGATTCTTTGGGCTCGTTCGCTTCTTCAGCCATATGCAATTCCCGTTAGCTCAATCGGTTCAGGTGGCGGCCGGCTTGGCGATGACCGAGACTTGTTTGCGCCGGCCCTTGCGGGTGCGCGCGTTGGTGCGGGTGCGCTGGCCGCGTACCGGCAGGCCCTTCCTGTGGCGCAGGCCGCGATAACAGCCAAGGTCCATGAGGCGCTTGATGTTCATCGAGACTTCGCGTCGCAGATCACCCTCGACCGCGAACTTGGTGACGTTGACGCGCAGCGCCTCGACTTCGGCGTCGGTCAGGTCCTTGACCTTGGTCGTGGGCTTGATGCCCGCCACCTGGCAGATCAGGCGCGCGCGGCTGCGGCCAATGCCGTAAATGCTCTGCAGGCCGATGACGGCGTGCTGGTTCGGCGGGATATTGATGCCGGCAATGCGGGCAGCCATGGGGGTCCTCACTCAACGCCGCATTTTGCGGCGCGAAAACGGGTAATTTTGCCTGAATTTGCCATGTGAATCAAACCAAACACCGGCCTCAACCCTGACGCTGCTTGTGACGGGCGTCGCTGCAGATCACCCGTACCACGCCGCCGCGCCGCACGATCTTGCAGTTGCGGCAGATTTTCTTGACCGAAGTACGCACTTTCATCGCTCGACTCCCGCGGCCCTCGCCGGCCGCACGTTAACCCTTCATCGGAGGCCGGTGCCGCCGTAGCCTTTCAAATTAGCCTTGCGCAGCAGCCCTTCGTACTGGTGGGACATCAGGTGCGCCTGCAACTGCGCCATGAAATCCATGACCACCACCACGTCAATCAGCAGGGAAGTGCCGCCGAAGAAAAACGGCACGTTCCAGTAGGAAATCAGAAACTGCGGCAGCAGGCACACCGCGGTCACGTAAATTGCGCCCCAAAAGGTGAGCTTGGTGAGCACGTTGTCCACATAGGCAGCGGTCTGCTGTCCCGGGCGGATGCCCGGGATGAAGGCGCCGGATTTCTTCAGGTTCTCCGCGGTTTCCTTGGAGTTGAACACCAGCGCCGTATAGAAAAAGGTGAAGAAAATGATCAGACCGCCGTAGGTGATCGCGTAAATCGGCTCGCCCGGCGACATGGCGGCGGCGAACTTCTGCAGCGCGGTCGCGAGCCAGCCGCCCGACTGCGATCCGAACCAGTTGCCGACGGTGGCGGGAAACAGAATGATCGAGGAGGCGAAAATTGGCGGGATCACGCCCGACATGTTGAGCTTCAAGGGCAGGTGGCTGGTCTGCGCGGCGTAGAGCCGCCTGCCCTGCTGGCGCTTGGCGTAATTCACGGTGATGCGCCGCTGGCCGCGCTCGACGAATACCACGAAGGCAGTCACGCCCAGAACCACCGCCAGCACCACGATCGCGATGATGGGGTTCATCTGTCCGGTGCGCACCAGATCCAGCGTGCCGCCGAAGGCCGACGGCAGCCCCGCGACGATGCCCGCGAAAATGATCATGGAGATACCGTTGCCGACGCCGCGCTCGGTCATCTGCTCGCCGACCCACATGAGGAACAGCGTGCCGGTGGTGAGCGAGACCGTGGCCACGAACACGAAGGTGAATCCGGGACTGATCGCTACGCCCTGGCTTTCGAGCGCCAGCGCCGCACCCAGCGACTGGAAGAGCGCCAGCACCACCGTGCCCCAGCGCGTGTATTTGGTGATGATGCGCTGGCCCGCCTGGCCTTCCTTGCGCAGTTTCTCCAGGCTCGGCACCACCACCGCCAGCATCTGCATGATGATGGAAGCGGAGATGTAGGGCATCACGCCCAAGGCAAACACCGAGAGGCGCATCAACGCGCCGCCCGAGAACATGTTGAACATGGAGAGCAGTCCGCCGGAATGCTGGCTGAACAGCCGCGCCAGCGCCGCCGGATCAATGCCCGGCACCGGGATGTGGGTGCCGACGCGGAACACGATGAACGCGCCCACCAGGAACAGCAGGCGCTTGCGCAGATCGTGGAGCTTGCCGATCTGCGACAGGCCGGCCATTACGCCCGTGCCGCTCGCGTTCCTGGACACTTAATCCTCCACCGTGCCGCCGGCGGCTTCGATGGCCTTGCGCGCACCGGCACTCACGGCCACGCCCTTGAGCGTGACTTTCTTCTTGAGCTCGCCTGCGAGAATCACCTTCACGCGCTCGGTTTGAATGGGCACCAGGCCCGTGGCCTTGAGCGCCAGCAGATCGATGGGATCAGCCTCGACCGTGGCGAGCAGGTCCAGGCGCACTTCGGCGCGGCTTGGTTTCAGATGCGAGCGGAAACCGACTTTGGGCAGGCGCCGCTGCAGCGGCATCTGGCCGCCTTCGAAGCCCACCTTGTGGTAGCCGCCCTTGCGCGCGTACTGGCCCTTGTGGCCCTTGCCCGAGGTCTTGCCTAGTCCCGAGCCGATACCGCGACCCAGGCGCTTCTTGCCAGTCTTGGCGCCGACCGCGGGCGACAGTGTGTTCAAGCGCATGTCAGTTCTCCTCGACGCGCAGCAGGAAGGACGCTTTCGAAATCATGCCGCGTACTTCGGGAGTGTCGATGAGCGTGACGCTGTGGTGCAGGCGGCGCAGCCCCAGGCCGCGCACGCAGTCTCGGTGGGCCTTGAGCCGCCCGAAGGGACTGCGCACCAGCGTGACTTTGATTTGTTTGCCGGTGTTGCTCATGGCTCAGCCCCGGATCTCGTCGAGCGTCTTGCCGCGCTTCGCGGCGAGATCGTGCGGCGAGCGCTGCTCGCCGAGCGCGTTCAAAGTCGCGCGCACCACATTGATGGGATTGCGCGAACCGTAGCTCTTGGCCAGCACGTTCTTCACGCCCGCGACTTCCAGCACTGCGCGCATCGCACCGCCCGCGATGATGCCGGTGCCGGCCGAGGCCGGCTGCATGTACACGCGCGTGGCACCGTGGCGCGCGCGGATCGCGTAATGCAGCGTGCCCTCGCGCAGCGACACCTGGCGCAAATTCTTACGTGCGTGCTCCATGGCCTTGGACACCGCGTTCGGCACCTCGCGCGCCTTGCCGTAGCCGAAGCCCACCTTGCCGGCGCCGTCACCCACCACAGTAAGCGCGGTAAAGCCGAACTGCCGACCGCCCTTGACCACCTTGGCCACGCGGTTCACGGCCACCAGCTTTTCCTGCAGGCCGTCGGAGCTTTCCGGGAGATTTTCAATTTTCGCCATGCTGCACCCTAGAACTGCAAACCGTGCTCACGCGCGGCATCCGCGAGCGCCTTGACGCGCCCGTGGTACTTGAAACCCGAGCGGTCAAAGGCCACGCGCGTAATACCCGCGTGCTTGGCCTTCTCGGCGATGGCCTTGCCGACGGCGGCGGCCGCGGCAATGTTGCCGGTATTCTTCAGGCCCTGCTTGACGCCGGCCTCGAGCGTCGAGGCCGCGGCCAGTACCTTGTCGCCCTGCGGCGCGAGGATCTGCGCGTAAATGTGTACGGGCGTGCGATGCACGCACAGCCGGCAGGCCGCGAGTTCGCGAATGCGCGCCCGGGCGCGCCGGGCACGGCGCAAACGCGCGAGCTTCTTTTCGAAAGGTTTCTTGTCCATGACTCTACTTACCTGCTATTTCTTCTTGGCCTCTTTCAGGACCACACGCTCGTTGCTGTAGCGCACGCCCTTGCCCTTGTAGGGCTCGGGCGGGCGGAAGCCGCGGATCTCGGCGGCCACCTGGCCGACTTTCTGGCGGTCCGCACCCTTGATGACGATTTCAGTCTGGCTCGGGGTCTCGACCGAGATGCCGTCCGGCACCTTGTAGTTGACCGGATGCGAAAAGCCGAGCGTGAGATTCAGCGTCTTGCCCTGCGCCTGCGCGCGGTAACCGACGCCCACGAGTTCGAGCTTTTTCTGGAAGCCCTGGGTCACGCCTTTGACGGCGTTGTTCAAGAGCGCGCGCGCGGTGCCCGCCGAGGCATCGGCCTCGGGATGGCTTTGTTTGACGCTCACGTGCAACACGCCCTTGTCGTTCACGACCTCGACGTCGGGATGCAGCACCAGCGTCAAGCTCGACTTCTGACCTTTGACGGTGACGCTCGTGCCGCTCACGGTCGCGTCCACGCCTTTCGGCAGGGGCACGGGTTGTTTGGCGATTCTGGACATGGGGACTCCCTCTGGCGTCAGGACACGGTGCAGAGGACTTCGCCGCCCTGGCCTGCGGCGCGCGCGGCGCGGTCGCTCATCAAGCCCTTGGGCGTCGAGACAATGGCAATGCCGAAGCCGCCGAGCACCTTGGGGAGCTCGTCTTTGCGCTTGTACACGCGCAGGCCGGGACGGCTCACGCGGCGGATGTGGTCTATCACCGGACGGCCGTGGTGATACTTGAGCGTCACCACGAGTTCCGCCTTGCCGGCGTCCTCGCGGCGCGCGAAGCTCTCGATGTAGCCTTCCTCCTGGAGCACGCGTGCGATTTCGCACTTGATGCGGGAGGCCGGCATGCTCACCTGCTCGCGGCCGACCAGCTGGCCGTTGCGGATGCGGCTGAACATGTCGGCGATGGGATCAGTCATACTCATGTAACGATATCCCTCGGTAATTTACCAACTGGCCTTGTGCAGGCCGGGAATGTCGCCGCGCATCGCGGCTTCGCGCAGCTTGGTGCGCCCCAAACCGAATTTGCGATAGTTACCACGGGAGCGGCCGGTAATCGCGCAGCGGTTGCGCTGGCGGCTCGGGCTCGAATCGCGCGGCAGTCGGGCGAGCTTGGCGACCGCCGCGTGGCGTTCCTCGTCGCCGGTATCGACACCGCGGATGAGGCGTTTCAACTCGGCACGCTGCTTGGCGTATTTTTTCACCAGCTGCGTGCGCTTCACTTCGCGGTTCACCATGGATGTCTTGGCCATGCGGTCGGACCTCAGTTGCGGAATGGAAAATGGAAAGCTTCGAGCAGTGCCCGGGCTTCCGCATCGGTCTTGGCGTTGGTGGTAATGGTGATGTCCATGCCGCGCAGCGCGTCGATCTGGTCGTACTCGATCTCCGGAAAAATGATCTGTTCCTTCACGCCCATGCTGAAGTTGCCGCGGCCGTCGAAGGAACGCCCGCTGATGCCGCGGAAATCGCGCACCCGCGGCAGCGCGATGCTGATCAGCCGGTCCAGGAATTCGTACATGCGCGCGCGGCGTAGCGTCACCTTGCAGCCCACCGGATAATCCTCGCGCACCTTGAAGTTGGCGATGGATTTCTTGGTCTTGGTGACCACCGGCTTCTGGCCGGCGAGGCGGGTCATGTCCTTGACCGCATGCTCCATGATCTTCTTGTCCGCGGTGGTCTCGCCCACGCCCATGTTGAGCGTGATCTTGGTGATGCGCGGGACCTGCATGGGGTTCGCGTAATGGAAGCGCTCGCTCAGTTGCGGCACCACGGTTTTCTGATAGTAAGTTTGCAATCGGGTCATGGCGCGCCTCAGACGTCAACCACTTCTTTGTTGGAGCGGAAAATGCGCACCTTGCGGCCGTTGTCGAGCGTGCGCACGCTCAGACGGTCGCCCTTCTTGGTGACCGGATTGAAGAGCATCACCTTGCTGATATGGATCGGCATTTCGCGCTCCACGATGCCGCCGGTGACCCCGGCATTGGGATTCGGGCGCTGGTGCTTCTTCGCCATATTGAGGTTCTCGACGATCACGCACTCGCGCTCCAGCACCTTGACGATGGCGCCGCGCCGGCCCTTGTCCTTGCCCGCGATCACCACCACTTCGTCGCCTTTCTTGAGTCTGCTCATGACACTATGCTCCTCGCCTTCACAGCACTTCCGGTGCCAGCGAAATGATGCGCATGAACTGCTCGGTGCGCAGCTCGCGCGTCACCGGCCCGAAGATGCGCGTGCCGATGGGTTCGCGTTTGTTGTCGAGCAGCACCGCGGCGTTGCTGTCGAAACGGATGAGCGAGCCGTCCGGGCGGCGCACGCCGCTGCGGGTGCGCACCACCACCGCGTCATAAATCTCGCCTTTCTTGACCTTGCCGCGCGGGATGGCATCGCCGATGCTCACCTTGATGACATCGCCGATGCGCGCATAACGGCGCTTGGAGCCGCCCAGCACCTTGATGCATTTCAGGCTCTTGGCGCCGGAATTGTCGGCGGCATCGAGCACGGTGCGCATCTGGATCATGGCTGCACGTCCGTCTGGCTCGCGGCGGCCGCGCGCGGCGCGCGCGTGAGGATCCTCACCAGCTTCCAGGCCTTGTCGCGCGACATCGGCCGGCAGGGTGTGATCTCGACGGTATCGCCTTCCTGGCAGGCATTCTCCTCATCGTGTGCCTTGATCTTGGTGCGCCGATGCAGAATCTTGCCGTACTCGGGATGCGTGACCACGCGCTCCACCACCACGGTGATGGTCTTCTGCATCTTGTTGCTCACCACGCGCCCGGTTAAGGTACGCCCGGCTTTCACGGTTTCGGTTGTCGCGTTCATTTCTTCACTGCCTTGGCCCGTTCGGCCTGCACGGTCTTGAGGCGCGCGATGTTCTTGCGCGCGTTGCGTATCTGGTGGCCGCGCGGCATCTGCCCGCTGGCCTGCTGCATCGCGAGGTTGAACTGCTCCTGACGCAGCGCCAGGAGTTCGTCCTTGAGCTGCTGCTCGTTCTTGGCGCGCAATTCCTTGGTGTCCATCACATCACCTGCCGGCTGACAAACGTGGTGGTCACGGAAATCTTGGCGGCCGCGAGGCGGAAGGCCTTGCGCGCCGTAGCCTCATCCACGCCCTCCATCTCGTAGAGCATCGAGCCCGGCTGCACCTTGGCGACCCAGTACTCGACGTTGCCCTTGCCGTTGCCCATGCGTACTTCGAGCGGCTTCTTGGTGACCGGCACGTCCGGGAACACCCGGATCCAGATCTTGCCGCCGCGCTTCACGAAATGCGTCATGGCGCGCCGGCCGGCTTCGATTTCGCGCGCCGTGAGACGCCCGCGATCCGTGGCTTTCAGGCCATACTCGCCGTAGGCCACGCTGTTGCCGGTCTGCGCGAGCCCGCGGTTGCGGCCTTTCTGCTGCTTGCGGAACTTGGTGCGCTTAGGCTGCAACATCGGCCTTCACTCCGGCTTTGGCCTTGTCGGCGGCGGCATCGCGGCCGATGCTGATTTCACTGGCATCCAGAATCTCGCCCTTGAAGATCCAGACCTTGACGCCGATCACGCCATAAGTGGTCTTGGCCTCGGCGCTGCCGTAATCGATGTCGGCGCGCAGGGTATGCAGCGGCACCCGGCCCTCGCGGTACCACTCGCTGCGTGCGATCTCGGCGCCGTTCAGGCGCCCGGACACGCGCACCTTCACGCCCAGCGCCCCCAGGCGCATGGTGTTCTGCACCGCGCGCTTCATGGCGCGGCGGAACATGATGCGCCGCTCGAGCTGCTGGGCAATGCCCTCGGCGACCAGATAAGCGTCGAGCTCGGGCTTGCGGATCTCCTCGATGGTCACGTCCACTTCGGTGCCGGGCATCATCTTCACGAGTTCGGCGCGCAGTGCCTCGATGTCCTCGCCTTTCTTGCCGATCACCATGCCGGGGCGTGCGGTATGGATGGTGATATGGCATTTCTTCGCGGGACGCTTGATTTCGACGCGGCTTACCGAGGCTTGCGCGAGCTTCTTTTTCAGGAACTCGCGCACCTTCAAATCGGCGAGCAGGTTCTCGGCGTACGCACCTTTGCTCGCGAACCACTTGGAATTCCAGTCCGAGGCGATGCCCAGACGGAAGCCTACTGGATTGACTTTCTGACCCATGACTTCGTCCTTACTCGTCCGCCACGGTGAGCGTGATGTGGCTGGTGCGTTTCAGAATGCGGGCACCGCGGCCCTTGGCGCGCGGCATCATGCGTTTCATGCGCGGACCGTCGTCCACGCACACGCGCTTGACCTTCAATTCGTCGATATCCGCACCGTTGTTGTGCTCGGCGTTGGCGATGGCCGACTCCAGCACCTTCTTCAGCAGCAGCGCAGCACGCCGCGGGCTGAATTCCAGTATCTTCAAGGCCTGCCCGACCGGCTGGCCACGAATCTGGTCGGCCACGAGCCGCGCCTTGTAGGGCGTGACCCGCGCGAATCTGTGTTGTGCCTCTACCTGCATGGCATCGATCCTTTAGGTCTTGGCTTCGGTGGTTTCGGCGGCCACCCGGCGCTCGCCGTGACCCTTGAATATGCGGGTAGCGGCGAACTCGCCGAGCTTGTGACCGACCATGTTCTCACTCACCAGCACCGGCACGTGCTGATGGCCGTTGTGCACCGCGATGGTCAGCCCCACCATTTCGGGCGTGACCATCGAGCGCCGCGACCAAGTCTTGATCGGCTTGCGGTTGCCGCCGCTCGACGCCGCCTCGACCTTCTTGGCGAGGTGCGGATCAACGAATGGGCCTTTGCGAATCGAACGTGGCACTTAACTAACCTCTCA
The DNA here is from genome assembly GCA_018971605.1 of Natronospirales bacterium. GTDB lineage: Bacteria > Pseudomonadota > Gammaproteobacteria > Natronospirales > REEB76 > REEB76. Next base: position 3,020 of record JAGXAL010000028.1, on the reverse strand, counting down.
TTACTTACGCCGGCGCACGATCATGCTGTCGGTGCGCTTGTTGGCGCGCGTCTTGTAGCCCTTGGTGGGCTGACCCCAAGGCGACACCGGATGCGGATTGCCCTGCCCCGACTTGCCCTCGCCGCCGCCATGCGGATGGTCTACCGGGTTCATGGCCAAGCCGCGTACCGTCGGGCGGATGCCTTGCCAACGGCGCACCCCGGCCTTGCCGTACACGCGCAAATTGTGTTCGTCGTTGCCGACCTCGCCGACCGTGGCGCGGCAATCAATGTGAATCTTGCGCATCTCGCCGGAGCGCAGCCGCACCGTGGTATAGGCGCCTTCACGCGCCACCACCTGCACCGAGGCGCCGGCGCTGCGTGCGAGTTGCGCGCCCTTGCCGGGTTGCAGCTCCACGCAGTGCACCTGGGTGCCGACCGGGATGTTCCTGAGCGGCAGCGCGTTGCCCGGCTTGATGGGCGCGTGGCTGCCGGCGAGGATTTCCTGGCCGCGCTCCGCACCCTTGGGCGCGATGATGTAGCGGCGCTCGCCATCCTTGTAGAGCACTAGCGCCAAGTGCGCAGTGCGGTTCGGATCGTATTCGATGCGCTCCACGCGACCGCTCACGCCATCCTTGTCGCGCTTGAAATCAACCAGACGGTAATGCTGCTTGTGACCGCCGCCTTGATGGCGCGTGGTGATGCGGCCCATGTTGTTGCGCCCGCCGCGGCTGCTCTGGCGCTCAAGCAGCGGGGCATGCGGCCTGCCCTTGTGCAGGCCGGGCGTCTTCACCGTGACCACGGCACGGCGGCCGGGCGAGGTGGGTCTGGCTTTCTTGACTGGCATGACCGTTACCGCCTCAGGCCTTTTCGCCCATGAAATTGATGGAACTGCCCGGCGCCAGGCGCACGTAGGCTTTCTTCCAGTTGCTCTGCGTGCCGGTGCGCTGGCCGAAACGCTTGGATTTGCCGCGCACGTTCACGATCTGCACGTCCTCGACCTTGACCTCGAAGAGCTTTTCCACTGCGCGGCGCACGCGCGGCTTGTCGGCGTCACGGCGCACACGGAATACCACCTGGTTGTGGGCTTCGCCCACCTGCGTGGCCTTTTCCGACACGTGCGGGCCCAAGAGCACGCGCGTCACCGATTCGTGTTTGAGCTTCATGTCAGCCACTCCTCGAGCCGGCGGATGGACGGCACGGTCATCAACACCTTGTCGTAACCCACGAGGCTTACCGGATCGAGTCCGGTGACTTCGCGCACCTCGACATCCGCCAGGTTGCGCGCCGCGAGGTACAGCTTTTCATCCACCTGTTCGGTGACGATCAGCACGTTGTTCTCAAGACCCAGCGCCTTGAGCTTTTCCACCAGTTGCCTGGTCTTGGGCGCTTCCACGCCGAACTCGGGCAGCACCACCACGCGCTGCTGGCGCACCAGCTCCGAGAGGATCGCGCGCATCGCGCCCTGATACATCTTGCGGTTGACCTTCTGGCTGAAGTCGCGCGGTACCGCCGCGAAGGTCTTGCCGCCGCCGCGCCACAAGGGACTGCGGATCGAGCCGGCCCGCGCCTGGCCCGAGCCTTTCTGGGCCCAGGGTTTCTTGCCGCCGCCGCGCACCATGCCGCGGGTCTTCTGCGCCTTGGTGCCAGCACGCCCGCCGGCCAGGAACGCCGTGACAACCTGGTGCACCAGGGCTTCGTTGAATTCGCGTGCAAAAGTCGCGTCCGAAAGCGTGATTGACTGCGCGCCGCTGTTGCTGTGCAACTGCAATTCCATGTTGCGCTCCTCAGCCGCCCGCCGCCGGCCGGATAATGAGGTTGCCGCCCTCGGAGCCGGGCACCGCGCCTTTCACCAGCAGCAAATTCTTTTCCGCGTCCACGCGCACCACTTCGAGTCCGAGCGCGGTACGGCGTGCGCTGCCCAGGTGGCCCGACATTTTTTTGCCGGGGAATACGCGTCCCGGCGTCTGGCGCTGGCCGATCGAGCCGGGCGCGCGGTGCGACAGCGAGTTGCCGTGGGTCGCATCGCCCATGGTGAAATGATGGCGCTTGATGGTGCCCTGGAAGCCCTTGCCGAGGCTCGTGCCGGTCACCGAAACCTTTTCGCCGGGCTTGAAGATATCCACCTTGATTTCGCCGCCGGGCTTCAAATCCGCACCTTCGTTGGCCGCCAGACGGAACTCGCCCGATATGCGTCCGGCACCGGTGCCGGCCTTGGCAAAATGGCCGGCGAGCGCCTTGCCCACGCGGCTCGCGCGGCGGCTGCCCGCGGTCACCTGCACGGCGCGGTAACCGTCGGATTCCGCGGTTTTCACCTGGGTGATGCGGTTGGGTTCGACTTCAATAACGGTCACTGGCACGGACACGCCGTCTTCCAGGAAAACGCGGGTCATGCCGCATTTGCGACCGATTACGCCGAGAGCCATTTTGTAGTCCTCATCCGCTGCCGACTGCGATTGGCCGGCAGCACGTTAAATTACACGCGGCCCGATGGAGGTGCCCCCACCGGGCCGCAGCGAGCCGCGAATTATACCAGCCTGTCCGGCCCCGAAACAGGGGCCCAAGGGCCTCAGTTGACCTTGATGCGCACGTCCACGCCCGCCGGCAAATCGAGCTTCATCAGGGCATCCACGGTCTTGTCCGTGGGGTTGACGATGTCCATCAGACGCTTGTGGGTGCGGATTTCGTACTGGTCGCGCGCGTCCTTGTCGGCATGCGGCGATACCAGCAGCGTAAAGCGCTCCATCTTTACCGGCAGCGGAATCGGGCCCTTAACCTGGGCGCCGGTGCGCTTGGCGGTCTCGACGATTTCCTTGGCCGACTTGTCGATCAGCCGGTAATCAAAGGCCTTGAGGCGGATGCGGATGGTTTCAGTAGCCATATGCCTTACTCGATAATCTTCGCCACCACGCCGGCGCCGACGGTGCGGCCGCCCTCGCGGATGGCAAACCGCAACCCGTCCTCCATGGCGATCGGGCTGATGAGCGAGACCACCATCTTGATGTTGTCCCCGGGCATGACCATCTCCACACCCTTCGGCAG
>JAGXAL010000138.1 GCA_018971605.1 Natronospirales bacterium | reverse complement strand
TCGTCCACGTGCGGCGGCGGTTGCATGTGCTCATCGAAGAAGCGCAACGCGTCGCCGACCGTCATGTTGCCCGCGAGGCTGCGCACGTCGCGGGTCATGTGATCCTCGACAAACATGGTCTCCAGCGGATCGGTGGAGTACTCGCGCGTCACATGATGGCCGCGACGCGAGATTTTTTCGGTCAACACCGAGCGCTTGAGCATCAACACCGTACAGGCCGCAGCCACGAAGGTCGCGATGGTGAGCGGCAGCACCGCGTTCATGTCATGCGTGAGCTCGAGCGCGAAGATGATGCAGGTGAACGGCGAACGCATGGTGCCGCCGAGCACCGCGGTCATGCCGATCAGCGCCCACAGCGTCGGGTCGCCCACCGGGATGATGCGCGCTTCCAGCGCGCCCATGGCGCCGCCCATGATGAGCAGCGGCGCCAACACGCCGCCAGAAGTGCCGGAGCCGAGTGTCGAGGCCCACAGCAAGGACTTCACGATCAACAGCACCAGCACCGTGCTGAACACCAGGTTGCCGGCCAGCAGGTCGCGGATCACGTCGTACCCGACGCCCAGCGCGCGCGGCTCGATCATCGCGGCCACGCCGATCAGCACGCCTCCGAGCGCCGGCCACCACATCCAGTGCACCGGCAGCTTGCCGAAGCCGTCTTCGAAACGGTAAGTGAGCCAGGTGAGCAGGCCGGAGAGCAAACCGGCGGTGATCCCCACCGGGATGCAGATCAGCAAGCCCCAGAACGGCATGAGTCCCGAGTGATAGGCAAACAGCGGACCGGCGCCGAGCAGCGGCTCGCGCACGATGGCCGCTGCCGCCGCCGCCATCGCTACCGGGATGAAGCTGCGCGGCCGCCATTCAAACAACAGCAGCTCGACCGCAATCAAGGTCGCGGCAATCGGCGTGGCGAAAATCCCGGCCATGCCCGCCGAGGCGCCGGCGATCATCAGCGTCTTGCGCTCCATCGTCGAAAGCTTGAACAACTGCGAGAACAGCGAGCCGAACGCGCCGCCGGTCATGATGATCGGGCCTTCGGCGCCGAACGGCCCGCCGGTGCCGATGGCAATCGCCGACGCGATCGGCTTGATCACCGCCACGCGTGGCTCGATGATGCTGCGGTTCAGGAGAATCGCCTCGATGGCTTCAGGAATGCCGTGCCCGCGGATTTTTTCCGAGCCGTAGCGCGCCATCACGCCGATCAGCAATCCGCCCACGATGGGCGGGATGAACGCCATCCAGCCGACGGTTTCGTTGGACGGAAAATTGAAGGCGAAAGAAACGGTGTGATAAAAGGAGAGGTTGGTGATGAAGCCGATGAGCCGCACCAGAATCCAGGCGATGCCTGCGCCGGCTGCGCCGATCGGCACCGCCATGATCGACAGCAGCACCATCCGATAGTTCGCGGTGGTGTAATCCCCCAGCGCCGGGCGCTTGGCGCCCGGCGGCGAATGGCGCGACTTGAACAGGCCGCTCACCGGATACCCACGATCCGGCCCGGCGGCGCGGCGCGCGGGGCTTTGACGAGTTTGCTGGAAACCACGGAGCACAAGGCTAGCACTCCGCAGCGAAGATTTCAGGTCGCGCCCCGGGGGTTCACGCGATACCGGCGGCAGGCTCCGCCGGCACACGCCCCGAGCCGGACTGGCTAACGGGGCACGCGCCCCGGGACCGGCTCAGTTCGAGGAAACGAACTTTTCGCGCCGCAGGTTGTGCGTCTCGAAGCCCACGGCTTTGAGCTTGGCCACGGCGTCGTCAATCATGCCCGGGTTGCCGCACAGGTACACGATGTCACGTTTGGGATCAGGACGGAGTTCCATCAGATGGTCCTGCACGTAGCCTTTGCGTTCGTGCGCCGCCGGCGGATCCGAAAGCCGGCGGCTGTAACTGGTGATGAACTGGAAGTGCGGGTTCTCACGCGCCAGTTGCAGCATGTCCTCACCGTACAAGAGCTCGTCCGGTCCGCGCACGCCCATCAGCAGCACCGCCTCATGGCCGTCGCCGTTCAGGCGCTTGCGCAATTGCGGCAGCATGGCGCGGAACGGCGCAATGCCGGTGCCGGTCGCCACCAGCAAATCGCGCTGCAGTGAATCCTCACGCAACTGGAATTTGCCGAAGGGCCCGGTCGCCTGCACGCGTGCGCCCGGCTGCATCGCGAACAGCAGCCCGGTGCCGCGCCCGCCGTCCACGTATGTTATGGCCAGCTCCACGTCGTTGTCGCCGTCGGGACTCGCGGCAATGCTGTAACTGCGGCGCAGCTCCTTGTCGGCATGCGGCATGTGCAGGGTGACAAACTGCCCGGGCGCATAGTGAAACGGCGCACCGTCCTCACGCCGGAAATTGAACTGGCGCACGCGCGGCGTCACCATGCGGGTGGACCGCAAGACAAAGGTAAATCTCTCGTGGGGCATGCGCTTTTTCCGACAGGTCCAGTGGCAAAAAGTAAGGAATGAAATCTTGAGATTGCACTCTACTTGGCATAATCACAGGCCAAAGCGGCTGGCCTGCGTTATAGTATGCGCGCCTATTTTACGGAGGAATGAGCCATGTTGCATCGCCCCGCCCGGATTTTGTGCTTGCTGGCCGGCAGTCTGCTGGCATTCAACGCCGCCCACGCCGGTCCCATCGCGCCTTCCGACAATACGCACACACTGCTGCAGGAAGCCGTGAATGGCAGTTGGCGTTCCGCCGCCCACAAGGCGCGTGATCAATACCGCCATCCCATCGAAACCCTGGAATTCTTCGGCATCCGCCCGGACATGACGGTGATCGAGCTGGAACCCGGCGGCGGCTGGTACACGGAAATTCTCGCACCTTTCCTGTATGACCACGGCCATTTGATCGAAGCCACCGCGTCCATGAACACCAAGAGCAATTTCATGCGCCGGATGGTGAGCGCGTATGACGCCAAGCTCAAGGCGGACCCGTCCGTGTACGGACACATCGAAAAGATGGTGCCGTTCGCACCGCCTGAGCAGGTGAAGCTCGGGCCGGACAATTCCGCCGACATGGTGCTCACCTTCCGCAACGCGCATGACTGGCTGGACCACAGCCCGGCCACGCTGGATGCGGTGTTCAAGGCGGCGTTCAACGTGCTCAAGCCGGGCGGCGTATTCGGTTTCACCGAGCATCGCGCCAGACCTTTCGCGGATGCCGTGGAAAGCTCGAAGACACTGCACCGCATTCCCGAGGATTACATCCTCGAAGCCGGGCTGAGGGCGGGCTTCCGGATTGCCGGCGTCTCGGAAATCAACGCCAACCCCAAGGATCCCGAAGACATCAACGTGCATATGCTGCCGCCGGACCTGTCGGGCCCGGAAAGTGACCACGCAAAAATGCAGGCCATCGGTGAATCCGACCGTATGACCATCAAGTTCGTCAAACCCTGAGATTCACATCGAAATGAAACGGGCGACGTTCTCACGTCGCCCGTTTTTTATCTGGTGTTAATCACGGATACTTGGAGCGCTGCAAGCCGGCCGCGTTGATTGCTTCCAGCGCAGCGCAGATTTTTTCTTTGGCTGGGTAGAAGTGCGCATATTGCAGCGCCCCCGCCGGGTTGCTCTCGTCCATGTACACACGCTCGGCCATCTCGATCTGCAGCGCCTCGACCACCGGCGGTTTGCCGTAGTGATCGGTGATGTAGCCGCCCTTGTAGGGGTTGTTGCGCACCA
>JAGXAL010000137.1 GCA_018971605.1 Natronospirales bacterium | reverse complement strand
CTGCCGGCGGAAGAGGCGAGCTGGCTGCGGCCGGGCATGCACGTCACCGCAGAGATTGACTGGCAGCGGCGTTACCGGCTGATGCGCATGCACACCTGTTTGCATTTGTTGAGTGCGGTGATTATCGCGCCCGTGACCGGCGGGCAGGTGGGCGACGGTTACGGCCGCCTGGATTTCGATTTGCCGGAAACCCCGGATACAAATGAAGTGAACGCAAAACTGCGGGAACTGATAGCGCGCGATGCGCCGGTGTCATTTCGCTGGATTACCGATGCCGAACTGGACGCACAGCCGGAACTCGTTAAAACCTTGTCGGTGCACCCGCCGCGCGGCGTCGGCCGCATCCGGCTGGTGAACATAGAGGGCATTGATCTGCAACCCTGCGGCGGCACGCATCTGGCGCACATCGGCGAAATCGGCGAGGTCAGCATCACCAAGATCGAAAAGAAAGGTAAGCAGAACCGGCGCGTGCGTCTTGAATTCCCTAGCGCCGTGCCCCATGCAGGCTGAGGAAGGTCGAGTGCAGGATATGATTGTAGGAGCGGCGATATTCGCCGCGATGATTTTGTATCGCGATCGAGACGATCGCTCCTACAAGATGTCATGGTGGCATAAATCGCAGGGTATCTTCGGGAGGACGGTTATATGAGCACCGCTGAAAAAGGTCACGGCATCACCATCGTGGCGTATGTATTGCATCTGCTCGGCGCCATCACCGGCATCCTGAGCATCGTGGCGCTCATCATTAACTACGTGAAACGCGGCGACGACGGCGTCGCCATGGACAGCCACCATTCCTGGATGATCCGCAGCTTCTGGTGGGCGATTCTATGGTGTGTCTTGATTGGCTTGAGCTATTTCTTGCTGGTCGGATTCGTCGTCGGCTGGATCGCATTTGCGATTGTGTGGATCTGGTACATCTACCGCCATGTCCGGGGATTGCTGTACCTGTCGGAAGACCGCGCCATGCCGGCGTGAAAGCAAGGTAAAAGTTCAAGGTAGTGCAAAATTGAGAGTGACTGTAAATGGCATGGTGATTCCAGTAAATTTCTGCGGGGTGGGCGGACACCGAGCTTTTTTGATGGCTGTAATCGCCGCAGCGTCTTCATAAGTATCATTATTTGATTTTATGATTTTAATATCCATTGCGTGTCCATTCAGACATTTGAAGGAAGCAGTTGCCTTGTCAGGTCCCTTGGAGCCGTAGATCAGAACATGTTTTGGAATGACCATGGCTTTCTGGATTGCTGCATATAATTTGGCTTCATAATTTGAATAGAGAACCGGGTCTATACCTGCCTGTGTGAGGGTTACTGGCAAAACCACCGACCCACCCATACCTAGCGCAGGTGGCAACGGCGTTATTGCCATAGTTTTAATTGCCGCTGCATCAATATCTTTATAGCCACTCGACTTTTCCACAGCTGGATAAGTAAATTTGCCGTCATGATTGAGCATTTTTACTAGAACACGCCCCTGCCGAGATCCATCAAGCACGCTTTGGGGATAAATGGCATCAATTGCAATTAGACAAAGGTGGCCCCGGTTTTTGAGACAATTGGATAAGTGACAACTCTGCTCGTGGGGGCGAAGATATCGCCCGATGTTATGAGGAGTCACTATGAGCAGACGATCACGCAGGAATCATTCGGCGGCGTTCAAGGCGAAAGTAGCGCTGGCCACACTGCAGGGGTGACCTGCGGCGGGGCGAGGCGCACCACGGTTTCGTGAGTTTCCTTAAGCCGCTTTGTGTTTCAGCCGATACGGCTTGACCAGAACGTCGGCCGGCAATCCCAGTCCTTTCGAGAGGCGGCGGATCATGTCCAGGGTGAGCGCCCGCTGCCGGTTCAACACTTCGGATACACGCGCGCGCGAACCGATGTAGGGTTCAAGGTCTTTGCGTGACAGATCGCGTGTGTCCATGACATGCTCCAACAGGGTGATGGGATCAGGATCGCGGACGGGATGGTGCTCCGTCTCGTGGTTCTGGATTAGCAGTGTCAGAATTTCCAGCCGATCACTTTCGTCACTGCCCTCGGGTGCTTCCCACAGTGTTTCTACTTCGTGCAGGGCGCTCTGGTAGTCAGCCTCGTTGCGAATGAGCTTGATATTCATGTTGACACGGCTTGAGCTTACTTCCTTTTTAGGAATTCATCCGGCTCGATCCCGGCTTGGCGCAATATCGCGCGCAAAGTACCCTCGGGCATGTCGCCCGGATGGTTGGGAATGGTGGTGTAGCGATGTGTTTGCGGATTGAACCAGATTTCATGGCTGCCAGCCGCTTGGCGATCAAATTGAAAGTCGAACTGCCTGAGTCGGCGAACGATATCCCGATACCGGAGGCCGCTTAGACGGCCCATTAGAAACCCACGATCAGCGGATAGTCCAGTGATTTGCCGATGGTTTTGAGGGGCGGTGGGTCATTGCGCTCTATGCGTGCTTCGAGCAGCTTTTTTGCGACATCACGCGCAATTTCAACGGTTTCGTTTACGGTTCTGCCTTGTGCGACCAAGCCCGGAACATCCTCCGAGGTGGCGAGATAAACACCCTCCGGAAGCTTCTCAATATGTAAGTTGATGATCTGTTCCATGACTCAAGTGCTCTGATCGGGCTGGCTGTGGACCATGGTAGCACTTGGGCGCCACCCCGCCCAACCGTTTAGTGGCAGGCATTGGCTTAGGCAGCTGCGTTTTGCGTATTTTACTTGTACGTGGAACAGTCGGTAACAATCAACCCGTCGCGCGTACTTTGCCGATTTCCTTGAGCACCAGATCAATTCGCTCCACCGCCCAGTCAATCTGTTCGCGGGTGATAACGAGCGGCGGTGCGAGGCGCACCACGGTTTCGTGGGTTTCCTTGCTCAGGATGCCGTGAGCCATGAGATGTTCGCAGACGGCGCGGGCGCTGGCTTTGCGCGGATCGAATTCAATGCCGACGAACAAACCTTTGCCGCGCAGGTCCTTGATCAGCGGACTTCTGAGCGTGTGCAATTTCTCCAATAGATAAGCGCCCATTTCAGCGGAGCGCTCCGAAAGTTTTTCTTCCATCATCACGTTCAGGGCTTCGAGGCCCACCGCCGCGGCGAGCGGGTTGCCGCCGAAGGTACTGCCGTGGTCGCCGGGCGTGAATACCGCCATGACATCTTTTCGCGCGAGGAACATTGAAACTGGTAGCAGACCGCCGCCCAATGCCTTGCCGAGAATCAGGCCGTCGGGCTTGACATTCTCGTGCTGGCAGGCCAAGAGCTTGCCGGTGCGGCCGAGGCCGGTCTGGATTTCATCGCAGATCAACAAAACGTTGTGCTTCTTGCAAAGCTCAGCGCATTTGGCGAGATAGCCCGCGGGCGGCACTCTGATGCCGGCTTCGCCCTGAATCGGTTCCACCAGGAATGCGGCCGTGTTGGGTGTGATGGCTTTTTCGAGGGCTGCGGCATCGCCGTAGGGAATCACTTTGAATCCAGCGGGGAACGGACCGAAGCCGTCCTTGTACTGCGCTTCGCTCGACATGCCGACGATAGCGATGGTGCGGCCGTGGAAGTTGCCTTCGCAGGCGATGATTTCGGCCTTGCCTTCAGGAATGCGTTTGACCTTATAGCCCCATTTGCGAGCGGCCTTGAGTGCGGTCTCCACGCCCTCGGCGCCGGTGTTCATGGGCAACGCCATGTCCATGCCGGTCA
>JAGXAL010000136.1 GCA_018971605.1 Natronospirales bacterium | reverse complement strand
GGGCTTCACCAACAAGCCCTCCTTCACAACTTCGATGGTCACTTTCGAGCCCTTCCTGAGACGCGCCATATTCCCCAAGGGACGGGTGATCCTCAAGCCCAAGCTGTTCCCCCAAGGCTGGATGGTGGTGGCAAATTTTGCAGGCTCGGCCATGATGATGAACTCCGCAGCGGGCCTCTGGTTGGCTGGATTGTATATACGTCGTAGTAACGGCGTCAACGCGGCAGCGGTTTGCTCGGCACCACCATGACTATGTTTTCGCCTCTCATTTGGCAAACGGCGAATGGGGCGCCGAATCCATAACTCCACCCCGAATCTGCTTTTCAAAAAACAGGTGGGCAGGCTGCGCGTCCAACAATCCCGTCCACCGCTTTGCGCCGCACTTGACGCGCGGCGTATAGTAAGCGGTTCGCACTTTTCGGGCTCAAATGGACAGCATCCGCATCCGTGGGGCGCGCACCCACAATCTCGCCAACATCGACGTGGACCTGCCGCGCGACCGGCTGATCGTGATCACCGGCCTGTCCGGCTCGGGCAAGTCCTCGCTCGCCTTCGACACCATCTACGCCGAGGGCCAGCGCCGCTATGTGGAATCGCTCTCGGCCTACGCGCGTCAGTTCCTGTCGGTGATGGAAAAGCCGGACGTGGATCACATCGAAGGACTGTCGCCGGCGATCTCAATCGAGCAGAAATCCACCTCGCACAACCCGCGCTCCACCGTGGGCACGGTCACCGAAATCTATGATTACCTGCGCCTGCTGTACGCGCGCGCCGGCATTCCGCGCTGTCCTGAGCACGGCATCGACCTCGCCGCCCAGACCGTGAGCCAGATGGTGGACCAGGTGATGGCCTTGCCGGCGGACAGCAAACTGCTGCTGCTTGCGCCCGTCGTCGAGGAACGCAAGGGCGAACACTTGGAACTCATCGCGGAATTGCGCGCCCAGGGCTTCGTGCGCGCGCGCATTGACGGCGAGGTGGTGGAACTCGATCACGCGCCGAAGCTCGACCTGCGCCGCAAGCACAACATCGAAGTGGTGGTGGACCGCTTCAAACTGCGGCCGGATGTGAGCCTGCGCCTCACGGAATCTTTCGAAACCGCGCTGCGCCTCGCCGACGGCCGCGCCCGGATCGCCTTCATGGACGAGCCCCGGCGCGAGCCGCTGGTGTTCTCGGCGAAGTTTTCCTGCCCGGTCTGCGGCTACAGCCTCGCGGAACTCGAGCCGCGGCTGTTCTCCTTCAACAATCCGGTGGGTGCCTGCCCGGCCTGCGATGGCCTGGGCGTCAAGCAATTCTTCGATCCGGCGCGCATCGTGGCGCATCCGCATTTGTCGCTCGCGGGCGGCGCGGTGCGCGGCTGGGACCGGCGCAACGTGTGGTATTTCCAGTTGCTGCAGTGCCTGGCCCGGCACTACAAATTCAACATTGAAACGCCCTTCGTCGAGTTGCCGGAAAAAATCAGGCAGATCGTGCTCTACGGCAGCCACGGCGAGCAAATCAGCTTCCGCTACGTGAACGAGCGCGGCAGCACGCTCACGCGCCGTCATGCCTTCGAAGGCGTGATCCCGAACATGCAGCGCCGTTACCGCGAGACCGAATCACAGATTGTGCGCGAGGAGCTGGCCAAGTTTCTGTCGAGCCAGCCCTGCCCGGAGTGCGGCGGCACGCGGCTCAGGAAAGAAGCGCGCTACGTGTTCGTGGGCGGTGAAAACCTGCCGGCGGTCACGCGCCGCTCGGTGGGCAGCGCCCTGGAATTTTTCCGGAAACTTGCGCTGAGCGGCTGGCGCGGCGAGGTCGCCAACAAGATCGTCAAGGAAATCCGCGAGCGCCTGTCGTTCCTGGTGAACGTGGGGCTCGATTACCTGAGCCTTGACCGCAGCGCCGAGACGCTCTCGGGCGGTGAGGCCCAGCGCATCCGCCTGGCGAGCCAGATCGGCTCCGGCTTGGTGGGCGTGATGTACATTCTCGACGAACCTTCCATCGGCCTGCACCAGCGCGACAACGCGCGCCTGCTCGCGACGCTCACGCACCTGCGCGACCTCGGCAACACCGTGATCGTGGTGGAACACGACGAAGAGGCTATCCGCCACGCCGACCACGTGCTCGACATGGGGCCGGGCGCAGGTGCACACGGCGGTCAAGTGGTGGCCCAGGGCACGCCCGCCGACATCATCGCGAACCCGGCCTCGCTTACCGGCCAGTATCTCGCGGGGCGGCGGCGCATCGAAATCCCATCCCTGCGCCTGCCCTTCGACGCGAAACATACACTGCACATCCGCCAGGCGCACGGCAATAATCTGAAACACATCGACGTGGAAATTCCGGTGGGCCTCATGACCTGCGTGACCGGCGTGTCCGGCTCGGGAAAATCCACGCTGGTAAACGACACGCTGTACCGCTACGCCGCGCGCAAGCTGAACGACGCCTCCGGTGAACCCGCGGCCTGCGAAGGTGTCGAGGGGCTGGAGCAGATCGACAAGGTGATTGACATCGACCAGTCACCCATCGGGCGCACGCCGCGCTCGAATCCCGCCACCTACACCGGCCTGTTCACGCCGATCCGCGAGCTGTTTGCCGAAGTTCCGGAAGCGCGCGCACGCGGCTACACGCCGGGACGTTTCAGCTTTAACATCAAGGGCGGGCGCTGCGAAGCCTGCCAGGGCGACGGCGTCATCAAGGTCGAGATGCACTTCCTGCCGGACGTGTACGTGGCCTGCGACGTGTGCAAGGGCAAGCGTTACAACCGCGAGACGCTCGACATCCGTTTCAAGGGCAAGAACATCAGCGAAGTGCTGGACCTGACCGTGGAGGACGCCGCCCGCTTGTTCAGCGCGATTCCAGCCGTGGCGCACAAGCTCGAGACGCTGATGGCGGTGGGCTTGAGCTATGTGAAGCTCGGGCAGAACGCCACCACGCTTTCCGGCGGCGAAGCCCAGCGCGTGAAACTTTCGCGCGAACTCTCCAAGCGCGACACCGGCCGTACCCTGTATATATTGGATGAGCCCACCACCGGGCTGCACTTCCACGACATCGATCAACTGCTGCGGGTGCTGAAGCAGTTGCGCGACGGCGGCAGCACCGTGATCGTGATCGAACACAATCTCGACGTGATCAAGACCGCCGACTGGGTGATCGACTTGGGCCCCGAGGGCGGCGACTGCGGCGGCACGGTGGTCGCGACCGGCACACCCGAGGACATTGTGCGTAGTCCAAATTCATATACCGGCCGCTTCCTGAAACCGGTGTTGGAGCGCGGCGAGCAACACTTCGATAGCCAGAAACGACGTCAAGCGGCGAGTCGCTGAGCGCAGATTCCGTGCTGCGCGCAAGCCTGTGTCACCCGCGGTAGTACAACCGGTACCAATCCACGAAACGCTGCACGCCGTCTTCAATTGAAGTGCGCGGCCGGAAGCCGACGGCAGCTTCGAGATCGTCGATGTCGGCGTAGGTCGCGGGCACGTCCCCGAGCTGCATCGGCAGAAGATTCTTTTTGGCCTTGCGTCCCAGCGCCTTTTCCAGCACCTCGATGAGGTAACCCAGCTCCACCGGCCGGTTATTGCCGATGTTGTACACGCGATGCGGCGCGCGGCTGGTGGCCGGATCGGGGCGCTCCCCCGACCATTGGGGATCGGAAACTGCGGGCTTCGCCATCACCCGCACCACGCCTTCCACGATGTCGTCTATGTAGGTGAAGTCGCGGCGCAT
>JAGXAL010000027.1 GCA_018971605.1 Natronospirales bacterium | reverse complement strand
TGCACCATGCTCACGCCGATGCCCACTTGGGCAAGCACCAGCAGGATGGCCAGCGCGCCCAGGCATTTTAGCGCCCTGCGCCGGCCCTTGATGAGAAACAGCAAGCCCGTCACGATGACCATGACCAAGGTCGCGAGCGCGCCCAGGCGATGCGTGACGTGGATCGCCACGCGCGCCGGGTCGCTTAGCAGGCCGCCCTGATAATCCGGCCCCAGACCCTGCCAGGAAAAGGCGTCGTGGAAATCCATCGGCGGCCACCACTGACCCTGACAGGTGGGGAAATCCGGGCAGGCGATGCCGGCGTAGTTGCTGCTCACCCAGCCGCCGAGCGCGATCTGGCAGACCAGCACCACGAGCGTGACGCCGGCGAGCCAGCGCAGCGCCGTACCCGCGCTATCGGCGGCCCGCAGCCAGCCGCCGGTTTGCAGCACCAGCAATACCAGCAGCGCAAAGGTCAGATAACCGCCGAGCAGATGACCCATGACCACGGGCGGAAACAGCAGCAGCGTCACCGTCCACATGCCGAGCAAGGCCTGGAAGATGACCGTGAGCAGCGCGAGCGAGGGCAAGACCACGGCTTGCACACCCGCAGCCTGTCCGCTTCCGGAGGCAGCGGAGTTCTTAGCTCTGCCGGCGATGCGCAGCCACCAGGCGGCGAGCGCCAGAATCAGGATCAACACCGCGAGACTGCCGGCGAAATAGCGGTGAATCATTTCCTTCCAAGCGCGCGCCGCGTGTAGCGGCCGGCCGGCGTACAGCGCATCGGCACGCGCGACCGCTGCGTGCGTGTCGGGCACGCTCAGATGCCCGTAGCAGCCCGGCCAGTCGGGACAACCGAGTCCGGCCTGCGACAGGCGCACATAGGCGCCGAGCACGATCACGCCGAGCGCGAGCAGCGCCGCCAGCAGCGCGAGATACACGTACCACTTGCGCCCCACTACATGCCCCCGCCCTGGCCGAGCAGATGCTGCAAGTCCTTGAGCAAGCCCTCGGGCGGACCGGAAATCGAATAGCGCATGATGTAAAAGCCGCGCGGGTCCACGAGGTAAATGTACTTGCCGACGTCCGGCGCGGAACGGCCGTCAAGGCTGAACTGGCGGATGAAATCCTCGCCGGCCGCTCCCGAGACATCCGCCACCGTGAGGTCCGGCTGCTCGCGCAGAAGTTTGGCGGGATTGGCGGGCACACCCTCCGCCAGATACAGGCGCTGCGCAGATTCGATCTTCTGGCCGAGCGCGATGCGCGTCTGGCGCGTGAGAATCAGTGCCTCTTCGCAATCGGGATTGCACACCGCGGCGCTCAGATACACCAGCGTGTAGCGGCCCTTGAAATAGTTCGGCGCCAGCGTGCCGCCGGCCAGCGGCAGAGGCAGCGTCGCCAGCGCGAGTGGGCGCGCGGGTTTTACGAATTCGCCATGCTGGTTGGTATTGAAGTGCACGTGATCGATGTTGAGGTACAGCAGCCAGGCGGCCGCCACCGGCAACACGAACACCGCGGCCAGGATGCCGATCAGCAGCCACGGCGGCTTCCTGGCGGGCAGCGCCGGCGGTACGGGTTCAGGAGTTTGCATCATGCTTGATCCGTTTGCTGTTCACCACGATCCAGATAATCACCAGCGCTAGCGCCAGCGCGAACCACTGCAGCGCGTAGGCGTCGTGGCGCACTGGCGGAAAGCCGATGTTGGGGCGCCAGTCGCGCACCCAGCCGTCCGGCTGATCCGCATCCAGCAGCAATACCGGCTGCAGCAACTGCGCGCCGTACACCTGCGCTAGCGTCGCATGCGTGGGATACAGCATGAGCTTCGGCCAGCCGGCCGGCGCTTGCGCACGGCCGAGGCGGATGCCGGGCACCGGCAGAATGCCGAGCACGCCCGCGACACTGCGCGCACCCGCGGCCACGTTCACCTGCGGCAGCGTCTTCACGCCCGGCGTGCGCGCCACGAAGCCGCGATCCACCAGCAGGATTTGTCCGCCCGGCTGCAGCACCAGCGGCGTCAATACCTGATAACCGACCTCACTGCCCTGCTGCATGTTGTCCAGCAGTACCTGGCGGCCGGCGTCGAAATACCCCTGCGCCTCGACGTGCCGGTAACGCGGCAGCCTGGCAAAACTGCCGTCCGCGAGCGCGGCATTCAGCGACAGCGGCGGCAAGGTAGTGACCGCGTGATACTCGGCGAGCAACTGGCGCTTGTAGTCGGCGCGCTGCAGCTGCCAGATGCCGAGCGCAATCAGCAGCGGCAGCAGGATCACCGTGGCCACGGTCGGCCACAACGTCGGATGGAACTGCCATTTGCCTATGCGCATGCACGCGTGCTAACTTGCCGGCCGCAACGCCAATCCCGCCGTCAGCGCCGGCGGCGAGCGTAAACGCCCATGACCATCAACTTCCCCGACATCGTGGTGCTGGCGATCCTGCTGGTGATCGTGGTGAGCCTGTTTTCCGGGCTCTACTACATGCTGCATGATCGCGGCCAGTCCACGCGCGCAGTCAAGGCGCTCACCCTGCGCATCGCCATTTCGCTGATTCTGTTCGCGGTGCTCATGATCGGTTACTGGACCGGCTGGCTGCATCCGCACGGCCTGCTGCCGCCGCACCGCTGAGCGCGCCGCCGACCGCGAAAAACACGAAGCGCTGCCAACGCAGCGCTTCGCCGGTAAAAAATCATCCGCCGGGCTCAGAGCCAGTACACGAAAATGAACAGCCCGAGCCACACCACGTCCACGAAGTGCCAGTACCAGCTGACCGCCTCGAAGGCGAAGTGGTGCTCGGCGGTGAAATGCCCGCGCAGCGCGCGGATCAGGATCACCGTGAGCATGATGGCGCCGATGGTCACGTGCAGACCGTGAAAGCCGGTGAGCATGAAGAAGGTCGAGCCGTAGATGCCGCTACCGAGCGTCAGGTTCTGCCTGGTATAAGCGTCGATGTATTCGTGGCCCTGCAGAATCACGAAGCTGAAACCCAGAATGATGGTGAACAGCAGGAACAGGCAGAGTTTCTTGCGATTGCCTTCCTTCAGGCCCCAGTGCGCGATGGTCACGGTCAGGCCGCTGGTCAGCAGGATCAGGGTGTTGAGCGCGGCGATACCGGTGGCGCTCATGCCCTCGAAACTGCCGCCGATGTTGCCGGGGCCGTTCGACGGCCACACCGGCTCGTAGCCCTTCCAGATGATCAGGTTGGTGAACAGGCTGTTGCTGCCGCCCGCGAGCCAGTTCTCCACGAACACCCGCGCGAAGAACAAGGCGCCGAAGAAGCCACCGAAGAACATGACCTCGGAGAAAATGAAGAAGGTCATGCCCCAGCGGAACGAGCGGTCCACCTGCGCGTTGTAGCTGCCGCTCAGGCTCTCGCGGATCACGGTGCCGAACCAGCCGAACATCATCAGGCAGATGATGATCAGTCCCAATAGGAACAGGTACTTGCCCAGGCCCACATCTTCTAGCCACAGCGCCCCGCCCACCGCGGCGCTGAACAGGCCCAGCGAGCCCATGATCGGCCAGTGGGTGCCGTGCGGAAGGTAATAGCGACTGCCGGCGTGTGCCTCTGCTGACATGGTTATCTCCGGTACTCTCGGGTTGCGGTCATGGGAATCGCCAATCAGTCACCGCGCGCCGCGGTGGCGCCGTCGGGGGTGACATTGTAATAAGTGTAAGCCACGGTCACCACGTTCACGTCGCGCGGCAGCGCCGGGTCCAGGTAAAACTTCACGGGCAACTGCCGGACCTCGCCGGGCGCGAAGTTCTCCTGCGTGAAGCAGAAACATTCGGTCTTGTGCACGTAGCGTGCCGCGCGCCCCGGCGCGTAACTCACCACCGCCTGCGCGCGCACGCGCGCGTCGCTGCGGTTGGCCGCGTAGTAGCTTGCGGCATACAGCTCGCCCGGATGCACCCGCAGGCTGCCGACCTCGGGACGGAAATCAAACGGCAGGCCGGAACCGGTGGTGGCCACGAATTGCACCAGCACCGTGCGACTGCGATCCACGTCGCCGGCATACGTCGCGGCCACGGCGTCCACCCCGCGACCGTTCAGGCCGGTCAGCCGGCAAAAGGCGTTGTACATCGGCACCAGCGCGAAACCGAAACCGAACATCAGCAGCGTCACCAGCAGCAGGCTGACGGCAAGTTTGCGGTGTTTGATGCGACGCGGCGGGTTCATCGGCGCGCGTAATGCATGAACAGGAAAAAGCCCACGTAGAACCCCAGGGCCACGAGCGCCGCGATGATCGCGGTGCGCACCGCGGCACGCTGCCGGCGCGGACTCGGCGGCGTCTGTTCGGGCTCACTCACGGCGACAGGCAGCACCGGGCCGGTTCCTCAACCGTCCTGGTACGGATGCGTCCAGATGAGGTTGGGCGCCGGTGGCTCGCCGAAACTGTGATACGGCGCCGGCGAGGGCAGCGTCCATTCGAGCCCGCGGGCGCCTTCCCAGGCGCGGGCTTCGGCTTTCTTGCCGCCGCGCACGCACAAAATGATGCAGGCCACGAACAACAGTTGCGCCGCGCCGAACACGAAGGCCCCGACCGAGACCACCTGATTGAGATCGGTGAACTGCAGCGGATAGTCGGGAATGCGCCGCGGCATACCCGCGAGCCCCAGGAAGTGCATGGGGAAATACAGCACGTTCGCGGAAATCGCGCTCAGCCAGAAATGCCACTTGGCCAGAGTCTCGTTGTACATGTGGCCGGTCCACTTCGGCAGCCAGTAATACACCGCGCCCATGATGGCGAAGGCCGCGCCGGTCACCAGCACGTAGTGGAAGTGCGCCACGATGAAATAAGTCTGGTGGTACTGCCAGTCGGCGGGCACCAGCGCCATCATCACGCCGGAAAATCCGCCGATGGTGAACAGGAACACGAAGGCAATCGCGAACAGCATCGGGGTTTCGAAGGTGAGCGCGCCGCGCCACATGGTGGCCGTCCAGTTGAACACTTTCACCCCGGTAGGCACTGCGATCAGCATGGTGGTGAACATGAAGAACAGGTCGGCAGCCAGCGGCATGCCCACGGTGAACATGTGGTGCGCCCACACGATGAACGACAGGAACGCGATCGAGGCGATGGCGAACACCATCGAGGTATAGCCGAACAGCGGCTTGCGCGCGAAGGTCGGGATGATTTCCGAGATGATGCCGAAGGCCGGCAAAATCATGATGTACACCTCGGGGTGCCCGAAGAACCAGAACACGTGCTGGTAGAGCACCGGGTCGCCGCCGCCCGCGGCGTTGAAGAAGCTGGTGCCGAAATACTTGTCCATGAGCATCATGGTCACGGCACCAGCCAGCACCGGCATCACCGCAATCAGCAGATAGGCGGTGATCAGCCAGGCCCAGACGAACATTGGCATCTTCATGAGCGACATGCCGGGAGCGCGCAGGTTCAGCACCGTGGCAATGATGTTGATGCCGCCCATCACCGAGGAGATGCCCATGAGGTGAATCGCGAAAATCTGGAACGGCAAGGCCATGCCGGTCTGCAGGAACAGCGGCGGATACATGGTCCAGCCGGCGCCGGCCGCGCCGCCCGGCATGAACAGCGTGGACAGCAACAGGATGAAGGCAAAGGGCAGAATCCAGAAGCTCCAGTTGTTCATGCGCGGCAGCGCCATGTCGGGCGCGCCGATCATCATCGGGATCATCCAGTTGGCCAGGCCCACGAACGCCGGCATGATGGCGCCGAAGATCATCACCAGACCGTGGAACGCGGTCATCTCGTTGAAGAATTCCGGATCCATGAGCTGCATGCCGGGGGTCCACAACTCGGCGCGGATCAGCATGGCGAAGGCGCCGCCCACGAAGAACATCAGCAGACTGAAGCACAGATACAGCGTGCCGATATCCTTATGATTGGTGGTGGTGATCCAGCGCCAGATGCCGCGCGGCTGCTCGGCGTGGAACTCGTGGGCAACGGCTACCGTACTCATGCTGCTCTCCTCGACCTGATACTCAGTGTGCTGTCTTGGCTTTGGCGATATCGGCCGGCGACACCAGACCGCCGCCGTGGTTGCCGAAAGCATTGCGCTCGAAAGTGATCACCGCGGCCAGGTCGCTGTCGCTCAGGATGTTGCCCCAGGCGGGCATAATGCCCTTGCCGTGCAACACCAGCTCGATGTGCTCGTGCAGCGGGCCGTTGGGCACCGGACCGCCAGCAATCGCCGGCACGCCCATGGCCGAGTTGCCCTTGCCGTCCGGCATGTGGCAGGAGGCGCAGTTGTTGTCGAATACCTGTTTGCCGCGCGCCATGGCGCTCGCCATGGTCCAGGCTTGAGCCGCCGCCGCTGGCTTGGGCGCGGCTGCGGCCGGGCTGGCCGCCGGCGTTGCCGCCGTCGCGGCAGGTGCTGCGGGAGCGGCTCCGGCAGCCGACACCGGCGCCACCGAGGGCGTGTTGAAATTCAGTTGTGCGGGTGCGTACTCGACCGGGCTGCCGGTGTTTTCCGGCTGCAGGGTCTGGGGATTGATGTAAACCCCGTTGCTGGCCTTCATGGCGGCAAGCCATTTCTGGTAGTCGGCCGGACTCTCCGCCACCACCACGATCGGCATGAAGCCATGGCCGCGGCCGCAGAGCTCGGTGCAGCCGCCGCGATAGGTGCCGGGCTCATCAATCTTGATCCAGCCCTGGTTCACGAAGCCCGGGATGGCGTCCACCTTGAAGGCGAAATCCGGCACGTACCAGGAATGGATGACGTCATTGGCGGTGATCAGCAGCCGGATTTTCTTGCCGGTCGGCACCACCATGGGATGGTCCACGTCGCGCAGGTAATGCGGCACGCTGAAGGGGCTGATTTTGGAATCCAGCATGCGTGCGGCGTCGCTGTCGGCCGCCAGCATGCTGAAGTAACTGAAGCCCTGCTGCAGATAATCGTATTGCCACTTCCACTGATAGCCCTCGATCTTGATGGTCAGATCGGGATCGCTGGTGTTGGTCATTTTCACCAGCACCTTGGCGGCGGGGATAGCGAGGGCAATCAGGATAATGAAGGGAATGATGGTCCACACGACTTCCAGCAGGGTGTTCTCGTGAAAGTGCGCGGCCTGGTGGCCGGCGGCTTTGCGGTGAAAGATCATCGCGAAGATCATCAAGCTGAACACCACCACGCCGATGCCCACGCACATCCAGAAGGCGTACATGTGCAGGTGGTAGACATCGTGGCTGATGGGCGTGACACCCACGGGCATGTTGAGGTCCACGGCCCAGGCTGAACCCGAGAGTGCAGCCAGCGTGACGGCCAGCGCAGCGCGCAGGACGTGCTTGGAGTTCTTCAGAAACATGCGTTGGTGTCTCCTGCTGAAAACCAGAATTGTGTCGCGCTTCAACTGCCGCCGACCGTGCCCACCGGACCGATGAGCTGCGCAAGCCTGTGCATCAGGCTCTCGCGCTCCGCCTCGGTCAGGCAACTACCAATCTCGCATTCCTCACCGTGCGAGCGGATGTACAACCGCGCCGGATACAGCCGCAGGCCCGGATCATGCACTACCAGGTGCGCCCAATAACGGCTGAATTCCCGGTGCTGCAGGTGCCGGCGATCTCCCTTGTCGACCGTCACCTGCTCGCCGCTCACGGTGATCACCTCGCCGTAGCGACCGCGTCGCCAGCAGGCCCACAGGCACAAGCCCAGCGCCAGCAACTCCAGAATTGCGAATCCCAGCACCGGCCAGAAGCCGTGCAACGTGTACCACGCGGCCAGCGCCAGAGTCACCGCAGCGATGCTGATGTAAAAAAGCCACAACCCCGTCGCATTGATCGAGCAGTTCGGGACAATCACGATACGGTGCGTGGCGGCATCAAGCTTGATTGCCGGCATGCTCGCAACCACCTCGCGGGTGCCCGCCGTGCCACCCCCATCCCTGAGAATCCGGCGCGTCAAACACTGCGCATAGCGGCCGGAACCGGCGGAAAACTGGCGTTGTATGCTACTGCAAGGCCCCCAGCCACGCAACGGAGCCCGCCTGAAATCGCGGCAAAACTACGGAGCTAAAAGTGTTGCAGCAGCGGTAAAAAGCGTGTTAAGCAATTGATGGTAACGTCAAACCGCCGCGGTGGATCCCCGGCGCACCACTTCATTCCGCGTTGTCCAACAAACTCAGCAGCAGTGCCCGATCGAGGCGCGCCGCCAGTGTCTCGACCGGGAGCTGCGGCTGCCAGGGGATATCGGCAAGCAGCGGAGCGTTCAGGCTGCGCTCCAGTGTCGCCAGGTTTTCGGCACGGCGTTCAAAGCCGGGATCAATGGCGTTCGCCACCCAGCCGGCCAAGTGGAGGCCGTCACTGCGGATGGCGCGCGCGCTCAGCAGCGCGTGATTCAGACAGCCGAGTCGCAGCCCCACCACCAGCACCACAGGCAAACCGAATGCGCGCGCCAGCTCCGGCAGGCCCCAAGCATTTCCGAACGGCACCTGCCAGCCGCCGATTCCCTCGACCACGACCGCGTCGGCGCCCTCGCAAAGCCGGCGATAGCTTTCCAGGATGTGCGCCAGCTCAATGCGGACGCCGGCTTCCTGCGCCGCGAGGTGCGGTGCGATGGGCGGCGCGAAGGCGTAAGGGTTGACCAGCTCGTAAGACCGCGGCAGATTCGCCACCGCCTGCAACAGCAGGGCATCCTCGTTGCGCAAGCCCCTGGCGCTGCTCGCCGAACCGCTGGCCACGGGTTTCATGCCCACGGTTTTCAAGCCACCGCACCCCAGCGCGCGAATCATGGCGGCGGCCACCCGCGTTTTGCCGACACCGGTGTCGGTGCCGGTGACGAACAGCCCGCGCATCAGCTCCGGCTCCCGTCAGGCGGGATTTCGGGGAACGCTGCGCGGCGCTCCTCGGGGGTGAGCATGTCCGCCGGAATGTATGCCGGCGTCCAGGCGGTTCCATACACCACTTCCCAAGTGGACGGCAGCCGGCCATCGCGGCGAAACAGCTCATAGGCTTGCGTGAGTTCCCGCAGGCGCAGGCGTCCACCCAGGCTATGCGGCCGGCCGGCGGCAACGTTGTGCGCGCCGATTTTTTTCAAGTCGGCCATCAGCGCACGCAGGTCCGCATAGGTCAGCGTCAAATGCTCCACGTCCATCACCGGCTCGACGAATCTCGTGCGGATCAGCGCGTCGCCGATATCGTGCATGTCAATGAAACGGTGCACGTGGACGCGGGCGTCCACCGCGCGCCAGGCGGCACGCAATTCCTTGAGCGTGTCCGGCCCGAAGCTGCTGAACAGCAGCAGCCCGTGCGGCTTGAGGATACGCCGCAATTCGGTGAAGACCCGATCGAGCTCGTCGCACCACTGCAGCATCAGATTGCAATACACCAGATCGAAACTGGCTGTGACAAACGGCAGATGCAGCGCATCCGCGCAGGCCAACGCCGGACGCCGGAACCAGCCCTGCGCACGTCGCGCCGCCGCCAACATATTCATCGCCAGGTCCGCTGCCACGATCCGCGCCGCCGGATACCGGCGCTGCAGCGCGCGCAACTGCCGCCCGGTACCGCAGCCCAGATCCAGAATCCTTACGGGCTTGAGCGTGGTGAGCTCCAGGCGTTCCAGGAGGCGCGCACCCACTTCGCGTTGCAGGACGGCGGCAGGGTCATAACCGCGGGCCGCACGTTCGAAGGCCGCGCGCAACTGCCGGCGGTCAAGTGAATACTCATCCATGGTGGACACCGGCCGTGTTCGCTGCGGGCGCCTCGGCGGCGGCGAGCCCGGCGAGAAAGTCTTGCAAGGCCTCCAGGAATTTCTGCGCATGGGAAATGAACGGTGCGTGTGCCGCCTTGGACAGGCGCACGAGGCGTGCAGCACGGACAATTCCGGCAAGCCAAGCGCCCGCTTCCGGCGGCGTAAGCCGGTCATAGTCGCCGGCCATGACCAATGCGGGCAGCGCAAGTCTCGGCACCTCGGTGCGCAAATCCGTAGCGCGCAGGATTTCCAGCCCCGCCGCAAGGCTCGCAGCCTGCGGCGCATCGCAGGTCCGCAAAGCTACGCGCAATTGACGCAGCGTGTCACGCGCGTGCTCGTCGCCGCGCACCTGCAAACCGAGGA
This sequence comes from Natronospirales bacterium, assembly GCA_018971605.1. Taxonomy (GTDB): domain Bacteria; phylum Pseudomonadota; class Gammaproteobacteria; order Natronospirales; family REEB76; genus REEB76. Next base: position 8,616 of record JAGXAL010000027.1, on the reverse strand, counting down.
AGCGCGTCAGCGTGCCGAAGTAGTCTGTCTCAAGTTCCGTCATGAACTGCGTCAGCTGCGCCGGCGGCATCGCGCAAGGCCAATCGGCAGCGCTCACGAATCGCGGCGTGGCACTCACCAGGATCAGCGCGGCAATTCGTTCCGGAAAATCCAGCGCGGCGCGCAAGGCCACGAGACCGCCCAGCGACCATCCCAGCCATACCGATCTCTGTGGCGCAGCCTGCACCACCAGGCGCGCAAGCTCTGGCAGTGTGGCCGGCATCGGCAGCTCGCGGCTGCGGCCGTGACCCGGCAAGTCCACGCGGGTGACGCGCCAGTTGCGCGCCAGTTCCGGCACGATACCGCTCCATACGCCACTGTGCAGCGCCCAGCCGTGAATCAGAAACAAATCCGGCCCGCAACCGGTGGTTTGGGCGTGAAGTTTCGAGGTCATAGGTTGCGTGCTGCGTACAAGAAAGTTTAGTCGCTCACCGTTTTCATCACTCGCGCGAGTGCATCCAGCAGTTGATCCACCTGCGCTTCGCTGTGCGCCGCAGTCAGCGTGAGCCGCAAGCGCGCGCGGCCGGCCGGAACCGTGGGCGGCCGGATGGCAACGGCGAGAATGCCGCGCGCCTCCAGGTCTTTGGACACGGCCAGGGCCCGCGCGGCATCGCCGATCATCAGCGGCTGGATAGCGGTGCGGGATTCCAGAATCGGCAGGTCGAGCTGCGCCGCGCCTGCGCGCAAACGCGCAATCAGCACGTGCAGTTTCCCGCGCCGCCAGGATTCTTCACGCAGCAGCTTGAGCGCCGCGCGCGTGGCCGCAGCCCAGGCGGCCGGCGGCGCGGTCGTATATATATAGGTACGCGCTTTCTGGATCAGCGTCTCGATGAGCGCCTCGCTGCCGGCCACGAAGGCGCCGAAGCTGCCCAGCGCCTTGCCGAGCGTGGCCATGAGCACCGGGACTTCTTCGAGGCCAAGCCTGAAATGCTCCAGTGTGCCGCGGCCATGCTCGCCCAGAACGCCGAAGCCGTGAGCGTCGTCCACCACCAGCATCGCGCCAGCGGCCGCGCTGACACGCGCCATGTCCGGCAGCGGCGCGAGGTCGCCATCCATGCTGAATACGCCATCGGTCATGGCGAGCTTGCGTTTGCCCGTTTGTTGCAAGCGCGCCGCCAGCGCCTTTGCATCGGCGTGTGCATAACGGCTGAAACGCGCACCGCACAACAGGCCGGCGTCCAAAAGCGAAGCGTGGTTGAGGCGATCCTCCAGCACCCGATCGCCGCGCCCGGCGAGCGCCCCGGCAATGCCGAGGTTCGCAAGATATCCGCTGGAAAACAGCAAGGCCTGTGGACGCTGCACGAATTCGGCGAGTTCCGCTTCGAGCGCGTGATGCGCGCGTGTGTGGCCGGTAACCAGATGCGCCGCACCGCTGCCCGTGCCGTATTCATCCAGCGCGCGCCGCGCCGCGGTGGCCAGCGCCGGATGCGCCGCCAGACCGAGATAATCGTTGCTGGAAAAATTCAGCAGTCGTTGGCCGTTGACTGTGATCTCGGCGCCTTGCGGCCCCTCCACGATACGCCGCTGCCGGTACAGGGACTGCGCGTGCAGCGACTCCAGTTCCGCGCGCAGCCGCTCGTCAAGTCGCTGCGCGGCGCCGGGCATGGGCTGCTTCGGCCGTGGCGCGCCGCGCGCTGACATCGGCGTAGGGCTCCGCGTGCATGCCGAGACGCGCCAGCAGCTGCCGGTCGTGATCCTGCTCCGGATTTTCCGTGGTGAGCAGCTTGTCGCCGTAGAAAATCGAATTCGCGCCGGCGAAGAACGCCAGCGCTTGCAGCTCGTCGCTCATCTGCGCGCGGCCCGCGGAGAGGCGCACGTGCGAGCGCGGCATGAGGATGCGCGCCACCGCAATCACACGGATGAAATCCAGCGGGTCCACGGGCGCGGCCCCGGCCAGCGGCGTGCCCGGCACCCGCACCAACTGGTTGACCGGCACGCTCTCGGGGTGTTCCGGCAGCGTAGCCAGCGTGTGCAGCATCTTGGCGCGATCCGTGACGCTCTCGCCCATGCCAATGATGCCGCCGCAGCATACGTGCATGCCGGCGTCACGCACCGCCCGCAGCGTATCCAGGCGATCCTGGAAGCAGCGCGTGCTGATGATCTCCCCGTAAAACTCTTCGGAGGTATCGATGTTGTGGTTGTAGTAATCGAGCCCGGCGTCCGCGAGCCGCCGCGCCTGTGCCGGCGTCAGCATGCCGAGCGTGGCGCAGGTTTCCATGCCGAGCGCACGCACCGCCTTGAGCATCTCGATGATCCGGTCGAGGTCCTTGTCCCTGGGGCTGCGGTACGCGGCGCCCATGCAGAAACGCGTGGCGCCGCTGGCCTGCGCGCGTTTGGCCTGCGTCACCACCTCATCCACGTCCATGAGTTTTTCCGCCTTGAGGCCGGTGTGGTAACGCGCGCTCTGCGGACAATAGGCGCAGTCTTCGGGGCAGGCGCCGGTCTTGATGGACAAGAGCGTCGAGATCTGCACGCTGTTGGGATCGAAGTAGCGGCGGTAAAGCGAATGCGCGCGGAACAGGAGATCGTTGAAAGGCAGTGCAAACAGCGCCTGCACTTCAGCAAGCGCCCAGTCGTGGCGCAGGTCGTTATCGGTGTGCACGAGGGCGGGCATGGTGGGCCTCAAAGTGGCATGGCATGATGGCGCGGTGGCGGGCGACGCCGGGAATGCAGTGTAGCGAGAGGCGTTTCGCTGTCAACTTTGGAGTACCAGGGATGGTTTACGGTTGGCTCAAACAGGCGCAGCGCTGGCTTTATCCGCCATTCTGCCTATTGTGTGCGCGGCGCTGTCCTGCCGACCGCGAGTTGTGCCGGAACTGTGCACGTGACCTCCCCTGGAACCGCCACGCCTGCCCGCGTTGCGCTCTCCCCCTGCCGGCCGAAAGCGGCGCGCAACTCTGCGGCCAATGCCTCAAGTCCCCGCCCGCCTGGGACAGCGCCGCGAGTCCGCTCATCTATGACTGGCCGCTCGACCAGTTGCTGCAACGTTTCAAGTTCCATGCCGACTTGGCGACTGGCCAGTTACTCGGCGAATTGCTGGCGGATTTTCTGGCGGCCATGCCCGGCACAAAACCCGACGCGATTGTTCCCGTGCCCTTGCACAGCGCGCGTCTGCGGGAGCGCGGCTTCAATCAGGCGCTGGAGCTCGCACGGCCCGTGAGCCGGCGGCTGCGCTTGCGCCTGGACACCCGTTTGTGCGTGCGCCGGATAAATACCGCGGTGCAATCCAAACTGGATGCCGGGGAACGGCGGCGCAATCTGCGGGACGCCTTCGAGGTACGCAGCGCGGTCGTCGACCGGCAGCTCGCCATTCTCGACGACGTCGTCACCACCGGCGCGACCGTCGCGGCGCTCAGCCAGGCGTTGCGCGAAGCCGGCGCCGCCGGCATCCAGGTCTGGAGCCTGGCGCGTGCCGCGCGCCCGGCATGAACCGCCGTGCGCACGCCCGGAACGCCGCAATTGTCAAAGCCGCAAGCCGCGTACCATACTGTCGGCCAGACAGCTCCCGGGAAAAATCAGGGGTATGGGGTGGAGTCGCAGAATCAACTAAAAGTAAACACTGCCGACCTGGAACTCGGCATGTATGTCGCGCGCCTTGACCGGCCGTGGACCGACACGCCGTTCCTGTTCCAGGGTTTTTTCATCCGTAGCCAGGACGAGATTGACGAGCTGCGGCGCTGTTGCCAATACGTGTATGTCGACTTGGAACACGATCACCCGGACATCACCCGCACCAAAACCGGAGTCGTCGGCCATGACCGCACCATCACCGAGGTCACCAGCCTGTACCGTGCCAAGCCGCGCCTCAGTCCCAGCAACCGCAATCGCAACCGCACCGTCTACGCCAATTCCCAGCCGCTCGAAAAGGAGCTGCCGGCCGCCAAGAGCGTGTACGCCGAAGCCAGCCGTGCGATGCACGAACTCATCACCAAGTTGGAAACCGACGGGCGTCTGGACCTGCAACTGGCACGCGACACCATCGAGCCCATGGTAGAAAGCGTGCTGCGCAATCCGGACGCCATGATCTGGCTGTCGCGCATGAAGAAACACAACTCTTATATGTATCACCACTCGGTGGGCGCGGCCATCTGGGGCCTGGCTTTTTCGCGGCACCTGGGTCTCGACAAGGCGGCGCTGCAAGAGGTGGGCCTCGGCTGCATGCTGTTCGACGTGGGCAAGACCAAGTTGCCGCATGCGCTGCTCATCAAGCCGGACAAGCTCACCGAAACCGAATGGCACGTGATGCGCAATCACGTGGATTACAGCCTGAACCTACTGGAAGGCAACGCCGGCATCACCGAACGCATCCTCGAGATGGTGCGCAGCCATCACGAACGTTATGACGGCAGCGGCTACCCCGGGCAGCTCAAGGGCAACCAGATTCCCACCTTCGCCAAAATCGCCGCCATGGCCGACAGCTATGATGCCATCACCAGCCCGCGGCCCTACAGCCGCATGCGTTCGCCCTACGAAGCGGTGCGCGAGATTTACGGCTGGCGCGGCACGCTGTTCCAGCCGGAGGTGGTGGAACAATTCATGCAGGTGGTGGGCGTGTTCCCTACGGGCTCGCTGGTGGAACTCAACAGCGGCGCCGTGGCGGTGGTCATCGCACAGAACGAAGCCCGCCGGCTGAAACCCCGCATCATGCTGATCCTTGACGAACACAAGCGGCGCCTGCCGCAATTCCACATCGTGGACCTGCTGTTCGACACGCATTTGAAAGGCGTCGGAGAGTTGCGCATTGAGAAGTGCCTGGAGCCGGGCGCTTACGGCATCAACCCCGAAGAGCTGTACCTGTAATTTCTGCCGGGCATAACCCCCAATGTCAGACAAGATCCTGTCGCTGCGTCCGAATCGCCCCTCGCTGATTCGCCATTTGGAGAGTTACCGGGTGCGCGCCGCGGGCAACGGCAAAGCCCTGGGCCTGCTGGTGATCCAGGTCAAGCGCGGCCAGGAATTCGGCGTGCTCTTCGGTTTTCGCAGCATCGAAGCGCTCATGCAGGAACTGGCGGAGCGCCTCGCGGGTGCCTGCCGCAGCGACGACCGGGTGATGCGCACTGGCGAGTACGAATACGCGGTGATTCTGCCGGAGCTCATGAACGAGGGTCACGCGCTGCTCGCGGCCAACAAGCTGCTGCGCAGCCTGACCACGCCCTTCGAGATCGACAGCCAGATCATCACCGTGGGCGCCAGCATGGGCATCGCGCTGTTCCCGGATCACGCCAAAGACTGCGACGCGCTGCTGCGCTACGCCGAGCTCGCGGCCGCAGACGCGGTGCGCAGCGACGTGCCCTACAAGCTCTACGTGCCCACGGCGCCCGAGGAGCTGGCCGGCTCTTGGGACCTGGAAAGCGAACTGGACACCGCACTCGACAACGGCGAACTCGAAATTTTCTATCAGGCCAAGATCAACCTGCGCGGCGGCTTGCTGGCCGGCGCCGAGGCCTTGCTGCGCTGGCGCAGCCCGAAGCGCGGGCTGGTGCCGCCCAACGTGTTCATCCCGGTGGCCACGCGCTCCGGGCAAATCGGCGAACTCACCTGGTCGGCGCTCAACATGGCGCTGCAGCACGCCGCTGCCTGGCCGATGCGCTTCGGGCCGCTGTCGCTGTCGGTGAACATTGCACCCACGCTGCTCGAAGACTCGACGCTGGTGAGCCGCGTGGCCGACGCCATGGGCGTGTGGGGCGCCAAGCCCAACCGCCTGATTCTGGAAATCACCGAGACCGCGGTGATGCGCAATCCGGATCTGAGTTTCGAAACCATCCGCGGGCTCAAGAGCAAGGGCGTGCTGGTGTCCATCGACGACTTCGGTACCGGCTATTCCTCGCTCGCCAACTTCAAGAACATCCCGGCGTCGGAACTCAAGATCGACAAGAGCTTCGTCATGAACATGCTGGAAAACCCGGCGGATGCCAGCATCGTGCGCACCATCATCAGCCTGGCCCAGGCCTTCGACTTGCAGGTGGCGGCGGAAGGCGTGGAGAACCTGGAAACCCTGCGCAGCCTGACTAACATGCAGTGCAACTACGCCCAGGGTTACTACATCAGCCAGCCGCTGCCGGCGGCGGCCTTCGCGCAATTCATCAACGAGTACGTGCCGCCGGTGTTCTGATTTTGCGGCGCAAGCTCAAGCCGCAAACACGTAATGCAGCAGAATGCCGGCAAACACCGCGGCGCCGAACCAGTTGTTGTTCATGAAAGCCTGGAAACAGCGCTGCGGATCGCGCCGGCGGATGAGCACCTGCTGGTACACGGAGAACAGCAGCGCAAACCCGAGGCCCACGTAGTACACCGCGCCCATGCCGGTGTGATAACCCACCAGCGCCAGATCCGCGAGCAGCAACGCCTGCAGGATGCCGATGATCAGCCGGTCGAGGTCGCCGAACAGGATGGCGGTGGATTTCACCCCGATCTTGAGGTCGTCGCGCCGGTCCACCATGGCGTACTCGGTGTCGTACACCGTGGACCAGATGACGTTGGCGATGAAGATCAGCCAGGCCACTGTGGGCACCTGTCCGGTGACCGCGGCGTAAGCCATGGGAATGCCCCAGCCGAAGGCGATGCCGAGGTAGGGTTGCGGCAGATAAGTGTAGCGTTTCATGAACGGATAGGTGAGCACCAGCACTGCGCCGATGATCGCGAGTTCCTGGGTCAGGCGATTGAGCAGCAGCACCAGCACCACTCCCATGGCGCCCAGCACCGCAAACAGAGTCATGGCTTCCCACACGTGCAGCTCGCGCGTGGCCAGCGGCCGCGCGCGCGTGCGCCACACGTGCGCGTCGAAATTGCGATCAGCGAAGTCGTTCATGATGCAACCGGCGGAGCGCATCACAAACACGCCGATCACGAAGATGGCGAACAGTTTGGGAGTGGGGCGGCCATTGCTCGCCAGCCACAACGCCCAGAGCGTCGGCCATAGCAGCAGGAACGCGCCGATCGGACGGTGCAGGCGCATGAGCCGGAGATAGGCCCAGGCGCGGTGCACCACGGCCGGCAGCCACACCTTGACCGCGCGGCTGTAACGCAGCTTTCTCCACAGTGGGCGCAGGCGCGGATCCATCACGGCGCCGGCACCGCGAGAAAACATTCATAGATAAGCAAGCGGCTGCCGTGCACCTCGAGCACCGAGCGCCGCGCCCATAACACGGCCGGCGGCGCGTCGATGCCTTGGATCGCAGCGCGGTACAAAGACTGAGTGGCATCCAGCCGCGCCACTTCGATGGCGCCGCGCTCGGTGCCGGCCTGCGCAAACACGCGATCGCCCAGCGACCGGGCATTGAGGTCCTGCAGCCAGTCGGCGGCTTGCGCCGGCGCCAGAGTGCGTGCATAAACGAGCGGACATTGGCCGCAGAGATTCACTTCGCGCAAGCGCGCCGCAGTGCCGGGCACCGTGTCCAGCAATACGGCATCCTCGGCGCCGAGCGGCGCCGTGTCTTCGTGCAGCACGCGCACATGAAAAGCGGCACCCACCACCGAACGCAACTTCTCGGTGAGCGAACCCGCGTGACCCAGCCACGGCGAGAGCGCCGCGAGTCCGGCTGCGTTCCGCCAGGCAGCCAGCGGCTGCCACAACAGCGGCCTGTCAATGCGTTCCGGCCTTGCGGTGGCGTCAGGCATGCGCACTCAAACCTCGCCGTAGCGGCCGTTGTCGCCGAGCCAGCGCGCCACCAGCGTGGTGACGCGCTCGGGATAACGGTCCAACAGCATGTTTGCGGATTTTTGTACCTGCGGTATGAGCCGCGCATCGCGGGTCAGATCGGCGATGCGCAAACGCAGTTCGCCCGCCTGGCGCGTGCCCAGCAGCTCGCCCGGGCCGCGCAGCTCCAGATCGCGGCGCGCGATCTCGAAACCATCGTTGGTGGCACGCATGACTTCGAGACGCGCTCGCGCCGCCGCCGACAGCGGCGCATGGTAGAGCATCACGCAACTCGACTCCAGCGCGCCACGGCCCACGCGTCCGCGCAACTGGTGCAATTGCGCGAGCCCCAGGCGCTCGGCATTCTCGATGATCATGAGGCTGGCGTTGGTCACGTCCACGCCAACCTCGATCACCGTGGTTGCCACCAACAACTGAATCTCGCCCGCCTGAAAGTGCGCCATGGCGCGCTCCTTGAGCCGCGCCGGCATGCGCCCGTGCACCAGTCCTACGTTCAGCTCGGGCAAGGCCGCCGCGAGCGCCGCGGCGGTGTCCTCGGCCGCCTGGCATTGCAGCACTTCGGATTCCTCGATCAGCGGGCACACCCAGTACACCTGCCGGCCTTCGCGGCAGGCGCGGCGCACGCGCGCCACCACTTCGGTACGGCGCGTGTCAGAGAGCGCCGCAGTTTTCACCTTGGTGCGCCCCGGCGGCAGCTCGTCAATCGCCGAAATATCGAGATCGGCGTAAGCCGTCATGGCCAGCGTGCGCGGAATCGGCGTGGCCGTCATGATGAGCTGGTGCGGATAGGCATTTTCCCTGGCGCCCTTTTCGCGCAGCGCCAGGCGTTGATGCACGCCGAAACGGTGCTGCTCGTCGATGATGACCAGCGCGAGTCTTGCAAACCTGACGTCTTCCTGAAACAGCGCGTGCGTGCCGAT
>JAGXAL010000135.1 GCA_018971605.1 Natronospirales bacterium | reverse complement strand
CTTGGCAAGCAGGCCGGAGCGGACGCTTCGCGCAACAAGCCCACTTATCCGAGCGTGCTGGGCCTGGAAGAATCACGGCAACGCGCCTTGGATTTGCATCACGATGCACTCGAGGCGCTCAAGCCTTTCGGATCGGCCGCCGAGCCGCTTGCCTGGCTGTCCGAATATATTGTCACCCGCAAACATTGAGCGGTTGGACCAAAGGGTCCGAAGCTCGCATAATATGCGCAACCCGAGAGGGATGGAGGGGGCCGCCATGACGAATTTGTCCAACTATCCGCTGCTCTCACACATCAACTCGCCCGCCGATCTGCGCGCCTTGCCGGAAAGCGATTTGCAGAAGGTGGTGGACGAACTGCGCGCCTTCCAGATCGAGACCATCAGCCACATCGGCGGCCACTTCGCCGCCGGTTTGGGCGTGGTGGAACTCACAGTCGCGCTCCACTACGTATTCAATACCCCCGAAGACCAGCTGGTGTGGGACGTCGGCCATCAGGCCTACCCCCACAAGGTGCTTACCGGCCGGCGCGATCGGCTGGACACCATCCGCAAATGGGGCGGCCTCGCGCCTTTCCCGAAACGTATCGAGAGCGAGTACGACACCTTCGGCGTCGGCCATTCCTCGACCAGCATCAGCGCAGCGCTGGGCATGGCGCTGGCCGCGAAACACAAGGGTGAGGACCGCCACGTGGTCGCCGTGATCGGCGACGGCGCCATGACCGCCGGCATGGCCTTCGAGGCGCTGAACCACGCCGGCAGCCTGGATGCCAACCTACTGGTGGTGCTGAACGACAACGAAATGTCCATCTCCGGCAACGTGGGCGCGCTCTCCAATTATTTCGCCAAGGTGCTGTCCGGGCGTTTGTACGCGCATATTCGCGAAGGCGGCAAAAAGGCACTCTCCATCATGCCGCCGGTGCGCGAGTGGGCGCGGCGTTCCGAGGAAATTCTCAAGGGCATGGTGGTGCCGGGCACGCTGTTCGAGGAGCTGGGCTTCAACTACATCGGCCCCATCGACGGCCATGACGTGTACACGGTGATGAAAACCCTGCGCAACATGCGCGAACTCAAGGGACCGCAATTGCTGCACGTGGTCACCCGCAAGGGCAAAGGCTACGAACCGGCAGAAAAAGACCCCATAAAATGGCACGGTCCAGGCGCTTTCGATGCCGCCACCGGCAAAATCCATTCAAAACCCGCAGTCAGCCCGAATTACTCCGACGTGTTCGGCCAATGGTTGTGTGACATGGCGGCGCAGGAGCCGCGCCTCGTGGCCATCACGCCCGCGATGCGCGAGGGCTCGGGCCTGGTGGAATTCGAAAAGCAGTTCCCCGAGCGCTACGTCGACGTCGGCATCGCCGAGCAGCACGCGGTGACGCTGGCCGCAGGCCTCGCCTGCGGCGGACTCAAGCCGGTAGTGGCGATTTATTCCACCTTCCTGCAGCGCGCCTATGACCAGCTGGTCCACGACGTGGCGCTGCAGAACCTGCCGGTGCTGTTCGCCATTGACCGCGCCGGCCTGGTGGGCCCCGACGGCCCCACGCATTCCGGCAGCTTCGATTTCACCTACATGCGCTGCCTGCCGAACGTGGTGCTGATGGCGCCCGCCGACGAGAACGAGTGCCGCCAGATGTTGTACACCGGCATGACGCTCAATCAGCCGAGCGCCGTGCGCTATCCGCGCGGCCGCGGCCCGGGCGTGAGCATCACGCAGGAAATGCAGGCGCTGCCGATCGGCAAAGCCGAGGTGCGCCGCGAGGGCAAGAAACTCCTGCTGCTGGCGTTCGGCGCCATGGTGGACATGGCCTGGCCGAGCGCCGAAGAACTCGACGCCACGCTGGTCAACATGCGCTTCGTCAAGCCGCTGGATGAAGACCTGATCCTGGACCTGGCCGAGAGCCACGAGCTGATCGTGACGCTGGAAGACAACGCCGTCGCTGGCGGCGCCGGCAGCGCGGTGGGCGAACTGCTCGCTGTGCATGACCTGCACAAGCCCATGCTGCACATCGGCATCCCGGACCGTTTCGTGGAACACGGTTCGCGTGAAGACTGCCTGAAAGACGCCGGTCTGGACGCGCCGGGTATCCGGCGCTCGCTGGACAACTGGCTGGCCACACAGCAACCGCACAAGCACGCCTGGCGCCAAGCTGCGCGGCGGTGGACTTTTCCCAGGTCCTGAGTATCCTGACTGCCACAGCGCCGCAATCAGCCGCCTGACGCGCTGCGGCCTGCACTGGAATCCCCCGGTCCCGCCCATACATTACGGCTGGCGTTGCCTGCGCCGCATCACGTTTGATGGAGGAATTGCTGATGACACCCAACCAGCCGGCCAAGCAGGCCAAGGTCGTCCCCATCGCCGACGTGCAGGCGAGCGCCGACACCCGCCACATTCCCATTAACATGGTGGGCATCAAGGAAATCCGCCACCCCATCCGCGTGCGCGAGCGCTCCGGCGGCGAGCAGCACACGGTGGCGACCTTCGCCATGTACGTGGACCTGCCGCACAATTTCAAGGGCACGCACATGTCGCGCTTCGTGGAGATTCTCAACAACTACGAGCGCGAAATCACCGTAGAATCCTTCAAGGAGATGCTCGCGGAGATGACCGAGCGGCTGGGGTCGCGCTCCGGCCACATCGAGATGCGTTTTCCGTACTTCATCTCCAAGAAAGCGCCGGTCTCGGGCGTGCAAAGCCTGCTCGACTACGACGTGACCTTCATCGGCGAGCGCCGCGACGGCCAGAACTGCCTGCGCCTCAAGATCGTGGTGCCGGTCACCAGCCTGTGCCCCTGTTCCAAGGAAATTTCCGCCTACGGCGCCCACAACCAGCGCTCGCATGTCACCGTAAGCTGCAAGACCCGCGGCTTCATCTGGTTGGAGGAGCTGATCGATATCGTCGAGCACGAGGCCTCATCGGAACTCTTCGGCCTGCTGAAGCGCCCCGACGAGAAGTACGTGACCGAGCGCGCCTACGACAACCCCAAGTTCGTCGAGGACATGGTGCGGGATATCGCCATGCGGCTCAACGCCGACGAGCGCATCCGCGCATACAGCGTGGAATCCGAGAACTTCGAGTCGATCCACAACCACTCGGCCTACGCCATGGTGGTGCGCGACAAGGACACCGAAGCTGCCAAGACCGCGGCGCGCTGAGCCCTTGGCGGGCTCTAGCCGCCCGTGGACGACGCGAGCTTTTGCTGTCTGTTGGCGCGGCCTTCGCCGCGTGTCAGACGCGCGATCAGCGTCCTCAGAAAGGTCTTCTGAAAGCGCAACTGGCACTGCAGCGATACCTGATCAATCAGGGTGGCATTCACGCGCAGCGCGCTCATGGGCACCAGCGCGCGGATGCCGGCAAGACTGCGGCCCTCCTCCAGATACGGTGCCTCGCCAAAGCAATCGCCTTCGCGCAACACGCCGATGAGCTGATCCCCGCGGCGCACCTCGGCCTCGCCCAGCACCACCACGATGTAGCAGTCGTCCATCTCGCCCTCGACCACGATGTTTTCGCCCGGCCCGTAGCTTTGCCAACGGCTGGCGTGCAGCACCTCGTAGATCTCCGGATAGGTAAAGTCCTCGAAAAACGCCAGCCGCCGCAGGATGTTGAAGCGCTCCTGCTCGGCCATTTCCTCGGAGAGTTTGTCGAGCGTGCGCACTGCGCGCGTGAGGTCGGTGGCCAGTTCCAGACCGGTCTGGTAACGGCGTGCCACATCCTTGGCCAAGGCTTTGTCCACGATCTCTTCCAGCAC
>JAGXAL010000134.1 GCA_018971605.1 Natronospirales bacterium | reverse complement strand
ATCGAGGCCGAGTTGACCTCGGACAAGTCCGCGCAACTCGGCATCACCTGGGTAGCGGACGCGCTCAACAACGCGGGCGCCGCCGGCGCCACGGACTTCAGCAACACCGGTCCCGGTATCCTGGGCCTCGCGCAGCAGGCGGCAGCGGCAAAAGGCGCTGCATCCCTCGGCAGCAGCCTGGGCACCAGCGGGGGTGCCGGTCTAAGCATTCCCCAGGGCTTGACCCTGGGCGTCGGCAAAATCGTCAACGGCGGGTTCAGCTTCGCCGCGCTGTTGAGCGCGCTCGCCGGAAATTCCGACACCAACATCCTGTCCACGCCGAGCGTGGTCACGCTCGACAACCAGGAGGCCGACATCAAGGTGGCCCAGCAAGTGCCGTTCGTGACCGGCCAGTACACCAATACCTCCGGCGTGGGCACCGCCGGCACCCCGGTCATCAATCCCTTCCAGACGGTGCAGCGCCAGGACGTGGGCCTGGAACTCAAGATCACGCCGCAGATCAACCAGGGCAATTCCGTGCTGTTGAAAATCGACCAGGTGATTTCCAACCTCACCGGCAACAGTATCGGCGGCCAGCCGGTGACCAACACCCGCGAGATCAAGACCAGCGTCATGGCCCAGGACCACGAGATCGTGGTGTTGGGCGGCTTGATCGAAGACGACCTGATTGAATCCGAACAGCATGTGCCGGTGCTGGGCAGCATTCCGCTGCTCGGCAATCTGTTCAAATACCGCAGCACCACCAACACCAAGAGCAACCTGATGCTGTTCATCCAGCCGACGATCCTAAACAATCCGGCGACCGCGGATCAGTACACCAGCCAGAGCTACAACCAGATGCGTGATATCCAGTTGCGCAACCAGGGCCCGGTGCAACTGATGCCGGGCGAACAGCGCCCGGTACTGCAGAATTTCAACAAGGTGAGCCCACCGCCAGCCGTACCTACGGCCACAACGCATGCCATGTCGGCGCCGGCACCAGCCAGTCGCCCCACACCGGCACCGGCTGCAGCCACCAAGCCCGCAGCGTAATCCTCATGGCGATCACCGCCGACGCTCCCACTACCAAGAGCTCACCTCTGCCGGAAACCCAGGTCGCGGTGCGCGGCATTCCGTTTCCGTTCGCCAAACGCCACGGCGTGCTGGTCGAGGCCATGGACAACGGCAGCGCACACATCGTCCACCGCCGGGATGTCACTCCTGAAGCCCTGCTCGAAACGCGGCGCGTGCTGGGCGTGCCGCTCACCGCACGCGCAGTAAGTGCCGAGGAATTCGACACGCTGCTGCAACAGGCCTACGAAGAGCAGACCAATAATGCCATGCAGATGATGGAGGGTCTGGACGAGGACGTGGACCTGTTCAGTGTCGCGCAAGCGCTGCCGGAACCTGAAGATCTGCTGGAAAGCGAAGACGACGCACCCATCATCCGGCTGATCAACGCGCTGCTGACCGAAGCGGTCAAGGAAAACGCCTCCGACATTCACATCGAGCCGTTCGAGAATCGCCTGATCGTGCGCTTCCGTGTGGACGGCGTGCTGCGCGTGGTGCTGGAATCGCGCCGCGCGGTGGCGCCGCTGGTGGTGTCGCGCGTCAAGGTCATGGCCAAGCTCGACATCGCCGAAAAGCGCCTGCCGCAGGACGGACGCATTTCGCTGCGCATCGCCAGCCGCCCGATTGACGTGCGCGTCAGCACCATTCCTTCCGGCCACGGCGAGCGCGTGGTGCTGCGCCTGCTCGACAAGCAGGCCGGGCGGTTGGAACTCGAACACCTCGGCATGCCCGAGGGCACGCGCACACTGGTGGACGAACTCATTCACCTGCCGCACGGCATCATCCTGGTCACCGGCCCGACCGGCTCCGGCAAGACCACCACGCTGTATGCGGCGCTCGCACGCTTGAACGACCGCAGCCGCAACATCATGACGGTGGAAGATCCCATCGAGTACTACATTGACGGCATCGGCCAGACGCAGGTGAACACGCGTGTGGACATGACCTTCGCACGGGGTCTGCGCGCTATCCTGCGCCAGGACCCGGACGTGGTGATGGTGGGTGAAATCCGCGACCTGGAAACTGCCGAGATTGCGGTACAGGCCTCGCTCACCGGCCACTTGGTGCTCTCCACCTTGCACACCAACACCGCCGTGGGCGCCGTCACCCGCCTGCGCGACATGGGCGTGGAGCCCTTCTTGCTGTCATCCTCGCTGCTCGGCATGCTGGCGCAACGCCTGGTGCGCATCCTGTGTCCCGAGTGCAAACAGCCCTACCCCGCCGGCGAGCGCGAGTGCAAAGCGCTGGACTTGCCGCGCAATCAGCCGCCGACCTTATATCGCCCCGTGGGCTGTGAACACTGCAATCGCACCGGTTATCGCGGCCGCACCGGCATCTATGAGATGGTGGTGGTGGACGAGCACATGCGCAGCATGATCCACGATGGCACCGGCGAAATGGAACTCGAGCACTATGCGCGTACCAAGACACCCAGCATTCGCCAAGATGGCCGTCAGCGCGTGCTGGCCGGCGAGACCAGCATCGAGGAAGTGTTGCGCGTGACCCGGGAAGACTAGTGGGCGCGTTCGAATACACTGCCATCGACAGCCGCGGCCACGAACGCCGCGGGGTGCTGGAAGGCGATACGCCGCGCCAGATCCGTCAGCAGTTGCGCGAACAGGGGCTGACGCCGCTGGAAGTGGGCGCAGCCGCCGAGCAGGAAACCCGCGTCAAGGCCGGCTTGAGTTGGCGGCGCGGCATCAGCGCCGCGGACCTGGCGCTCATCACCCGGCAACTGGCGACGTTGGTGCGCTCGGCCATGCCGGTCGAGGAAGCGCTGCTGGTGGCCTCGCAGCAAAACGAGAAACCGCGAATCAAGACCATGCTGCTCGCCGTTCGCGGCCGGGTCATGGAGGGCCACACGCTGGCCTACGGGCTGGGGCAGTTTCCGCATGTATTCCCGGAAATTTTCCGCGCCACGGTGGCGGCCGGCGAGCATACCGGCCATCTGGACGGCGTGCTCGAACGGCTCGCGGATTACGCCGAGAACCGCCAGCTACTGCGCCAGCGCATGCTGCTCGCCATGATTTACCCTGCGCTGCTTACCGTTATCGCCATCATGGTGGTTGCGGGTCTCATGGCGTACGTGGTGCCGCGCGTTACCGAGGTGTATTCGCATACCGGCCAGACGCTGCCGTTTCTCACCCTCGCGCTCATCGCCGTCAGCAGCTTCGTGCGCCACTATGGCATTTTTCTGATTATTGCTCTGGTGATCGCGTTTTATCTGTGGCGCCGGGCGCTGCGCAAACCGGATGTGCGCCGGCGCTGGGACCATTACAAGCTGCGCCTGCCGCTCATCGGGCGCCTGGTGCGCGGCATCAACACCGCGCAATTCACGCGCACGCTCAGCATCCTCGCGGGCAGCGGCGTGCCGGTGCTGGAAGCCTTGCGTATTTCCGGCGAGGTGGTAATCAATCTGCCAATGCGCGAGGCCGTGGACGAAGCCGCGGCGCGCGTACGCGAAGGCGCCTCCATCAGCCAGTCGCTGGCGAAAAGCGGCCTGTTCCCGCCGATGGCGGTGCACCTGATCGCGAGCGGTGAGGCCAGCGGCAAGCTCGACAGCATGCTGGAGCGCGCCGCCATCAGCCAGGAGCGCGAACTTGAAACCCTGACCGGCACGCTGCTCGGCATCATGGAGCCGGCGCTGATCCTGGTCATGGGATTGATCGTGTTGCTCATCGTGCTCGGCATTCTGCTGCCGATTTTCGATCTCGA
>JAGXAL010000026.1 GCA_018971605.1 Natronospirales bacterium | reverse complement strand
GGCGTTTTTGCTCAGAGTGTAAAGTGAACTCATACCGACAGGAGGATACAGGAACCCCCTCACTCTTTTCTCTCCCCCTGAAGGGGGAGAGATGATAATGAAGGGAAGCCAGCTCCTTATTTCACTTGCGCGGTGCCGACGTCGCGCGGATCGGCGGCCGCAGTCACTTTATCGCCCTTGTAATCCCAGGTGATGGACTGCATGTTGCCGTAAGGACGAGTTTCTTCAAGCCGGTAACCCATGTTCCCGAGCCCGGTGATTTCATCCTTTGTGAACGCGCCCGGCTCGTAGAACACCGTGTCCGGCAGGTACTGCATGTGGTAGCGCGGCAGGCTGACGATGCTCTGGGCATCGCCGCCGTTGAAGTAATCGAGCGTGCCGAGCAGCACCATGCTGATGATGCGGCTACCGCCGGGCGTGCCGAGAATCGCAAGCCCACGCGTGGTATATAGAAAAGTCGGCATCATGCTGGACAGCGGCCGCTTGTGCGGCGCAATTTCGTTGGCGGAATTGCCCACCAGACCGAAACCGTTGGGCACGCCCGGTTTGGAAACGAAGTCATCCATCTCGTCGTTCAGGATCACGCCGGTGTGCGGCGGCATGAAGCCGGAGCCAAAGCGGAAATTCACCGTGAAGGTTCCGCCCACCAGGTTGCCGTTCTTGTCCATGACCGCGATGCTGGTGGTGTGCTGGCTTTCGGGCGCCTCCGGCGTGACCGGGGCAAGATCATTGCTGGGCGTGGCCTTGCCCGGCAGGATTGCGGCCCGCAGTCCAGCGGCGTAATACGGGCTCAACAAGCGTTTGAGCGGCATCTGCACGAAATCCGGGTCGCCGAGATATTCAGCGCGGTCGCGGAAGGCGAAGCGCATGGCCTCGATGATCAAGTGCTTACGCATCAACTCGCTGTCATGTGTGAGGTCAAAGCCAGACAGGATATTGAGGGCTTCGAGCATCACGATGCCGCCCGACGAGGGTGGCGCCACGGTAATGATTTTCATGCCGCGATAGTCACCGCTCAGCGGCGTGCGTAATTTGATTTGGTAATCGCGCAGATCTTCGAGCGACCAGATGCCGCCGTTGGCGCGCACCGCGTCCACCATTTCCCTGGCGAGCGTGCCGGTGTAGAACGCCGCGGCGCCGTGTTTGGCAATTGATTCCAGCGTGTTGGCGAGATCCGGCTGTTTCAGGATGTAACCCGTCGGCGGCACCACGCCGTTGGGATAAAAGGCTTTCCAGGCTGCTGGCCATTGCTTCAATTTATCCTCGCGGCTTACCAGCATTCCGTGGAACCTTGGATCCAGCGGGAAACCGTCGCGTGCCAGCTTGATGGCCGGCGCCAGGTCCTGCGCGAAAGTGAGCTTGCCGTAGTGCTGGTTGATGTAAGCCAGGGCCGCAACTTCGCCGGGAATACCCGCCGACAGCGGACCGTTGAGCGATGCGCCCTCAATCACGTTGCCGTTTTTGTCCTGGTACATGGTGGCAGTGGCCGCGGCCGGTGCGTATTCACGGCCATCCACCATGACGTCCTTGCCGGTCTTGGCATCGTGCAACAACCAGAAACCGCCACCACCGATGCCGGAGCTGTAGGGTTCGACCACCGAGAGCGCGGCGCTCACCGCCACCGCCGCGTCGAAGGCGTTGCCGCCCTCGGCCATCACCTGCATGCCGGCCTGGGTGGCATAGGGCTGGGCACTGGCGACAGCGTCGTGACCGGGTTTGAGCGGCCCGGCCAGCACCAGCAGCGGCAACAACAGCAACAGCAGACCGACGAGGCGGATTTTCATGGCGTGCACCGAGGGGGAACTGGCGACAGGTTACTGCGTTGGCCAATCCCGGGCAATCGAGCCCGGCCGGGCAAATATGCGCCGCGCCGGTTTGATGCGCGTCAAGGTTTTCAATGCGCAATCGGTGCACACTGCAGGTGTTGTCGCAGCGCAGCCGCACGCGATAAGCGCATGCCTGCCGCGGCGTTACCCCGCTGGCCAATCAGTAGGGCATAATAACCACGTTGGGCGCATGAGCACCGATGACGACATCATCAATGGCCTCATAGAACGGCACGGGTCCGAAGCCGCACGCCGCTACGCAGAGCAAACCATGCGCGTTTACCGGCGCGCCGTACTGAATCCGAAGCACTTTGCCTCCAGCGCACAGTACCGGAGGGCGTTCATCATGTCCTACCTCTTCTACAAACATTACCTGCGCAACTGCGTCGCGCCGGTCACCGGCGGTGGGACTCCGCCGCGTGCCAGGCCGGCTGCGCCGGCGAGCCCACCCGCGCGCAAGATCGCTGTCGACAAATGTGAACGCATGATCGACGACGAGTTGGCCGCGAGCATGCCCGCCAGCGATCCACCCTCCTGGACCCTCGGCGGTTCGCTGGTCAGCAAACATCAGTCACACTGAGGTTGAAATAATGTCACGGCGCTTCCCGTCAGTTTCGCAGAACATTCTCGATGCCATCGGCGACACGCCGCTGCTCAATATCGACGGCATCTACTGCAAAATCGAATTTTTGAATCCCTCGGGTTCGATCAAGGCGCGCATCGCCAAGTACATGATCGAAAAAGCCGAGCGCGAAGGCCTGCTGCATCCCGGCGATACCATCGTCGAAGCCACCAGCGGCAATACCGGCAATGCGCTTTCGCTGGTGGCGGCGGTCAAGGGTTACCACATGCTGGTGGTGATGCCCGAAGGCATGTCGAGCGAGCGCGTGGCCATCTCCCGCGCCTACGGCGCCGAAGTGCTGTTCAGCGGGCATTTCCACGTGAACGACGCCCTCAAGCGCGCCGCGGAACTCGGCAAACAGCCCGGTCATTTCAGCCCGCACCAGTTCGAGTCGGAATGGAACGTGGAGGAAAACCGCGAGATTCTGGGACCGGAAATCCTCGCGCAACTGCCCAAAGGCACGCGCCCGGATGCGCTGGTCATGGGCGTCGGTACCGGCGGCACGCTGGTCGGCGTCGGCCAGGCGTTCCGCGCGGTCAACCCCAAGGTGCGGCTGTTCGCCATGGAGCCCACGGAATCGAAAACCCTGCTGTGCGGCGAAATCGGCGCGCACCAGATCGAAGGCATCTCCGACGGCTTCGTGCCGGGAATTTTTGCGCGCCACCGCGACCTCATCAACGAGATGCTGAGCATCTCCAGCAGCGAGGCGGTGGACGAAATGCGCCGGCTGGCGCGCCAGCACGGTTTGTTCTGCGGGCCGAGCTCCGGGGCGCACCTGCTGGCAGCCAAACGCGTGTGTGAGCAGTATCCCGAGATCAAG
Organism: Natronospirales bacterium; assembly: GCA_018971605.1. Lineage (GTDB taxonomy): Bacteria > Pseudomonadota > Gammaproteobacteria > Natronospirales > REEB76 > REEB76. The sequence goes on along the minus strand of JAGXAL010000026.1, from coordinate 15,546 downwards.
ACCGTGGTCACGCTGTTCTGCGACAAGGGCGAGAAATACCTGAACGAATACTTCATGCAACCGGAACCCAAACCAGTCACCCCGGCCCACTTCACCTGAGAGCGGTAGCCATCATGAAAATAACTGACATCCTCAATGGTCCTGCACCCGACGGCCCGGGCCTGGGAGCGATCACCGACATGAACATCAACGACGTTATCCCGCGCAACTTCGGCATGAATCCGAACGCCAAGGTGCATTCAGGCAAAGTCTGGCCGAAGCCGGAGAACGCCAAAAACGTCAAGGAGTTCCGCATCTACCGCTACGATCCGGACACCGACAAGCACCCGCGCCTTGACACCTATTACATCGATCTCGACAAATGCGGGCCGATGGTGCTGGACGCAATCATCAAGATCAAGAACGAAATCGACAGCACCCTGACCTTCCGCCGCTCCTGCCGCGAGGGCGTGTGCGGCAGTTGCGCCATGAACATCCACGGCAGTAACTGGCTGGCCTGCACGCGTGCGATTCGCGACATCCCGGGTGCGGTGGAAATCTATCCGCTGAACAGCATGCCGGTCATCAAGGACCTGGTGCCGGATCAGACCCACGCCTTCGCGCAGTACGCTTCCATCGAACCCTGGCTCAAGACCAGCACCCCGCCGCCCGACCGCGAACGCCTGCAATCGCCGCAAGAGCGCGCGCAGCTCGACGGCTACTACGAGTGCATCCTGTGCTTTTGCTGCACCAGCGGCTGCCCGAGCTGGTGGTGGAACGGCGACCGCTTCATGGGCCCCGCGGTGCTGCTGCAGGCTTACCGCGCGCTGGTGGATTCGCGCGACGAAGCCACCGGCGAGCGCCTCGATTACCTGCAGGATCCCTTCAAGCTCTACCGCTGCCACACGATTTTGAACTGCACGCGCACCTGCCCCAAGGGACTCAATCCCGGGCACGCCATCGCCGAGCTCAAGAAGCTGATGGTGGAGCGCGAGCACTGAAAGCGGCGGGCTCGAAGCCCGCAGGAGTTGCAGCATGGCAAAAATCAAACTGAAGCGCGTGTACCTGCCGGCCGCGCGCAGTGACGGCTACCGCATCCTCGTGGATCGCGTGTGGCCGCGCGGCGTCACCAAGGCCAAAGCCGCGGTGGACGAATGGCTGCGCGACGTGGCGCCGAGCGACGCCCTGCGCAAATGGTTCGGCCACGAACGCGAGCGCTGGCCGGAATTCAAGCGCCGCTATCTCAAGGAAATCACCGCCAACAAGGCCGAAGTGCAGAAACTTGTGGATGCCGTGAAAGCGCATCCCAACGTCACCCTCCTGTTCGGCGCGCATGACGAGGAGTGCAATCAGGCGGTGGTGCTGTCGCTTTATCTGAAACGCCGCCTCGGGCGTTGACTAGCGGTTATCCGCTGAAGGAGCCATCCATGTCACGACCTCTGTTTCCCGAATCCACTCCGGCCATCGCCGCCAAACGCAAGGCGCTCGCGCCCAAACAGCTCGAGGCTTGGCAGACCTTCAGCCATACCGTATTCGCGGATGGCGCGCTGCCCGAGAAAATCAAACACCTGATCGCGGTGGCGGTGGCGCACACCACGCAATGTCCCTACTGCATCCACGGGCACACGCGTGCCGCGCTGCGCACCGGCGCGACTGAAGAACAGATCATGGAAGCCATCTGGGTAGCGGCGGAAATGCGCTCCGGCGCCGCCTATGCGCACTCGGCGCTCGCGATTGATGAAATGGAGCACAGCGCGCAACACGCCTAGACCCGCGCTGCTTGCCCGCTCAGCTTGTGCGGCGCGCTTCGCGCCGTCATCAGCTCCAGCGCGGCGCGAGCCTGGCTCCCGCGCACCAGGGTCCGCCGCCCAACTCCAGGAAGCCAGCCAGGCCGGGCACGAGCGTGAGCATCGCGTGCGGCGAGATCAACTCCAGCTGACCGTTGCCCGGAAGAAAGCCGAGCAGCCTTTCATTGCCATGCTGCATGTAGAGAAAGCCCACGACGATGCGCAGGATGCTGAGCAAATACAGGGGAAGTCTCGACCAAAAAAACCCACTGCCAGCCAGGCTGGCCCTACTTTTGATTGACGGATTTACAGCGAGAGCCGGTGCAAAAAAAGCGTACCAGCCCGGGAACGCAGGTTACGCCCCCAGGCCGGCGCGCCGTAAACTTGCTCAGCCTGCCGCCGTGCGGCCGATTTCCACGCGCCAGGCGGTCGGCCCCTGCTCCAGATACTTCCAGGTGAACTTGCCGGTGTGCTCGGCTTCGAACTGGTAGTACAAGGGCTTGGGATCGTGGTCGTTCACCAGTACGAACTTGTCGCCGGTGCCGAGCTTGTTGTAGGTCTCGAAAATCATCCGGTGGCGTTCCATCGGAATCAGGCTGCGGACATCCAGGACCCTGGCCTGCGATTCCCCGGCTGGGGCTTTAGCCTTGGGCTGTACCTGTGACATGAGTATCTCCTTGCACGGTTGTTGAAGGATGGGTGGACTGCGTGAGCGCATGCAGCACGCCGTTCAGGCGTTCGGCCTCGCGCGGATGGGCATGGCGCAACTCCGACCAGGCGGCGGCGGCGATGCGGCAGGCCTGATCGCGCTGCGCATTGCCGGTTTCACCGAGCGCCAGCAGCGCGCGCAAAAAATGGCGATTGAGCGCCTGCAGGGCCTGATCGGCAGCGGGCGATGCGTCAGTCATCGCCGTCATCCGCAATCTGGAAATATTCCTTGGCGACCGGTGTCATTTTCTGCGGCGACCACGGCGGATCCCAGACCAGCGCGATGTCCACGTTCTCGATGCCGGGAATGCGCTGGCCGCGGTCCTTGACGCCCGCCATGATGTAGTCCTGCGCCGGACAACCCGGTGTGGTCATGGTCATGGTGACCTGAATGCTGTGGTCCAGGACTTCGAGACCGTAAATCAGCCCGATATCCACGATGTTGTAGCCGAGCTCCGGATCGATGACGTCGTGCATCGCGTCGAGCACCGCTTCGCGGCTCGGCGCCACTGCTGGCTCGGGAGTGTCACTTGGCATGGCGAATCAGCAGATGCACGCCGTCGGCCTGCTTGTCGGTATGGATGGCCGCGCCACGCGCTTCCAGCTCCGGATAAAGAAACACCGGGTCGCGCTCGTTGATGGCCTCGAGCACCTCGCCCGGCCCCAGGTGTTCGAGCGCATCGAGAATGCGCACCAGCGGTTCCGGCGGCTGCAGGCCGCGGTTGTCCAGGCGCGCACTCGGAGCGGGCCAGCCGGCAGTGCTGGTCCCTGCGGTCGCGGATTTGGGTTGGTCGGCCTTGGCTTGGGGATTGGCCGCGCCCGGCGTAAACAGCACTTCCCAGTCGCCTTCGCCAAGATGCCTGGCGCTGTGCGCGAAACCTTTGCGCGCGAGCACCGCGTACAGCGGCAAGGGCTCGAAGGTCGTGAGCAGCCGCAGGCTCTGGCCCGGCTTCAGCACCTCCACCGCGCCCAGAATCAGCGGCAGCGGTTCGCCGCCCTTGCGCAACTCCTCGCGCACATCCAGCGTCAAGGCTTCAATGCTGGCCATGGATGATGCCCTCCCCGGGCTTGAACGGCGGCACCGGCGGCTTCGACGGCCGCAAGCGCGGGTAATAAGCGCGCCACGCGCGCCAGTATTCGAACGCGAGTCCGATAGTGGCGAGGGCGCTCAGGCCCACGCCCGCCTGGAACACGAAGGCGCTGCCGGCGAAGCCCGCCAAGGCCGCCAGCAGCACCGCGATGAAATAAATCACGAACCAGGGATAGCTGTGAGCTTCATCCACCAAGTCCTGCACGCGCGGCACCGGACCGCGTCCGAGTTGCTGGCCGAAGCGCCCGAGCCAGGTGAGGAAGGGCACGATCTTGTAAAGCTGCGTGAGACCCAGCCCCGAGAGCCAGCCGAACAGCACGAGAAACACGAATACCCCGACATGCGCCGCGAACACCCCGAGGCTCATGAGCACGATGGCCAACAGCGTGGTGCCGCCGAGCATGATGAACGCGCCGACCGCCGCCTTGTTGTGCAGCTCGATCACCGCGCGCTTGCGGCTGCGGAAGATGCGCACTACATCCCAGAGATAAATGCCGATGGCCAGCGCCACCAGCGCGTCGCCCAACCAGCTGAGGATCGAAAGCAGCGGCGCCGGATGCCAGGCACGAATCAGGCCGGCGGCCACGGCCAAGGCAAAGCCGGTTGCGCCCAACTGCAGCACCGCTTCGCCGGCGCGGCCGCGCTCTTCGGGTGCGAGCGTGAACATCGGCAGCAATTTGTAGCTCACGCCCATGGCGGTCAGCGTGAACCAGCCGCCGAGGCCCGCCAGCGCGTGGTAGGCGACGCCCTGCGCGAGCAGCGGCGCCACGTAAACAGCGAACCCGGACACGCTCAGCGCCAGCGCCAACAGCAGCCCGAGCGTGACCGTCAACAACAGAAATGCGAGGCCGGTCAGCACCAGGCGTGCCGGCAGCGACATGGGTCGGGCCTTGAGCAGCGGCACGCCGATGTCATAGCAGGCGAGCAGCACGCCGACGATGACCAGCGCGCCGCCCACCGGCAGGCAGTGCGCCAACAGCGCGTTGGCGAAATTCAATGCCAGAAAGCCGCACACCATGCCGATCAGACCCAGCTCGATGGCGATGAGCGTGACCAGCGTCAGCGTCTGGCTGGGCAAAGGCCGGGAAGTGATCACCGGAATGAACTGGAACAAGGCGCCCAGCATCAGCAACAACAGCCAGCCGATGGTGAGCAGATGCACGGCGATCAAGGTAACCGGCGCCGACAGCGATTGCGCGGGCCAGGTCAGGCCCGAGATCAGCACGCCCTGGGCGACGAGAAAATTGAGCAGCGCTACCGCGAAAAACAGCAGCGTCCAGCGTGACAGGCGGTTACTGATCATGAATGTTTTTATCTGCAGCGGACGTCGGCATCAGCCACGGTCATCGCAGACCTCGACGACTTCGCCGCGCACCCGTACCGGAAAGCTGTGCACCCCTTCGTAAGCCGGAGCTTTCAGCGCGGCGCCGGTGCGGATGGAGAATTCCGCAAGATGCCGCGGGCAGACGGCGCGGTCGCCCTCCACCCAGCCGCCGGAAATGTCGCCGCCATCATGGGTGCAAATGTCCTCAATGGCATAATATTCGCCGCCCAGATTGAACACCGCCACGTCCGCGCCGTTCAGCACGATGACTTTGGATTTGCGGTCGGGAATTTCGCCAAGGCGTGCGGCTTCAAACCACTGGGACATGCCGGCCACTCCGGGACATTGACTGCGCGCCACTCTAGGCGCGCCGATCCGGCTGTGCCTTGATGCGGATCAAGGCTGGCGCAGCGCTGCCAGCCTAGCCTTTCGCACTGACTTCGCACGAGAAAAACACCGGTGCCGTCCGGCCCGGCCACACCCTGGGTACGCCTCAATGCACGCGCAGCCGAATGACGGCAGGATCGTCCTTGTGATCGAGCAGCAGCCGGCGCACCCGGTCCTGCCACAGGCGGCGGAACTCGCCGGTTTCCGCCGGACTTGCGGTCTGCGTCAGGCAGCGCGGCAACAACTCGCGCACCCGCGGGTCCATGGGCACGCTCGAGAGATCCGCGGACACTTCCGCGCGCGCGCCGTTGCCGGTACGCGTGAAGCGGATTTCGGCATGGGTGTCAGCACCGAAGCCCAGCAGTTCACGCCGCTCGAAGCGCCCGCCGATGCCGTGAAAACCGCCTTCGCCCGCCGCGCCGGTGATGTAACTGACAACATTGGCCACGACGCCGACGGTGCCCTCGGCCGGAACACCCTGCAGTTCGACCCGGAGGTCGCCGCGCAGCGGCACCTCGCCCGGGTACAGCGCATTCAGCGCAGCGCGCGTCATCAAAAACGCCGAGGCCACCGTGGGGCAGGAATGCCCGGCGAGCGCCACCACGTCGGCATAGCGATATTCCATCAGGCCGTCCTGCATGGCGCCGAGAAACTCGGCCAGCGGGTCGCGCATCATGATCACCGGCGCGGCGTCAAAAAATTCCGGATAGTGCATCATCAGCCTGTCTCCTGCCGGCAGCGCGGCAAGACTGCGTGGAGGAAAAGTCTTTTAGGGGATCGCGACAGCGTGCGCCTTGATTTGCATCAAGCGGGGCATTCATGATCATTGAGTCGCTGCTCGACACCGATCTTTACAAGTTCACCATGATGCAGGCGGTGCTGCACCATTTTCCGGCGGCGCAAGTGGAGTACCGCTTCCATTGCCGCACAGAGGCCGCCGCCCTGGTGAACAATGTCGAACACATCCGCGCGGAAGTCGCGGGCTTGTGCAGCCTGCGGTTCACGCGCGAGGAACTGGATTACCTGCGCGGCCTGCGCTACCTGAAAAAGGACTTCGTGGACATCCTGCACATCTTCCAGTTGCAGCAGGAGTTCGTGTCGATAGCGGCGCTCGGCAGCGAGCTGGAAATCGTCATCCGCGGTCCCTGGCTGCACACCATCCTGTTCGAGGTGCCGCTGCTCGCGATCCTGAGCGAATTGCATGCGGAATCCCGGCGCAACGCGGCGAGCCTGCGCGAAGGTGAGGCCCGCCTCGACGCCAAGATTGCGCGCCTGCGCGCTCGGCCCGAATACCGCGCCTTCCGTTTCAGCGAATTTGGCACGCGCCGGCGCTTCTCGCGCGACTGGCAGCGCATGGTGGTGCAGCGCCTGGCCGAGGCCGTGCCCGGCAATCTCGCAGGCACCAGCAACGTGCTGCTCGCGAAGCAACTCGGGCTCACGCCCATCGGCACCATGGGCCACGAGTTCCTGCAGGCCTGTCAGGCCCTGGGTCCGCGGCTCGCCGACAGCCAGCGTTTTGCACTGCAGACCTGGGCGCAGGAATACCGCGGCGACCTCGGTATCGCGCTGAGCGACGTGATCGGCATCGACGCCTTCCTGCGGGATTTCGACCTGTATTTCTGCAAGCTCTTCGACGGCGTGCGCCAGGATTCCGGCGACCCCTTCGCTTGGGGCGAAAAGCTGCTGACGCATTACCACCAGATGCGCGTGGACCCGCTCGGCAAGACGCTGGTATTCACCGATGCGCTCGATATGGAAAAAGCCCTGCGCATCTTCGAGCAGTTCCATGGCAGAATCCGCGTGGGGTTCGGCATCGGCACGCACTTGAGCAACGACCTGGGCTTCGCGCCGCCAGACATGATCATCAAGATGACGCGCTGCAACGGCCAGGCAGTGGCGAAAATCAGTGACGATCCGGCCAAGACCCTGTGCCTGGACAAGGACTACCTTGCCTACCTGAAAAAAGTATTTGCGGCGTGATGCTCGTCACTGCCAGAATTCAACAGCCCTTCCCGGATATTAACGCATGAGCGCAGTTTCAAGCCCGGCTCCCGTATCGCAGGTCACGCCGCTGTTGCAGCAGCCATTCCGCCCGCTGTTCTTGTGCGCTTCCGGTTTCGCGAGCGCCGGGCTCCTGCTTTGGGCGACATTCCTGCACCTCGGCCTGCTGCCCGCAAGCTCGCTGCCGCCGCTCGAATGGCACGGGCACGAAATGCTCTTCGGTTTCGGAGGGGCGCTGGTCGCGGGTTTCCTGCTCACGGCCGTGGCCGAATGGACCAAGTTGCGCACCTTCACGCCGGCTGTGCTGCTGCTCCTGGTGGCGGTGTGGCTGGCGGCGCGCGCGCTGTTCCTGCTGCCGGGAGTGGTGCCCTATGCGATCGCCGCGATAGTGGATTGCGCCTTCTTCGGCCTGCTGTTGCTGATGCTGGCGCCGCCCATCATCAAGAGCCGCAATCGCCGCAATTATTTCGTGATCGGTCTGCTGTCGGCGTTCACGCTCGCGGACGTGACGTTTCACCTAAGCGTCAGCGGCATCCTCCACCTGTCGGCGGCGCGTGTGCTCTACTGGGTGATTGACCTGTTCACGGTGCTGATGCTCACCATCGGCGGACGGGTGATTCCGTTTTTCACCGGGCGGCGTCTGCAGAACGCCAAGCCGCAACGCTACCGCTGGCTCGACTGGAGCGTGAACGGCGGCGCAGCGCTCCTGGTGCTGCTCGACATCCTACTGCCCGGCTCCGTTGTACTGGCGGTGGTCGCACTCGTGGTCGCCGCCTTGGTACTCGTGCGCTGGTGGAACTGGCAGCCCTGGAAAACCTGGCGCGAGCCGATGCTCTGGGTGCTGCACCTGGGCTACCTGTGGCTCGCGGTGGCGCTGGCGCTGCGCGGCGTCGCGCTGCTCACTTCCGCACTGCCGGAAATCACCGCACTGCATGCCATCACCGTGGGCGCGCTCGGCTCGCTCTCGATCGGCATGATGACGCGCGTGGCGCTCGGCCACAGCGGGCGCCCCTTGAAGGCCGGCGCGTTCATGGCCACGGCGTTCGCGCTGGTGAGCGTCGCGACGATTCTGCGGCTCAGCGGCACGCCCGGGCTGTTGCCGCTGGCCGGCGTGCTCTGGGCGCTGGCTTTCGCGGTTTATTTCCTGCGCTTCCTGCCGGTGATGCTCAAGCCGCGCCGCAGCTGAAAAGTCCCGCGGGATTCCAGCGTTTACCGTGGGTCTGCCGGGTTGCCGGTGGCGGTCAGCGACTGCGCGGCATAGGTCGGTGTCTTGGCAAATTGCTGCGGCACGTCCCACATGCGCGCGCCATACCATGCGGCCCAAGCCACGATGATGAGCGTCATCACCCACACCCACACGGGAATTGAAGAATGCGTTTCAGCACGCTCCGGCTCGAACGGCTCGTCGGCGCTGAAGGCGTTCACCCCGAGTTCGATGACGCCGTGACGGACACTGTCCGGCGCGAGTCCGGTGACCGCGAGTCCCGGGCCGTTGTCGACCTTGAAGGGAATCTCGCGCACCGAGACCTTGCCGGTGACGTCGGTAGCGTGCACCGTGATGCGATGTGCTCCGTCCGGCAGCGTATAGGTGTTGAGCTTGATGCGCGTCGGCAGGGTTTCGTCGGCAATCGGCACGGGATTGTCGTCCACGTAAATCTGCACATGCGCGCGCGGGCGCGCGTCGCTGCGTTCAGCGGTCATCGTCGAGCACTCCGTATTTGGGATGGCGCTGGTCGTGTTCGCCCGGATGGATCAGCAACCAGATGGCGTACACATAGCAGCCGAGCGTGATCAAGCCGCCGCCCACCAGAATGATGATGTTGCCAAGCAGCGGTCCCATCAGATGATGTTCCATGCGCGCTACTCCTGGTGTTTGAGCTTGGCGCGCTCGGCCGCGACGTCGGCGGGCGTGGCCAGCGGCGAGTGATTACCCCAGGAAGTGCGCTCGTGGTCAATGATGTTGGCGATTTGCGCGTCGCTCAGCACCGACTTGAAGGCCGGCATCTGGCCCGGATACACGGTGTCGCCGACGTTGGCGCCCTGCAGCCCTTCGAGGATCACGTGAATCTGCTGCGTGGGGTCGGCCGCAAGCACCACGGCGTTGCCCTTGAGCGGCGGAAACACGCCGGCGATGCCCTCGCCGCTCGCCTGATGGCAGACCGCGCAGTTGGCGGAAAACAGTTTGGCGCCTTCCGCTGCATCGAACGCGGGTGCCGCGCCCGGGGCGGCACTGGGCGGTGCCGCAGAGGGCGCCGCGGCGGACGGCGGCTGGTATCCGGGAATCGGCGGTTGCTTCAGCGACAACAGGTAAGCCACGAGCGCCACGGCTTTATGTGTCGGGATCACCACGCCGTGCGCGGGCGCATAAGGTTTTGGCACCGGCACCGGCGTTACGCCGGCGGGCGCCTGCGCCACTACGCGGAACAGGAAACTGAAATCCGGCATGATGGACTGCGGCACCACCGAGCGTGGATCGTAGAGGTGCATGTACTGCCAGACTGCGCTCGGCTGGCGCGCGCCGATGTCGGATAGATCCGGCCCATTGCGCTCGGAACCGAGCAACTCCGGCGTCTGGTAGGCGAGATCGCCGGCCGCGGTCGGGCGGCCGAAGACTGCGTCCTCGGGCAGCGGCCGCACCTGTTGGGTGTGGCAATAGCTGCAGCCGTTGGCCACATAGACCTCGCGGCCCTCGGCTTCCAGCGGCGTGAGCGGTTCCACGCCCGGTCCCGGCGGCGTCTTGGAGAGCTCAATCCCGGGAATCACGCCCATGAGCACCGCGAGCATCGCATACACCAGCGTCGAGCCGCCGGCGATGAGCAGCAGCGCCTTCACGCGGTCACTCCGGTGCTGGCCACCGCGAACGCCTTCGGCTGGCGTTTCCCGTAGGTCATGAACCACACGTTCCACAGGAACAGCAGGTGGCTGGCGAACATCATACTGCCGCCGATCGCTCGCCACAGCCAGTAGGGCGCCATGTTCACCACCGAATCAATGAACGGCAGGCCGTGGATCCAATCGAGTCCCTGAACGGTGCCGCCGATCGAGAGCGCCAGCACGTAGATGATCATGCCGACCGTGGCCCACCAGAAATGGATGCCCATGAGCAGATTGTTGGCCTGCTTGCCGGTGATGCGCGGCAACAATCCGTACACGCCGCCCCAGATCACGAAGGTGATGAAGCCGTACATGGTGAGGTGCGAGTGTCCCACGGTGAAGTTGGTGAGATGCCAGATCTGTTGCATGGAGCGGAAGGCCTCGGCCGTGCCCTGGCTGGAGCCGATCAGGTAACCCAACACACCTACGAGGATAAACATTGCCGGCGAGCGGTACAGGCGCTCCGGGCGGCCGCGCATGGTGAGCAGGTAGTTGGCGCTGCCCGCCCACACCGGCACCAGCATCGCCACCGAGAACACGATGGCGATGGTTTGCAGCCACCAGGGCAGCGGGCTGAACAGGAAATGATGCGAGCCGATGATCGGATAGAAAATCAGGTTGGTCCAGAAGGCGAACACCCCGAGCGCGTAGGAATAAATCGGCCGGCTGAAGAGCTTGGGGATGGCGTAGTAGAGGATGCCGAGCGCCATGGGCGTGAACCACAGGCCTACGGCGTTGTGCATGAAGAAGCCGGAGACCGCCACCTGCCCGAGGCCGTACTGGTACCAGGGAACGATGGCCACGATCGAGATGATGCAGGTCCAGAGCACGCCGCCGATGGTGTACCAGTTGGAGAGATAAATGCCCTGGGTATTGCGGCGCGCGACCGTGGCGATGAGATTCCAGGCGGTCACCAGCAGCGCCGCGAGAAACACCAGCCGGATCGGCCAGATCCATTCGCGGTACTCGAGTGTGCCGTCGTTGATGCCGAGGTCCAGGGCCACGGTGCCGGCGATCGCCGCGATGTTGAACAGCCCCAAGCCGATCCACGCCAGCATCGGACTGTACAAGCGCGTACGCGAACTGCGTGCCGCCACGTAGTAGGCAATGCCCACCAGGCCGATACTGGCCCAGGCGTAAAAGGTGTCGTTGGTGTGGATCGGCCGCAGCCGTCCAAAGGTCAGCCAGCCGGCGTGCGCCCAGAACTCCGGATACACGAACTTGAACGCCAGGATGACGCCGATGAAAGTCGCGAATACCAGCCAGAGCGCTGCGCAGATCGTATAAACATTGAAGACCGTGCGCAGCGCCCTGGTGTCCTCGGGCGACAAGCTGGGTTGCGCGGCCGCGGCGATGTCCTGCATGGCGCTCCCCGGATATGGTTAGGACGCGGAAACCGCAAGCCGTGCTTACTTCACCTGCTGCATGAGCTTTTCCAGCCGGTCCTTGTTCATCAGCTGCTGGGCTTCCATCGCCTTGGCGGCTTTTTCGGCTGCTTCCTTGTTCACCGCCTTGCCCACCACAACCACGCCCTGCATGCCGAACAGGTGATGCGGATTGCATTCGTAGAGATACACGCCGTCCTTGGTGAATTTCACGGTGATATCCTTGCTGACCTCACTCTTCCACGGCTGCGCGCCCGCAGGCACCAGGAAGGACTGGCTGTCATGGCCGGCATCGGCCGCCACGAAGTGCACGGAGTCGCCCGGCTGGATGTGCAGAAAATCCGGCTCGAAGACGAAAGTGCCGGCGGCACCAGTGTTCAGCTCTTTGACGGTGTAGTCCTTGGCGTAGGCATTGGCCGCAAGCAGCGACACGGCGAGCAGCGCGCCCAACATGATTTTGACGTTCATTCTGGATCTCCTCTGACAACAGGACATTGTGTGGACAGCACGGTTGCATGCGGATGTTGCGGGCCACGCAAACCACAGCGTCATGCCGATGAAGACTGCAGCCTCAGCCGCAAACGACCGATGCCACAGTTAGAAATTATACGCCGGACAAATCCATCCGGCTCAGCTGCGCCGCGGCCTATCGTGCTCGATGGCCTGATGATGCAGTTCCTCGATCTCGATGTTCGGTTGCGCGATATCTTCACCGGACGCGGCCGCCTGCGTGAGCACATACACCGAACCGCAGTAAGGACATTGCACCCGGCCGCTCTCCTGGATATCCAGGTACACCCGCTGGTGCGAGTTCCACAGGCTCATGGCCGGCGTCGGACAGGACAGCGGCAAATCTTTCCAGGTCACGTAGTTGACTTTCTTGGCATTGGGAATTTGATGACCAGCCATAGCGCATTCTCCCCCTCAACGTTTGAGCATCGCCAGCTTCTCCGGCACGCCGTCCCACTGCTTGGCATCGGCCGGCGGCGCAATCTTGTGATCCAGGACCGGCCACTGCGGCGCAAGTTCCGCATTCAGGGCCAGCAAATGCTCCTGGCCGTTGGGCACGTCGGAGTCGGCGAAAATCGCCTCGACCGGGCACTCGGCGACACACAGCGTACAATCTATGCATTCCTCCGGATCGATGACCAGCATATTGGGGCCCTCGTGGAAACAATCCACCGGGCATACTTCCACGCAATCGGTGTACTTGCATTTGATGCAATTTTCAGTCACTACATGCGTCATGGAACCCGCTCCTTGCCGGCACTTCGACCGAGGCGGCGATAATGCTGCTCCGGATAGCAGCGGTTGCGCCTTGACCCAAATCAAGCACAGGCTGCGGCCCCGCAAAAACTCCGGGGGAACGTATGCAAGCTGACGACACGCTGGCGCGCGAGCTGCGCCATCACTATCTGTTTTCCGCCTTGAGCAACGAACAGCGCGCACGCGTGCTGGCGCATGCGCATGCGCGCGCCTTTGCCGCCGGCGAACCCTTATTCGGACAGGGCGACCCGGCGCCCAGTTTTTTTCTGCTGCGCCGTGGCAACATCAAACTCTATCGGCTGTCGCCCGAAGGCCACGAGAAAATCATGCGCTTCATCCGCCCGCCGCAGACTTTTGCCGAGAGCGTGATGTTCATGGATGAACCGCGCTATCTGGTGCACGCCGAAGGCGTGGAAGCCGGCGAACTCGTGGCCTTCGAGCGCGCCGTGTTTCTCGACATCCTGCAGGAGTCCTTCGCCACCTGCCGCGCGGTCATGGCGCAGATGACGCAACGCATCCAGGCGCACTGGGACGAAATCGAGGCGCTGGCGCTGGAGAACAGCCGCTACCGCGTGGTGCACTACCTGCTCGGCCTGATACCGGACGGCGAGCGCGGCCGGGTCAGCGTCACCCTGCCGGCGCGCAAGACACTGATCGCCGCGCGCGTGGCCGTCACGCCCGAGACCCTGTCACGCACCCTGCATGCGCTCAACGCCGAAGGCTTGATCGAGGTTTCCGAGGATCGCGTCACGATCCTGGATTCCGAGGCGCTGCGCCGCCACATGCACTAGCGGCTTGCAACCATAGTCGCGATTCCGGCGGACATCAGCTCCCGGGTGAATTGCAGGCGCGCATTTTCAGGTAACGCCTGCCGCGCCGTTACAAACAGCGCCAGGTCCTCGCGTTCATGATGATGTTCGACGAGGTGTTTCAAGGTCTTCTCTTCGTCCAGCAGCGCAATCAATCTTGTGGTGGAAACGCCGTGGCGGCGCGCCTTCGCGAGGCGCGTGATCTGCCGTTGCAGCAGATCTTCGATACGCCGGTGTTCGGCGGCATAAACCGAGGCCGGCCATTGGCCAGCAAGCTTCTGCGTTGGGCAACAGGGCAACAGGTAGCGTTCCTCCAAGCCGATGTGATGCAGCAAGCGCCTCTGATAAGAATCCAGCAGCCGCGCAGCACGTGCCCAGGCACGCGTGACTAGCGCCTCCTGGTGGCGCGCGAACAGCTGCGTCAGGGACGTATGTTCTTCGGAGAGCGCTGCAAGCGGATCAAATTCCAGCATAGCCGCCTCAAAAGCCATGGCTGCCGGCGACTGCGCCGGCGACGATGACCAGCGCCACCACCAGCAACACGCGATGCACGTTGTGCATGCGCCGCCAGATGCGCGCCTGCTCGCCGCCGTGGCGCATGACGCGCTTGAGCATGCCGGTGGGACCGAGCACGAACAGCAGCAGCATGAACAGCAGCCAGTAAAGCACCATCAGGTCCAGCCACCAGAACCGCGGCTGCACAAACCACGACCAGAGGTCCAAGCGGAACAGCATGTAAAGGCCGGAGACCCCCACCAGCACCACGGCAATGCGCGCCTGCGGTTCGAAGCGGTTCTCGATGGCGTGGAACGCCGCGAGGGCATCGCCTTGCTGATTGGCACGCAACGAAGGCAGGAATACCGCCGTCACAAACGCCAAGCCGCCGATCCACCACAACACGGCCAGCACATGGACCACGAGCGCAATCGCAACATCCGGCATACACACTCTCCCGGCGCGGGAGTATTCGCCGGGTTGAACTTGCGGGCTTTGATTTGCATCAAGGCCCGATCCGGCCTGTGTGCCAGCCTGTGCCAAGGCCGCGGCATGGCCAAGCTTGACTTTGGCGCGAGCACCCTTATAGTAGCTTCTACAACAACTACTATTGATCGCTTGTGGATACTCACGTTCTGCTTCAGGAACTCGGCTTTAGCGAATACGAGGCCAAGGCTTACGTAAGCCTGCTAGGCACCGAGACCCGCAATGGTTACGAGGTGGCCAAGGCCTCGGGCCTGCCGCGCGCCAATGTGTATTCGGTGCTGGAGAAGCTGGTACAGCGCGGCGCCGCCCGCCGCTATGAAACCCGCGAGGGCACGCGCTATGCCGCAACCCCGCCGGAGCGCCTGGTGCAGCGTCTGGAAGAGGCGCACCGGCGCACGCTCGCCGCGGTGCGCGACAACCTCGCGGCACTGGCACAGGCGCCGCACGTTACCCCGATTTTCAATCTGCAAGGTTACGAGGAGCTCATCGAGCAGGCGCGCGCGGATATCGACGCCGCGCATAACACCTTGCTGGTCGCCATCCAGCCGCCCGAGGCTGCGGCGCTTGCCGAAGCGCTGCGCTCTGCGCGCGAGCGTGGCGTCATCATCACCACGCTGTGCATGCAAGGCTGTGCGGCCGAGTGCGGCGGCTGCCAGGGCGACGTCCACCGCTATGCGCTGGCTCCGGGCGAGAACTTGCGCTGGTTCATGCTGGTTACGGACGACCGGCACATGCTCGCCGGAGAGATCGCGGCCACCGACGCGCTCGCCGTGACCACCGATCAGCGGCTCATTGTCGAGCTGGCAGCGTCCTATATCAGTCAAAGCCTGGCGCTGGCCACCGTGGCCGGCGATCTGGGCGAACGTTTTCAGGGGCTGCTCTCGGAGCGCGCCCTCAAGGTTCTCGATGCTTTGCATCCGGGAGACGGCTTCATTGCACGGCTCAAACGTATTAC
>JAGXAL010000025.1 GCA_018971605.1 Natronospirales bacterium | reverse complement strand
GTGGCCTTTTTCAAGGGCGCCATCAACACCCGGCACGGCTGGGATCAGGACGCAGCCCGTTACGGTTTGGCATTGACGTATGCACGCATCAATCGTGCCCCGGAAGCCGTGAAAATGATGCAGCAACTGTCCGACAAGTATGACGATGTCGTGGCCTTCCGCATCGGTTTGGCGGATGTACAAATGACGGCGGGCGATATTGCCGCGACCAAAGCCACTTATCGCCAGGCCATGCAATTATTTCCCGACAGTCTGCCGCTGAAACTGAGCTATGCCCGCGATCTGATTGAAGCAAATCAGCCGCGCAATGCCATCAATTTGCTGATTTCGCTTTCAGTGCAGACCAACAACAACCCTGATGTGCTGCGCATGCTCGCCAAAGCCTACGACCGGGCCGGCAACAGCGCCGAATCGCATTACTATATGTCGGAATACTATTACAACACCGGCCTGCCGGCCGCGGCTGCCGACCAGTTGCACATCGCTCTGGCCACCCCCGGCATAGACGGTATGCAGCGCCAGCGTTATCAGGCGCGCTTGAAACGCCTGCAGGCCTGGGCACGGCTGAACCGGCAATCGCTGAAACCTGAAACCAATCCCGATAATCCCGGCTCCTGAACGCTGGCAGGATTGCATTGACCTGATACGATAGGCGCCGGCGCCGCCACTCGGAGTCTCCATGCAGAATACAAGTCGCCGCTCTCACGGGCGGCTGCGCGGATGGTTGTGTCTGGCCGCGGTGCTGACACTGTTGGCCGCGTGCGCCTCGGCGCCGCCGGATTACACCACCCGGGTCAAGGATCCCTGGGAGAAACTCAACCGTATCACCTATGCGTTCAACGACAAGCTCGACAAGGCCGTTGCCCGCCCCGTCGCCAAACAATACCTGCGCGCGGTACCGCTGCCGGCACGCGACGGCATCCACAATTTCCTGAGCAACCTTGGCGAGCCGGTCACCATCGTGAATGATCTGCTGCAGGGGCAAATCCGCCAGACTTTCAAGGACACCACGCGGTTTCTGGTCAACACCACCGCCGGCGTGGCCGGCTGGTTCGACGTCGCCAAACATCTGAGTCTGCCGCAACATGACGCGGATCTGGGCGAAACCCTGGCGCACTGGGGGGTGCCCGCGGGCCCGTATGTGGTGATTCCGCTGCTCGGACCCAGCGATCTGCGCGACGGACTGAGCCTATATCCGGATTACTATGCCAACCCGGTCAAGAACCACATGCAGGTACGCTACCGCAACGCCGGAGCCATCACTGACGCCGTGGACACGCGCGCCGGACTATTGAATCTCGACAGTACCATCGACAGCGCGTTTGATCCTTACAGCTTCGTGCGCGACGCCTGGATTCAGCATCGGCGCTTTGACCTCTACAACGGTAATCCGCCGTCCCAGTTTCCCGATTACCCCGATTTGCCGCCGGATGATTCCGACAACAGCAGCGCGCCCGCTGCCGGAACCGTGACGACAGCGCCCGCAGCCGGCACGCATGCGCCAACCACCGCACCCTCGACATCCTCCAACCCTCCAGCACCGACAAATAAAAACGGCGGGTGAATCCCGCCGTAGTGCCCGCAATGTGGCTTGCTGATGTTTCTAGGCAGCCATGGGCAACATGGCTTCCACGTCGCTGATACGCGCCAAAGCCTTGATCTGTTCCGGCACGTGGCGGAAATGCAGCACGCATTTACTGTGGCGAGCACGGCTGACCCATTCGATCAATAACGCCACGCCGGCACTGTCGGTCGCAGTCACACCAGACAAATCCAGCTCTATGGCGTGGTAATCGGCAAACAACCGCAGGCTGGCGTCCAGCGCTTGCGCGACCGTGTCGAACCCCAGGCGGCCCTCGACACGGAATCGCCCGCCGCCGGCATCTTCGAACTTCACCGTCTCGGGCATCAGGAGCCGCCCGGCTTGGCCGGCGGTTTGGCGGCGTCGGCATTGAGGCGTGCAATCAGCGCGTCCAAGCCCTTCTGCTGGATTTCCGGGGCGAACTGGTTGCGGTAGTTCATCACGTAAGACACGCCCTCAACGCTCACGTCGAACGCCTTCCAGCCATCCTTTGTGCGCACCATGGCGTAATCCACATGCACCGGCGGCGCGTTCGGCCGCAACACCTGCGTGCGCACCATGGCGCGGGTATCCTCAGCGCTACCGCGCCACGGCTCCACTTGCAGGTTGCGCTCGGAATAATTGCCATTCAGCAGGCCGTTGGCGTAGCCGTTCACCAGAAAGCGGTAGAAGGCATCCTCAAATGCCTTGCGCTGTGCGGGCGTGGCGCTGCGCCAGTATGGGCCCAGCACCAAGCGCGAGGCGTAATCAAAATCAAAATGCGGCAGCAAGTCCTTGCCGACCAGCGCATATAGCTGCTGCGGATCCCGTTCAAGCTCGACTCGCTGGCTGCTGACCTGGCTGAGTATTTCCTGTGCGGTCCGCTGAACCACCTGATTGGGCGACGGCAGTGCCGCGGCACCCACGCCGGCGGCAGCCGCCGTGACCGACAAGCCCAGCAGCGCGCTCAGCGCGAAGGTGCCAAGCTGCAGACGGGTAATGCGTGTCATCACTTGCTGCCTCCTGAGGAAGCCTTGTTGAACAGGAACTGCCCAATCAGGTTTTCCAGGATGATCGCCGACTGGGTCTGCTGTATTTTAGCGCCGTTCTTGAGAAAGGTTTCGGACGCGCCCGGACTCAGGCCCACATACTGCTCGCCCAGCAGACCGGAAGTCAGAATCGCGGCGGCGGAATCATCGGGAATCTGATCGTATTTGCTGGCGATGCGCATGGTGACCACCGCGTTGAAAGTCTGCGGATCAAGGCGGATCCCGGTCACCCGGCCCACCGATACGCCGGCCATGGTTACCGGCGCCCGTACCTTGAGTCCGCCGACATTGGTAAATGTCGCAATCACGTCGTAACCACCGGTGTCGCCGTAGGCCTGGATGTTGGTGGTCTCAAAGGCCAGGAACAACAGTGCACAGAAGCCCAGAATGATGAACAGGCCCGTGCTGATTTCGATACTGCGCGTTTGCCGCATGGTTAGACTCCGTGAATCATGAATGCCGTAAGCAAATAATCCAGAACCAGCACCGCCAACGCGCTGTTGACCACGGTCCGCGTAGTCGCGCGGCTCACGCCTTCAGCCGTGGGGTGCGAATAATAGCCCTCGTACACAGCCAGCAGGCTGCAAGCGCCACCAAATACAACGCTCTTGATCAGGCCGCCGATGACATCGTCCCACAGGTCCACGTTCACGCGCATCTGCGACCAGAAGGCGCCCGAGTCCACGCCCATGAACGACACGCCGACGACGAAGCCGCCGAGAATGCCGACCGCACTGAATATCATGGTCAGCAACGGCACCGAGACCGCGCCCGCCAGGAAGCGCGGCACCACCACGCGCCGCACCGGGTCCACCGCCATCATCTCCATGCCGGCGATCTGTTCGGTGGCGCGCATCAATCCGATTTCGGAGGTGAGCGCGGTACCGGCGCGCCCGGCAAACAACAACGCCGTGACCACCGGCCCGAGTTCGCGCAGCAGCGACAGCGCCACCAATGTACCGAGTGCCGAAGTCGCGGCAAATTTCGACAGGGTGTTGTAACCCTGCAGGCCCATGACCATGCCGACAAAGAATCCGGACACCATGATCAGCACCAGCGACATGGCGCCGACCGAATAAATCTGCTGCCAGATGATGCGCCAGCGCAGCAAGGCGGCCGGTGTGCACCGCAGGATGCGGAACAGAAACAGAAAGCAAGCACCCAGTCCCTGGAAGAAGCCCAGAAAAATGTAATACAGCTCGCGCAGCAGGCCCATCAGCGGTGCTCCTCACCCAGCAACTGCGTGGCATAGTCGGGCGCCGGATAATGAAACGGCACCGGCCCGTCGGCCAGGCCCTTCATGAATTGCCGCACCCAGGCGGACTTGTTGTGCTCCAGCTCCTGCGGCGTGCCGTAGGCCACCACTTTGCCGTCGGAAATCAGGTAACTGTGATCCGACACGGCGCTGACCTCTTCCACGTCGTGCGACACGATGATGCTGGTCAGCCCCAGGCTGTCATTCAGGCGCCGGATAAGCCGCACAATCACGCCCATGGAGATGGGGTCCAGCCCGGCGAACGGCTCATCATAAAAGATTATTTTGGGATCCATGGCGATGGCGCGCGCCAAGGCCACGCGCCGCGCCATGCCGCCGGAGAGTTCCGTCGGCATCAACTGTGCGGCACCGCGCAAGCCTACGGCCTGCAATTTCATGAGCACGATGTGCCGGATGAGGCTTTCCGGCAGACGCGTGTGTTCGCGCAGCGGGAAAGCCACGTTTTCCGACACGCTGCTGTCGGTGAACAGCGCGCCGTTCTGGAAAAGGAAACCCATCTGCCGGCGCAAGTCGTAAAGTTCGTCGGCCGTGAGCCGCGCCACGTTCTTGCCTTCCACCAGAACCCGCCCACGGTCCCCCAGCACCTGGCCGGTCATGATGCGCAGCAAGGTGGTTTTCCCGGTCCCCGAGGGACCCATGATGGCGGTGACCTTGCCGCGGGCGATGCTGATGTTCATCCGGTCAAAAATCATCTTGCCGCCGACCCGGTAACGCAGTCCGGTAATTTCCACGGCGTTGTCGCTTTTCAATTCTTCGCTGGCCATGTGCCGGTCCCTTGCCGCTTTGTTCGTCCGCAGTAATTGTTATTAGACTGGACGGTCTAGTCTAAAATTTTATAGTACTTCCGTCAAACGCTGCCGCATTATTGCCGCATTCGAACCGCTCATTTCGCCGAATAAAACGGGAAACGTCATTGCATGCTGCTCAAGCACAGCTTTTGCCCTCAAGCCGCTTTTTCCATTTGCGGGGTGTAGTCACCAGCACAGGCCGCACTGTTCATGCGTGAGCGCCTGAAAAAGGCTTGCTGGCCAGCGGCCAGATTGGCTGCCTGACCTTTCCAGGCATCCAGCGACGGAGCTTGCAGCGCCCGCCCGTAGGAAAAACTCAACTTCCAGGGCGCTGGTCCCAGTGCATTTATGGCGTTGAGGTGGGCGGTGGCCAGCTCCGCGCTCTGGCCACCGGACAGGAACATGATTCCCGGCACCGCTGCCGGCACACATTCCTTCAGGATCCGCAGTGTCTCGCGCGCAACTTCTTCGATACCTGCCTGCCGTGGACATTTCATGCCACTCACCAACATGTTGGGCTTGAGAATCATGCCTTCCAGGGCCACCCGATGGATATAAAGTTCGTCAAACACGATCTTGAGTGTTGTACGCGTCACCGCGACGCAGCGTTCGATGTCATGTGCCCCATCCATCAGTACTTCGGGCTCCACAATCGGCGCCAGTCCGGCCTCCTGACAGAGCGCCGCATAACGCGCGAGTGCCTGCGCGTTCGCCCGCAGGCAATAATACGTAGGAATATCAGGCCCGATATCAATTACCGCACGCCACTTGGCGAAGCGCGCTCCCAGCTTGTAATACTCCTGCAGGCGTTCCCTCAAGCCGTCCAAGCCCTCGGTGATCTTTTCGTCCGGGCTGTTTGCCAGGGGCTTGGTACCCTTGTCCACCTTGATGCCCGGGATGACGCCCAGTTTCGTCAGGAATTCGCTGAACATTGCGCCGTCTCGCGTTTTCTGACGGATGGTCTCGTCATACATAATCACGCCGCTGATGAACTTCTCCATGCCCGGCGTGGTAAACAACATTTCCCGGTAGGCTCGCCGAGCTTCTTCGCTGGACGCCACGCCGACTACCTTGAAGCGCTTTTCGATAGTGCCGGTGCTCTCGTCCGCCGCCAGCAACCCTCGATGCCCGGCAACCATGCGCTCAGCCGTGGCTGTCAATTCCTTCAGATTCATGGGCCTGCCACCTCTATTGCATCAACTACATAAGGCACCCGTCAGCGCCTTTTAGCGCCAACAGCGGCAAATACAGGATGGAAATTTTACCAGACGGACCGACAGCCCACATGTCGGCTGCCGTAGCCATGCAGACAGATACCCCGCGGGCAGCAGCGGTATTCAGCCCGGTAATTTATCCATGTCGCACGCTGCGGGTATTGGATTCCAGCATGCCGACGGCATCGGCAAGCTCCAGACGGATCGCTTCCAGAGTATCGGCAATCAACTCCAGCGCCAGAATGCGGCGCTGCTCGACATGCATGTCGATACGTTGTGCGTGTCTGTGTTCGGCAATTTGTTTTGGATCGTGGTTCATAATTGACTCCTTTCCTGAGAATACGCCATACACCATTTGAGACCGTATTCGAAACACGAAGGTTCCACGATGACAAGGAAGCTCGGTCGTCGCACAAGACAATACGAGCCATAATGAAGATACTGGAAAGTTTTCGCCCGGTAGCCTGTGGCCATAACCCAGCGTCCATATTGCCGCAGCCACACTCAGCCCGGCATCTTGTCACAATGTTGCTGTTTGGTTCTGCATCCAGAATTTAGATGCATCAGTAAATGGTGGGCCGTGGGCGATTCGAACGCCCGACCAACTGGTTAAAAGCCAGCTGCTCTACCGACTGAGCTAACGGCCCGTAAATTATCAAACACTGTCGTCACCATCCATGGCGACACATACTCTAAATTATTGACCCCAGCCCCGACATCCTGTCGGGGCGCTCGGCAGGATCGGACAGCCACCGGCTGTCCGATAAAAACACTTGCCTTGCCCCACTGAGCTAACGGCCTCACGACACAAGAAAATCGAATGCCGGCGCGCATGATAACGGACGCCACCACGCGGGCCAAGCTCAGCGGTAACGCGTCGGATCCGGGATACCGGCGTCCACAAAGCCCTGGCGGCGCAAGCGGCAACTGTCACAGCGGCCGCAGGCGCGACCCTGTGCATCCGCCTGATAACACGACACCGTGAGTCCGTAATCCACTCCCAGCGCCACGCCACTGCGAATGATGTCGCCCTTGGACAGCTTCATCAGCGGCGCATGGATGTGGAACGCCCCGCCTTCCACTCCCGCGCGCGTAGCCAGGTTCGCCAGTCGTTCAAACTCGGCAATGAACTCGGGACGGCAGTCGGGATAGCCGGAATAGTCCACCGCATTCACGCCGATGAAGATATTACGCGCATCCAGCACTTCAGCCCAGCCGAGCGCCACCGCCAGAAATACCGTATTGCGTGCCGGCACATAAGTGGCCGGTATCCCGGCCGCCGGCTGTTCGGGAATCGGAATCGCGGGATCGGTCAGAGCCGAGCCGCCTAACGCGGACAGATCCAGCGTCAGAATCTTGTGCTCGACCGCACCGAGTGCGCGCGCTAGCAGTTTGGCTGCCTCGAGTTCGGCGGCATGCCGTTGCCCGTAGGCGAAGCTCAGCGCGTGACAGGCATAGCCCTGGCCACGAGCCATGGCCAGAACCGTAGCGGAATCCAATCCACCCGACAACAACATCACTGCCGCTCTTGCTGCCTGTGCCATCAACGCCCCGGCACGTCGCCCCAGAGGTATTTATGCAACTGCACTTGCAAGCGCACCGGCAGCCTATCGGCGAGAATCCATTCGGCCAGTGTGCGCGCTTGCAATTGCGTGTAGCTCGGCGAGAACAGCACTTGGCAACGCTCGCTCAGCCGGTATTCCCCGAGTTTGTGTTTCGACCAGTCGTAGTCCGCCCGGTCGCAGATCACGAATTTCACCTGATCCGATGCACGAAGGCCAGTCAGATTGTCATACAGGTTGCGTTCGCTTTCTCGAGATCCCGGTGTCTTGACATCCACTACGCGTGTCACGCGTGCATCAATATCCGCAATCGGCAAGCTGCCGCTGGTTTCGATGGATACCCGGTACCCGGCATCGCACAACCGCGTGAGCAGGCCCAGGCAATTCGGCTGCGCCAGGGGTTCGCCGCCGGTGACGCACACGTAACCCGCGCGGGACTGGGCTACGGCTTGCAGGATGGCCTCGAAGCTCCACCACGTGCCGCCCTGAAAGGCATAAGTCGTGTCGCAGTAATGACAACGCAACGGGCAACCGGTGAAGCGCACGAACACCGTCGGCCAACCGACCGCGTCGGCTTCACCCTGGATGGAATGGAAAATCTCGGTGATCCGCAGGCGTTCTGCCGCAGGCAGCTCGTCGCGGCGCAGGCTCGCGCTCGTCATGGGAACAGAAGCCAGCGTCAGTGGCCCTCTTTGCGCATGCGGTCCAGGCGCTGCTGCGCGAGCTTGGCCACATTGCTCTTGGGATATTGGCGGATGACATTTCCCAACGTCTTGCGCGCGGCGCTGTACTGGCCGAGCTCGTACTGCGAATAGCCAAGTTTGAGCAACGCATCCGGCGCCTTGTTGGAATTCGGATAGCCCTGCACCACCGCCTGATAATTCACCAGCGCACCCTGAAAATCGCTCATCTGATAATGCGCCTCGCCCATCCAGAACTCGGCATTGGGCACCAGCGGACTGCTTGGATATTGCTGAATGAAGTTGGTGAAGCCGGTGATCGCATCCTGATAGCGGCCCTGCTTCAACAGATTGAAATTCTGCTGGTAAGCCGCCTGATCGCCGCCGGCCACGGCCGCGCCCGTTGCCGTACCTGCCGTCGGCGCTGCGCCGGCACCTGCCGCGGATGAGCCGCCGGCACCCACTCCCAACTCCAGTTTCTGCAAGCGCTTGTCGAGATCCGAATACAGATCCCGCTGCTGCTTGACGCTCAACTGCTGGTCGTGCTGCAGCACCTGGATATCGCCGCGCAGTTCATCCACCTGCTGCTGCAAGCTCTCCTGGTTCTGCGACAGGTTCACCAGGCTCCGGTTATTGAACACCTGATCGAGCCTGCCGACCCGCGCTTCGAGCTGCTGCTGCTGTGCCAGTATCTGTTGCTGCTGGATGTACACGGGATCGTCCGGCCGCACCGTCATGCAGCCGGCTGCCAAGGCAGCCAGCACCACAACAAAACCTGCGCGAATGCAGCCGGCTTTCATTGGGTCAGGTACACCAGCACAGCCCGCCGGTTCAGATGCCAGCAGCTTTCCGCATGCTCATGGCACACCGCATGCGCCTCGCCGTAGCTTACCGTGCCCAACTGGTTGGGATTGACGCCCTGGAACAGCAGGAAACGGCGCACCGACTGCGCACGCCGGTCGCCCAAGGCAATGTTGTATTCCCAGGTGCCGCGCTCGTCGGTGTAACCCTCGATTCGCACGCGGGACTCCGGGTGCGCCATCAGGTACTTGGCGTGCGCCGTGAGCAGATCCAGAAACTCCGGCTTGATGTTGCTCTTGTCAAAATCGAAATACACGGTTTTCTGGTAAAGGATGTTGTTGGGGTCATCCAGAGGACTGAGCACGGTTGCCGCGGGGGCCGCAGCCGTCGAAGTCGTGGGTGCAGTGGTCGCGGCAGGCGCCGTGGTGACCGCTGCCGGTGCGGTCACCGGTTTGACGGTTTTGGCGCAACCGGCGATCAACAATGTCACCGCCAGCATTACGGAACCGTAGCGTAAAGTCTTCATGCATCGCTCCTCTTGATAAGCAGATCAATTAGCACAGCAAGCGCCGTCGGACACTATTGTGACAGGAATGGACCCCAAACGGGAGCGTGCACGCTCACCCCGGACTGGGATTCCGACAGGCGTTCCCGGACCTGACCGTCCACCGAGACCTCCGCAAGCACTCCGCGGCCGCCATAATCAGCTTCGTAAATAATCATGCTGCCGTTGGGCGCGAAGCTCGGCGATTTGTCCAAGTCGCCGTTGGTCAGCGTCAGCAACGCACCGCTGTCAAGATTCATGGCGGCGATGTGCAGCAAACCGTTTTCGCGGTGCACCATGACCAGCGTGCGGCCATCGGGTGTCACGCCGGCACGTGCGTTATAGCTGCCGTCGAAGGTGACGCGCTGCGGCGTACCGCCACTCAGGCTGACCTTGTAGATTTGCGGGCTGCCACCACGGTCGGAAGTGAAGTACAGGCTCTGACCATCCGGCGACCAGGCGGGTTCCGTATCGATGGCGGCGGAGGTGGTGATCCGCCGCAGCGTGCGGCTGGCGAGATCCATGACGTAGATATCGGGATTGCCCGGCGACGAGGACAGCACCAGCGCCAGTTGCCTGCCGTCCGGCGAGAACGCCGGCGCACTGTTCAATCCAGGCCGATCCGACAGGAGTTCGCGCTTGCCGGTATAGATATTCTGCATGTAAATCGCCGGCAGACCGTTTTCGAATGATACATAGGCCAGATACTTGCCGTCCGGGGACCATGCCGGCGACATGATCGGTTCGTTGGAACTGAAAACCGTCTGCGGGCTATACCCGTCCGAATCCGCCACCACCAGCGCGTAATGCCGGTCCAGCCCGCCCTGGCCGGAGACTTCCACGTACGCGATGCGCGTGGCGAAGGCGCCGCGCTGACCGGTCAATTTCTGGTAAATCAAATCGCTGATCTTGTGTGCGGTCCAGCGCAAGGCGCCGGGCGTGGTGAGCACCGCAAGCCCCAGCAACTGCTGGCCGGTATAGACGTTAAACAGCTGGAATTCCACCTGATAATTGCCGGAACCGGCCGGCTTGATGCGGCCGATGACCAGGTCGTTCACTCCCAGCACGCGCCAATTGGTGAAATTGACGGCGCTGGCTTCGCTGGGCCTTTCCAGCATGGCGCTGTTGGGAATCGCCTTGAAGCGGCCGCTGCGCGTGAGATCGGCGCCGATTACAGCCGCCACGTCGGTCGTGGGCGGCGGCCCGGTGACCTGCCAGGCGAACGGCACAATCGCGACCGGAACCGCGGTGTTTGCTCCTTGCGTAATTTTGATTTCCAGTATTGCGTGCGACGCCGTCAATGGCAGCAGCGTCACGATCACGATCAAAAGCAATCTGCGGAACATTGTATTTCCAAGAGCCTGTTGCTGGCTCGATTCTAATGAATTCATACTACACAGTACACTTCGAGCTGAAAAACATTACGAGCAGTCCATGAGTGGTACAGGCCTCAGTCCCTGAATATTATTTGGCCATTCTTACTGAGAACAGCTTGGACAGAAGTCCAAGATAAATTCACGTTGAAACAGTGAGGGCTCCGGTGGCGGTGGTAATGGTGAAGACCGTAACACAGCCGTGACCACCGATTGTCGCACGGCTTCGTCGCCATTACAGGAAATAATCTGTGCGTTGGCCACGGTACCACCCGGCACCTGATCAATCTGCACTCTACACGTTAAATTATCTGGGGTGCTTGCTGGTTCGTTCCAATTGCTCTGTATTTTCTGCTTGACCACCGCAATCCATTGCTGCAACAAGGATGCCCGGCGCGCATTAAGTGCCCCCTGCTCGACCGCGATCTCGCGCTGCAATTCGGCACGGCGCTGCGCGCTTTGCTGTTTCTTGGCGGCGGTCGCAGCTTCGGCCTTGAGTTTGGCGACGCGTTCCTGCTGAGCCTTTTCCGCCTGAGCTTGCTGCTGCAATTCTGCCAGTTTCGCATTCAATGCCTGCTGAGCGGTCGCTTGTTGCTGCTGCAGTTGCGCGACTTTCTGTTCTTCCTGCTGGCGCTCGGTCTTGGCGGCTTGTGCCTGTTGCTCCAGCTTCTGCTGGGCCGCCAATTTTTGCTGCTCCTGCGCCTTCAGCAAGTCCATTTGCTGATTGATCAGCTTCTGGTCCACCACCGTCGCCTGCACCGGCTGCGCAACCTGGCCGGTGCCACCCAGGGACGGCAAGGTCGAATTCGTCCAATGGATGCTCAGGATCATCAACGCCAGAAATGCGGTGTGCAGCAGCACCGAATAAACCCAGGGCAGCAGGCGTTGTGAGCGGGTTTCCATCACGCCTTCCGTCATGACTTGCCGGTGATTTCCACACGCGGTGGATTATTGGGATTGGTCTCCAGCCCCACGCTGGGTGCGCCTGCTGCCTGCAGCAAGGTCATGCCGCGCAGCACCGAGTCGTAACGCGCGTCTTTGTCGCCGCGCACCACCACGTGCGTGCCGGGTTTGAGCTTGAGTACCGCGGCCACCGTGGCCACCACCAGTTGCGCATCGATGGGCTGATCCGGATGCGCGCCAATATTCAGAAAGTAATCGCCGTTGGCCGTGACTGTGAGCACCACCGGGGTTTCGTCGGGCTTGAGATCCAGCGGCTTGGCGCTGGCGTGCGGCAAATCCACTTTCACACCCTGGCTGAGCAGCGGCGCCGTGATCATGAAGATGATCAACAGCACCAGCATCACGTCGATGTAGGGCACGACGTTGATTTCGCTCAT
This sequence comes from Natronospirales bacterium, assembly GCA_018971605.1. GTDB lineage: Bacteria > Pseudomonadota > Gammaproteobacteria > Natronospirales > REEB76 > REEB76. The sequence continues at coordinate 7,068 of JAGXAL010000025.1, read as the reverse complement.
CACCCGCCGCTTGCCACGCCGTCCGGCCATCTGCTGACTACCCCTGCGTCGACACGGCGCGCGTGGTAACGTGCCGTTGCAGAATCGTGGAAAACTCGTCGAGGAACCCATCGAAGCGGGTTTCCAGACGTTCCACGTGGTTGGCGAAACGGTTATAGGCAATGACCGCGGGGATCGCGGCGATCAGGCCCATGGCGGTGGCGATAAGCGCCTCGGAAATGCCGGGCGCCACCATGGAAATCGTGGCCTGTTGCACGTTCCCGAGGCCGTGGAAGGCATTCATGATGCCCCAGACGGTGCCGAACAGACCAACATACGGACTTGTGGAGCCGACCGTCGCCAGGAATGAAAGATGTTCTTCCAGCCGGTCCACCTCGCGCAGTTGCGCCACGCGCATGGCGCGCCGCGAGCCCTCGATCACCAAAGACTGCGCATCACTCTGCTTGCGCAGGCGCGCGAATTCCCCGAAGCCCGATTCGAAGATGCTTTCCATGCCGCTCTCCGCGCCGGAGCCGCTGATTTCCTTGTAGATGTTGGCGATCTCGCCACCGGCCCAGAAGCGTTTTTCGAAGCTGTCGGTGGCGAGGCGCGCCTCCTTGAGCATGCGGTGTTTGCGGAAAATCACCGCCCACGAGGCCAGCGAGGCTGCCACCAGGATCAGCAGCACAATCTTGACCACGAGGCTCGCGTGCAGCGCAATTTCCAGAAAGGATTCTTGACCGTTCATTGTGAATGTAGCTCCGCCGCGATTGCCTGCGGCCAGGGTTGGGGTTTGAAACTCTCGCTATCCACGCACACGGCGGTGACTTCGCCGGAACACAGCAGCGTGTGCTTCGCGCCCAGGCGGTGAATCGCCTGCGCGAAAGTCAGGCTCGCGCGGCGCCGACGCAGGATTTTGACGCTTACGGCCAGCTCGTCGTTGAAACGCGCAGGCTTATGATAATCGAGCTTCAGACCGGTCACCACGAAAAGCACGCCAAAACGGCGACGCAGATCGTCTTGTTCATAACCCAGATGCCGCAGCCACTCGGTGCGCGCGCGTTCCAGGAATTTAAGGTAATTGGCGTGGTACACCACGCCGCCGGCATCAGTGTCCTCGTAATACACGCGCACCGGCCAGTGGAATACAGCGTTCCAGGCCTCCGCCGGTTTACCGGGTGCGCTTTTCTGACCGCGCTGCGCCCCTCCGGTTCCCCGCACCACCCGCTCAGCCCGGACGCTCATCGAACATGTCTGCGGACGGCTCGCGCGCCGGCGGCTTCAGGCCAAAATGTTGATAGGCGGTCTTGGTCGCCATGCGCCCGCGGGCGGTGCGCATCAGGAATCCCTGCTGAATCAGGAAGGGCTCGAGCACGTCTTCGATGGTCCCGCGTTCTTCGCCGATGGCGGCCGCCAGACTGTCCACCCCGACCGGGCCGCCGTCGAATTTTTCGATCACCGTGAGCAGCAGGCGCCGGTCAAGCTGGTCGAAACCATGCATGTCCACCTCCAGCAGGTCCATGGCCTGGCGCGCCACTTCGGCGGTAATCCGGCCGTCGGCCTTCATCTGGGCAAAATCACGCACCCGCCGCAGCAGGCGGTTGGCGATGCGCGGCGTGCCACGCGAACGCGTGGCGATTTCACGCGCGCCGCCAGTATCGCAGCTGAGTGCCAGGATCTGCGCCGAGCGCGTTACGATGCGCTCCAGCTCTTCGTGGCTGTAGAACTCCAGGCGTTGCACAATGCCGAAGCGGTCGCGCAAGGGCGAAGTCAAAAGCCCGGCACGCGTGGTCGCGCCCACCAGCGTAAATGGCGGGATGTCGAGCTTGATGGAGCGCGCCGCCGGACCTTCGCCGATCATGATGTCGAGCTTGTAATCCTCGAGCGCGGGATACAGCACTTCCTCCACCACCGCGCTCAGACGGTGGATTTCGTCCACGAACAGCACGTCGCGCGGTTCGAGATTGGTGAGCAGCGCCGCGAGATCGCCGGGCCGTTCCAGCACCGGCCCCGAGGTCTGGCGCAGATTCACGCCCAGCTCGTGCGCGATGATGTGCGCAAGCGTGGTTTTGCCGAGCCCCGGTGGACCGAAGATCAGCACGTGATCCAAAGCTTCGCCGCGCTGCTTGGCGGCACCGATGAAAATTCCCATCTGCTCGCGCACCGCCGGCTGGCCGATATACTCGGCCAGCGTGCGTGGCCGGATGGCGCGATCGATGGCTTCGTCCTCGGGCGTGACCTTGGCGGCGACCAGGCGTTCTTCGGCCATGGCGCCCCCGTCAGCCGGCACGCGCGGCGTTTTGCAACGCACGGCGGATCAGTTCGGCACTGCTGATGTCGGTATCCTTGATGGCCTGCAACATGCGACTGGCTTCCGGCGGTTTGTAACCCAGGCTCACCAGTGCCGACATGGCCTCGTCGCGCGCATTCATGGGCACCATGCCCGCCACCGCCTCGCTGCCGGCCTGCTCGAGCCGGTCGCGCATCTCCACCACCAGCCGCTCGGCGGTCTTTTTGCCGATGCCCGGCAGGCGCGTGAGTGCCGCACTGTCGTTGTTGCGCACACAGCGCACGAAATTATCCACGCTGACCCCCGACAAGATGGTGAGCGCCAGCCGCGGCCCCACGCCATTCACGCGAATCAGCGCACGGAACAGGCGGCGTTCGGTTTCGGTGCCAAAGCCAAAGAGCACGTGCGCATCCTCACGCACGGCCAGGTGGGTATACAGCATCACCTCGGCGCCCACCTCCGGCAAGCCGTAAAACGTGGACATGGGCGCTTCGACCTCGTAGCCCACGCCCTGCACATCTATCAGTAGATGCGGCGGCTGGCGCTGCAGAATGCGGCCGCGCAAAAATCCGATCATCGGGCACTTCCGAGCTGCTGGCGCAGACGGCGGCTGTGGGCGTGACAGATGGCGACCGCAAGTGCATCGGCGCTGTCGGCCTGCATGCGGCCCTGCAGCCCGAGCAGGATCTTCACCATGTGCTGCACCTGCAGCTTGTCGGCGCCGCCCTTGCCGGTGAGCGCGAGTTTCACTTCGCGGGGCGTGTATTCGTAAAGCGGCAAGTCTGCCGCCAGCGTGGCGCAGATGGCGGCCGCGCGCGCCTGACCCAGTTTCAGCGCGCTGTCGGCATTCTTGTGCACAAAGGCCTTTTCCACCGCCAGTTCCCCGGGCGCGAACTCCGCCAACACCTTGCCTACCCCTTGGAAAATTCCGCGCAGGCGGGTGCGAAAATCGCTGCCGGCGACGCGGATGCAGCCGCTCGTCACATGCCCGAGCCGCTGGCCGTCGTAATCCACCACGCCATAACCGGTAAACAGCGAGCCCGGGTCGATGCCGAGGATGCGCACTCCGTGGCTCACGAAGCCTTGAGCATGGCTTCGGGGAATTCGGCGTTGGAATACACTGCCTGCACGTCGTCCAGGTCTTCCAGCGCCTCCAGCAATTCCAGCACTGCCGGCGCCTGCTCGGTCGAGAGCGCCACCGCCGTGGAAGCGCGCAACGTCACTTCCGCGGATTCCGGCTTGAGTCCGGCGCGCTCCAGGTCGGCCTTCACCTTGTGGAATACCGCCGGGTCGGTCAGCACCTCAAAGCTGCCGTCGTCGCCGCTGACGATATCCTCGGCGCCCGCATCCAGCGCGGCGGTCATCAGCTTGTCCTCGCTGGTGCCCGCGGGAAACCTGAGCACGCCGCATTTATTAAACAGATAGCCGACCGAGCCGTCGGCACCCAGGTTGCCAGCGTGCTTGGTGAACGCGTGCCGCACCTCGCCCACGGTACGCGTGCGGTTGTCGGTCAGGCATTCAACGATGACGGCTACGCCGCCCGGTGCATAGCCTTCGTAGCGGGCTTCTTCAAGAGCCGCTCCGCCGAGTTCGCCGGCACCGCGTTTGATGGCGCGGTCAATGGTGTCCCTGGTCATGTTCCCGGCGAGCGCGCTGTCCACCGCCAGGCGCAGGCGCGGGTTGTGATCCGGGTTGGGATCACCGTGGCGCGCGGCAGTGGTGATTTCTCGAATCAGGCGCGTAAACAACTTGCCGCGCTTGGCATCCTGCGCGGATTTGCGATGCTGGATATTGGCCCACTTGCTGTGCCCGGACATGGCTCACCGCCGCATTGCTCAGAAGCTGAAATTCAGGCCCACCATGAAAGTGCTGTCGAGAGTCACATTGCCGTTGCTGTTGGTGAAAGCCGCCGACACATGCCGCCAGCCAACGTACACCTGGGCGTTGCGCAGGATCTCGTAGCCGGCGTTCACCCCGTACTCCAGGAAACGGTCCGCATTGTTGAATGCCACGATCTTGGGCGCGTAATACAGTTCGCCGCCGATGGTGAAACGGTTGTAAGTCGGCCAGGTGTAATTGAAATGCCCGCCCAGGCCGAGCACGGTGCCGTTGCCGCTGGTTTGCTTGGGACTGATGAAAAACAGTTTTCCACCCACGGCAAACAGGAACGGTGAACCTACCGGGTTGGAGTTGCCCACCACCGTCAGGCCGGCGCTGCCGATATCCACCGAATCGGTGTGATGCAGATACCCAAATTCGGCTTGCAGGCCGGTGTTCGTCAGGCCCGCCGCGTAATTTATCGAAGCGGCATTGCCACCCAGATTGATGTCCAGGTCATTAGCCTGAGCGGCGAAGGCGGCACCTGCCGCAAGCATGAATACTCCCAGCAAAGCGGTGCGTCGTAGCAGCATCTCAGGTCTCCTCCAAAGCGGAATTCTGCGGGTAAACACGTATATATGATAACGTCAATTGCCGGATTTACGCAGCGTCCGCAGCCGGGGGCTCGCAGCTTTATTTGCCCGATCGTGGCAATCACATTGACACGCGCCATTTGCCACTTTGATGCGCTGCATCATCTGCCGGCCAGAACCCGGGATTCGATTCGCGCGCGTAACCCCCGACCACGCCAGAACTTGCCCGTTGGTTGCGCCTCGGGCGGCCCCGAAAATGCTTTGGGATTCCACCCCGCGTTCGGTCCGCGTCGTGTCGCCGTGCCCCAAACCCCTTGCGGCTGCACGGTTTGCCGGGGGTTCCATTTGCCACCTCCATGGACTACATTCCCCCCAACCGATCAACGAGGAACGGGTCATCCGAGGCCATCACCGCAGCCAGCCCCGCACCAGCCTCATCGGCCGTGTCAGCCGCTTCCTCGGCTACATGCTGCTGTCGGTCATTCCCTTTCTCGCCGCGGGTTTCATCGTCTGGTATCAGGCACAACTGCCGGCGGCTCCGGCACCGCTGGTTGCCCAGGCGGCTCTGATCCCGCTCAAGCCGCCTTCGGCCATCGCGCTTGAGAACATTTTTTCCAGTGAAGATTACTCCTGGCCGCCGCAAGGCACGATTCCTCCGTACGCCATCCAGAGCCTGCCCTACGGTTTCAACACGCTGGATCCGGACGAAAAAAAGACCGTATTTTTCCGTGCGCTTCTGCCCATCGTGCTGGCGGAAAATCTGAGTATCTGGAACCAGCGGGTGTTTCTGTTGCAGCAGTTTGGGCACGGCAGCATTGACCCGCAGTCGGACGCGGGACAGGAACTGGTCAACATCGCCGCTCAGTACAAGGTCAGCGGTGACCTGAACGATCCCCGGGTGCGCGAAACGCTGCTGAGCCGCGTGGACATCGTGCCGGTCGCTCTGGTGCTGGCGCAGGCCGCGCAGGAAAGCGGCTGGGGCACGTCGCGCTTTGCGCTCGAAGGCAATAATCTTTTCGGCATCTGGACCTGGGATGCCGATCAGGGCAGCGTGCCGGTGGACCGGCCCGGTGACGCCAATCACCTGGTGCGCGTCTATCCCGATATTCAGACCTCGGTGCGCGCCTACCTGCACAACATCAATATAGGTTTCGCCTATGTGGACTTCCGCAACCAGCGCGCTCACATGCGCGCCACCGGCAAACCGCTGGATGCGCTGGCGCTGGCCGGTGCTCTCAACCGCTATTCCATCACCGGCAACGCCTACACCGAAAACATCCGGGCCATGATCAGCAGCAACGAACTGGCCAAGCTCAACGACTTGTCACTTGGCAATACCGGAGGCTGACGAAAGCCGATTGCAATGCTCAGGGTTCAGGCGGCAATAACCAGATCTGGCTGTACCAGTAATAGCGGCCGTTGACCAGCGCAGTGCAGTTGTAACGCGTGCGCCCGATGCCCACCGCTGCCGGCGCTTGAATCGCAAATCGGGTCTTTGCCGCGTCCAGCCAGGTGACATTCATGGGCGGCCCGTTCAGGTAGCAATGCAGTGCCGCCGGCGGTACGCGTCCCGGCACCAGATTCACTTGCAAGCGCGGCGGATTGTTGGCACGGGTCACCAGCGGATTCCACGGCTGTACCGATTCAATGGGCATCGGCAGGCTGGTGGCATCCAGGGCAAATTCGGAAATGGCGCTGTAGCCTTCCTCGATGGGAAAGCGCGGCAAGGCGCGCGCATCGAAGGGCTCGCCGATCGCGCCCGCCTGCTGGCCGAAAGCCACGTAGCCGAGTCCGGTCACCAGTTCCGCGAGGTCCTGATCGTATTCGCCGTAAGGATAGGCAAACAGTTTGGGATGCGTGTTGGTGTCGGGCCCAAGTTCCGCATGCAGGCGTGCCTGCGCTCCGAGGATGTCCTGGCGCACGCGGTCGGCCCAGGCAAGGTCAGTCTCACCTGGCTTGCGGAACGGCAGGTGCGCATGGTCCAGAGTGTGATTGCCGAAGTTGGCACCGTGCTGCTGCATCTCGCGCAGCTCGTCCCAGGTCATGAAATCCGGCAGGTGCTGATCCACGGAACCCGTCTCGACGAACACCGTGAACGGCCAGCCGCGCGTCTTGAGGCGCGGATAGGCGTACTCGTACACCGTTTGATAGGCATCATCAATGGTGATGGCCACAACGTGATCGGGAATCGGCCGGCCAGATTTCAGGTAGTCCACGATCTGCGGCAGCGGCCACACCTGATAATGGTGTGCGGCCAGCCAGTTGAGCTGCGCGTCAAAATCGTCGAGCGTAACGTTGGTGGAGGGATGGCGCGCATCGCCAAAGCGATGGTACATGAACACCACCGCGTGTGAAGGCACGATGGGCACAGTCGCCGCCGGCGATCCC
>JAGXAL010000133.1 GCA_018971605.1 Natronospirales bacterium | reverse complement strand
GAGGCCATCATGCCGCTTCGGCACGTTCGAGTTTTTGCAGGAAATTCACCAGCATGGCGGCGGTCGCTCCCCAAATAGCGTGATGCTGATATTCAAACAGGTAGTACCCGAGATCCCGGCCCGCCAGATGCCGCTGCTTCACCTGACGGTTGAGCGGGTTGCGCAGGAATGCCAGCGGCACCTCGAACACCTCGGCAACTTCGACCGGATCCGGCTTGAGTTCAAAACCCGCACTCACCAAGCCCACCACCGGGGTCACGGCGTAGCCCGTGATGGTCAGATAGCCATCCAGATACCCGACCGGCTCCACCAATCTTCTGTTGAGCCCGGTCTCCTCCTCCGCCTCGCGCAGGGCGGTCTGAAGCACGTCGGCATCCGCGGCCTCGCGGCTGCCGCCAGGAAAGCTGACTTGTCCGGCGTGATCGAGCAGACCCCGGGTGCGCTCGGTAAGCAGAACGGTCAGTTCCGGCTGCCGCATCACCAAAGGTACCAACACGGCGGCGGGTTTCCACGGCTTTGGCGGTTGCATCCCCGGAGGGAGGTCGCCCAGAACCCGCCGGGGGCTGAAATCGTGCGGCGGCAACGAACCGCGCAAACTATTCCGCACCAGATCTATCGTATTCATCTATTAAATATCAATTAGTTATCACCAGAACATACACTATTTTCTAGCTACTTCTTAATGCCTCCACGTGTCAGGGCTGCAGGGTCCAGCAGCTCCTTCAGGCGCGCTTCGGATAAATCCGTGGCGCCTTTGGCCACTTCCAGGACCGGCAGCTTCTGCTTGTAGGCCTGCTTGGCAATAGCGGCACCCTTTTCGTAGCCAATGACCGGATTCAGCGCCGTCACCAGAATGGGATTCTTGGCGAGCGCCGCTTCGATATGCTCGCGGTTCACGGTGAATCCGCGAATCGCTGTGTCCGCAAGCACACGCGCCGAATTGGCCAATAACTCAATGGCTTGCAGCAAGTTGAAGGCGATGACCGGCAACATCACGTTCAACTGGAAATTGCCAGCTTGGCCGGCCACGGTGATGGTCATGTCATTGCCGATGACCTGGGCCGCGACCATGACGACAGCTTCGGGAATCACCGGGTTTACCTTGCCCGGCATAATGCTGGAGCCCGGCTGCAATGCGGGCAGCGCGATTTCCCCCAGTCCCGCCAGCGGTCCGCTGTTCATCCAGCGCAGGTCGTTGCAAATCTTCGTGAGGCTGACCGCCAGGGTTTTCAGCTGGCCGGACACCTCCACCGCGGTGTCCTGGCAGCTGAGCGACTCGAAATAGTTGCCGCTGGTCACGAACGCCGCGCCGGTGCGGCGCGCAAGCTCTTTGGCCATGCGCGGTCCGAATTCCGGGTGGGCATTGATGCCGGTACCGACCGCCGTGCCGCCCTGCGCCAGCGCGTACAGGCGAGGCGTCACCGCCTTCAGGCGCGCAATCGCATGACGTATCTGGGTCGCCCATCCGGACAGTTCCTGCCCCAAGGTAATCGGCATGGCATCCATGAGATGCGTGCGCCCCGTGGTCACGATGTCGGTAACCTCCCGCGACTTGGCTTCGATGGCTTCCGCCAAATGCGCCAAGGCCGGCAGCAACTTTTCGCTGAGCTCCAGCGCCGCGCTCACGTGGATGGCCGTGGGTATGGTGTCGTTGCTGCTTTGGCTCATGTTGACGTGATCGTTGGGATGCACCGCCTGCCCCAAGGCACGTGTGGCCACATGCGCAATGACTTCATTGGCATTCATGTTGGTACTGGTGCCGGAGCCGGTCTGGAACACGTCGATGGGAAATTCGCGGTCGTAGCGGCCTTCGGACACTTCGAGCGCGGCCGTCTCGATGGCCTGTGCGCGTGCGGCGTCCAGCAGGCCGAGGTCGCGATTGACCTGCGCGGCGCTCGCCTTGATCAGGCCCAGTGCGCGGATGAAAGCACGCGGCAAGCTCAGGCCGCTGATGGGGAAATTCTGCACGGCGCGCTGCGTCTGGGCGCCCCACAGGGCTTCGGCCGGCACCTTGAGTTCGCCCATGCTGTCGTGTTCCAGCCTGAAATTTTTGTCAGCCATGTGCATACCTCCAAGAAATATACTCAAGAACACGCCGTAACATGATGATTGAATGATATAATCCCAGCGTCATCTTCGGCTCGCCGGGTCATCCCAAAAAGGCTGAAACGACTCGGTTATTATCCGCAATACTTCCCGGGTTTGCACGGAAACGACATGACCCCTAGCCCGCTCACCGCCATTTCCCCGCTGGATGGGCGCTATGCCGCGCGTCTCGAGCCGCTGCGCGACCTGTTCAGCGAAGCCGGGCTCATGCGCCAGCGTGTGCGCGTGGAAATCGCCTGGCTCAAGACATTGGCGGGGCAACCGAAGTTGCCCGAGATTCCGGCGCTCAGCCCGCGCGCCATCGGTCTGCTCGACGGCCTGCTGGCGGACTTCGATGCCAAGGCTGCCGCACAGGTCAAGGAAATCGAGTCCACCATCAATCACGACGTCAAAGCCATCGAGTATTACCTCAAAGAACAGGTGCGCGGTGACACCGAATTGCAGCCCGTGGGCGAATTCCTGCACTTCGCCTGCACCTCCGAAGACATCAACAACCTGGCCTACGCCCTGCTGCTGCGCGAGGCACGCAGCACGCATCTGCTGCCCATCATGGAAAAGATGCTGGAACGCCTGCGCGGCTCGGCCCACCGTTATGCCGACATCGCCATGCTGGCGCGCACGCACGGGCAGGCCGCATCGCCCACCACGCTCGGCAAGGAATTGGCCAATCTGGCGGCGCGCCTGCGCCGCCAGCACGCGCAACTGGAAGCGGTCAGCATCACCGGGAAATTCAACGGCGCAGTCGGCAACTACAACGCGCACGTGGCCGCGGACCCGGCCATGGACTGGCCGGCTTTGAGCCGGCAACTGGTGCAGTCCCTGGGGCTGGAGTGGTCGGCCTACACCACCCAGATCGAGCCACACGACTGGATGGCCGAATACTTCGACGCCTTGGCGCGCTTCAACACCGTGCTCATTGACACCTGCCGGGACATCTGGGGTTACGTGGCACTCGGTTACTTCCGCCAAAAGGCCTCGAGCGCCGAGGTCGGCTCGTCCACCATGCCGCACAAGATCAATCCCATCGATTTTGAAAATGCCGAAGGCAATCTGGGGGTCGCCAACGCCCTGCTGCGGCATTTTGCCGAGAAACTTCCGATCTCCCGCTGGCAGCGCGATCTCACCGATTCCACCGTGTTGCGCAACGTCGGCGTCGCCATCGGCCACAGCCTGCTGGCTTATGAATCCTTCCTCAAGGGTCTGAGCAAGCTGGAAGCGGACGAGGAGCGCATGCAGCGCGAGCTCGACGAGAACTGGGAGGTGCTGGCGGAAGCGGTGCAAACCGTGATGCGCCGCTACGGTCTGCCAACGCCCTATGAACAGCTCAAGGCGCTGACGCGCGGGAAAAAACTGAATCGTGAACAGTTGCACCAATTCATTCGCGAGCTGGAACTTCCGAACGCGGCCAAAAAACGCTTGCTGGAATTGACGCCCGCCACCTACACGGGTCTGGCCGCACGCCTGGCGCGCGACATCTGAGCATGCGGCGCAGTGCGGCGCTCGGCGGGCGGACAGCGAGCGAATTTCTTCGACGCTACTGGCAAAAATCTCCCCACCTGATTCGCCGGGCAATCCCCGGATTCAAACCGCCGATCAGTATTGAGTCATTGCTGGAGCTCGCCTGCACAGAGGGTGTGGAAGCCCGGCTGGTGCAGCGCGTTGCCAAGCGTCCCCACTGGCAAGTTGCTCACGGTCCGTTTACCAAGAAGATGCTGCGGGCTTTGCCCGCCACCAATTGGACACTGCTGGTTCAGGACTGCGACAAGCACTTGCCGCAACTCGCGGAATTCCTGAAGCAGTTTGATTTTGTCCC
>JAGXAL010000132.1 GCA_018971605.1 Natronospirales bacterium | reverse complement strand
GCGGTCAACCCCGTTTACCGCGCACTGCACGGGCAGCCGCGTTTTCAGCAGATTGTCGAAAAATACTCGGTTGTAACCCCGGAATAGCCGTGAGCTTGTCTGCGGCCGAACGCTGCAGCGTCAGGCGCGGATACGCTTTCCCGTCATCTGCCGCTTGCGCAGCTCGCCGTGACGGCCGCGGCGATCCTGCTTCTTGAAACGCTTGCGCTTCGCTTTCGAACCGTAGTGGTCGGTCCACTTGCCGTGCTTGAAGACGCTCTGGTAACCGCCGCGCAGGATCTGGAACGGCCGCCGCAGCTTGCCGAGACGATCGAAGCGCACCGAGCCGGGTTTGTGGAATTCCTCGAAGTAGGATGGATAGACGAAGTTGCTCATGGGAATCCCACGCACCCTGAAGCTCGACTCCTCCACCGGATCAGCGGTCTCGTAGGCATATACGGCCTTGGGATCCGGCCCGATGGTCAACAGATTCATCGCCGGGTCCACCAGCATCTCCACGAGTTCGTGTGAGGCGGTCACGCTCACCCGCTCGCCGTCGGCGAGCGTGGTCTTCACGAATACCCTGGAAAGCGGCAAGCCGTCGGGGGTGACGTCGTGGTAGCCGAGGAAATCGGCGTCGGCCGCATCCGCGTCATCATAGAAGGCCAGGCCCCAAAATCCCTTGCGAAAACTTCTGGATTTGATCAGCCGTGCGGGCGTGCCCCACACCGGTGCCACGCAGCGGTCCACGTAATCCTGCATGGCCGCAACGAGCTTGTCGAAATCGACGCCCAAAGACACGGTCGCCCGGTTAAAGCAGGCGATGGTCGGAACGTCACCCTGGTTGAATGCACCGGATCGGCGCGCCCGGTTTATGCGAACCATATAACCCTCCTTGGCGAACCTGATGATGAGATGCTCTGAGCATAACCCGAAATGCGAGAGCCCGTCAGCAGCCTCGCACAGCACGGTGGCGCGCCGGTACGCTCACATCAGGCGCTGGAAACCTTGGCGGTTTATTGTTCCGGGATACCGAGGTCGCGACAGATTTTGCGGGCAAGATAATCATTGATCTCGGTGTGACGCGGTACGGCGCTGCGCCTGCCTTGATTGGAATTCTGCCACCAGGAATGTTTAGCGCCCTCCCTCAGCAATGCGCATCCATGTGCGGCAAGATGCCGGAGCAGGTCGCGGCGCTTCATATGGGAATGGAAAGTTCCTCGTAACCCTTGCCCGCTGCGCGGCGTGCTTCTTCCCGGTTCATATCAATGGCCTCAGCAAGGGTGATGCGCAATGATTCCAGCAATTCCTCACGGCTGGCTTCCTGGCAATTGACGCCGGGCACTTCCTCGACCCAGCCGATCCACCAGGGTCCATCCTGTTTGATGACGGCGGTATAACTTGTCCGCATTGTGTAGTCGCTCGTTGCCTGCACTCTCGTACTTTACACCAGTGTCGCTGTGCCTGGTTATATTGTCAGGCACGCGCAGCCTTGGCGGCTTTCGGCCGGGCTTTGGTGAATTCCAGGCCGATATCGCGCGCGTCCACCTTGACCACGTCGCCGGCAGCGAACTCGCCGGACAGTATCTTCTGCGCCAGCGGGTTTTCGAGATACACCTGGATGGCGCGCTTCAGCGGGCGCGCGCCATAGACCGGATCGTAGCCGGCGTTGCCGAGGCGGTCGAGCGCCTTGTCGCTGACTTCCAGTCCGATGTCGCGTTCGGCGAGGCGCTTCTGCAATTGCTCGACCTGGATGTGGGCAATGGCACGGATCTGGTCCTTGCCGAGCGAATGAAATACCACGCTTTCATCAATGCGGTTGAGAAATTCCGGCCGGAAGTGCTGCGCCACGATTTCCATGACCGCATCTTTCATCTTGGCGTAGTTTTCTTCGCCGCTCATTTCCTGAATCACCTGCGAACCGAGGTTCGAGGTCATCACGATCACGGTGTTCTTGAAATTCACGGTGCGGCCCTGACCGTCGGTCAAACGGCCGTCATCCAGCACCTGCAAAAGCACGTTGAAGACGTCGGGATGGGCTTTCTCCACTTCGTCGAGGAGAATCACTGAATACGGCCGGCGGCGCACGGCTTCGGTGAGGTAGCCGCCTTCCTCGTAACCCACATAGCCCGGCGGCGCACCGATCAACCGCGCCACCGAATGCTTTTCCATGAACTCGCTCATGTCCACGCGCACCATGGCTTCTTCGCTGTCGAACAGGAACCAGGCGAGCGCCTTGGTGAGTTCGGTCTTGCCGACACCGGTGGGACCGAGAAACAGGAACGAACCGGACGGCCGGTTGGGATCAGACAAGCCTGCGCGCGAACGGCGGATGGCGTTCGAGACCGCGCGCACCGCTTCGTCCTGGCCGACCACGCGCGTCTTCAATGCGTCTTCCATGCGCAACAGCTTCTCCTTCTCGCCTTCCAGCATCTTGGACACCGGGATGCCGGTCCAGCGCGATACCACCTCCGCGATTTCCTCGGCGGTGACGCGGTTACGCAGCAACTGAGTCGGCTGGTTTTCCTTAGCGCTCGCCTGCGCGAGTTTCTTCTCCAGCTCTGGAATGCGCCCGTACTGCAGTTCTGACATGCGCCCGAGATCGCCCGCGCGCCGCGCGGTCTCCAAATCGGTGCGCGCCTTCTCAAGGGCTTCCTTGATTTGCGCGGCGCCCTGCACCGAGGCCTTCTCGGCCTTCCAGATTTCCTCGAGATCGGAATACTCGCGCTCCAGCTTCTTGATTTCTTCCTCGAGCGTAGCCAGCCGCTTTTTCGAAGCCTCATCCTTTTCCTTCTTGAGCGCTTCGCGCTCGATCTTGAACTGGATCAGGCGCCGGTCGAGCTTGTCCATCTCCTCCGGTTTGGAATCAATCTCCATACGGATGCGCGACGCGGCCTCGTCGATCAGGTCGATGGCCTTGTCCGGCAATTGCCGGTCAGTGATGTAGCGATAGGAAAGCGTGGCCGCGGCCACGATGGCGGGATCGGTGATCTCGACTCCGTGATGCACTTCATAACGCTCTTTCAAGCCGCGCAGAATCGCAATCGTGTCCTCGACGCTCGGCTGATCCACCAACACTTTCTGGAAACGCCGTTCGAGCGCCGCATCCTTCTCGATATATTGGCGGTATTCGTCGAGTGTGGTCGCGCCCACGCAATGCAGCTCACCGCGCGCCAGCGCGGGCTTGAGCATGTTGCCGGCGTCCATGGAACCCTCGGCTTTGCCGGCGCCAACCACGGTGTGAATTTCATCAATGAACAGGATGATCTGACCTTCGGCCTTGGTGATGTCCTTGAGCACGGCTTTGAGGCGCTCCTCGAATTCGCCGCGGAACTTGGCGCCGGCGATCAACGCACCCATGTCGAGCGTGAGCACGCGTTTGTTCTTGAGCCCCTCAGGCACCTCGCCGTTGACGATGCGCTGCGCCAAGCCTTCGACGATTGCGGTTTTGCCGACGCCCGGCTCACCGATCAGTACCGGGTTGTTCTTGGTGCGACGCTGCAGCACCTGGATGGTGCGGCGGATTTCATCGTCGCGGCCGATCACCGGATCGAGCTTGCCCTGCTCGGCGCGCGCGGTAAGATCAATGGTGTATTTTTCCAGCGCCTGGCGCTGGTCTTCGGCGCCGGCGTCGCTCACCGGCTGGCCGCCGCGCAGCTCTTCGACGGCTTTCTCCACCGCCGCCTTGGCAGCGCCGGCGTCGCGCAAGGCGTCGCCGAGCGCGCCTTTGTCGTCCACGGCCGCGAGCAGAAACAGCTCGCTCGAAATGAACTGGTCTTTGCGCTTCTGGGCGAGCTTGTCAGTGACGTTGAGCAGCCGGTTGAAATCGGATGACACCTGCACCTGACCCTCAGCGCCGTGGACTTCCGGCAGCCGATCCAATGCGGTTTCGAGCTGCGAGCGCAGGCGGTTCAAGTTGGCGCCAGCCTTCGCCAGGATGGGCCGGGC
>JAGXAL010000131.1 GCA_018971605.1 Natronospirales bacterium | reverse complement strand
TGTCCATGAGCCTGGGCGCGTTCATCGCCGGCGTGTTACTCGCCGACTCCAGCTACCGTCACGAACTCGAAGCCAACATCGAACCGTTCAAGGGCCTGCTGCTGGGCCTGTTTTTCGTGGCCGTGGGCATGTCGGTGAACCTCGGCCTGCTGGCGCGAATCCCGCTCATCGTCATCGGCATCGTAGTCGGCATGCTGGTGATCAAGGGCGTGGTGCTCTACGGCATGGGCAAGCTGTACAAACTACCGGGTGCGGCGCCACGCAACCTGGCTTTTGATCTGGCACTCGGCGGCGAATTCGCCTTCGTGATTTTCAATGCCGCGGCCGGCTATCGCATCTTCAGCCAGTCGCTCACCGATCTGCTGAATCTCGCGGTGATGCTGTCCATGGCGGCCACGCCGTTCCTGGTGCTGTTCGAGGAGAAAGTCATCCAGCGCTTTCAGAAGGAACACGCCGCGCCCGACTTCGACCGCATTGACGAAGCCGGCAACCCAGTGGTGATCGCGGGCTTCGGCCGCTTCGGCCAGATCGTCGGCCGCGTATTGCGCTTGAAAAAGATCCCGTTCACCGCGCTCGATGCCAACATCGAAGACGTAGACGATCTGCGCCGCTACGGCAACAAGGTGTATTACGGCGACGCCTCGCGCCTCGAGCTGCTGCGCGCCGCGCACGTGGAGCACGCCAAGGTGTTCGTGCTCGCCATAGATCACGTAGCAGCCTCGGTGCGCACCGCGGAGATGGTGCGCAAACATTTTCCACAGGTGCAGATTTATGCCCGCGCCCGCAACCGCCATCACAGCCACCTGCTAACGGAACTCGGCGTCAAGAGCATCGTGCGTGAAACCCTGTATTCGAGCCTGAAACTCACCGAAGCGGTGCTCGAAGGCCTGGGCCAGCCCGCGCACGAGACCCGTGCGCTGCTCGACAAATTCCAGCGCTACGACGAACAGCTCTTGCAGCGCCAGTACGCGGTGTTCCGCGACGAGGCCAAGCTCATCCAGACCACCAAGGAAGCCGCGGCGGAACTTCGCCATCTGTTCGAGGAAGACAGCCAAAGCGAGCCGGCCAGGGAACCGGCCGCCTGACGCTGCGCGACCGTCCTGGCAGCACCCCGACAGGCGTACACTGTCCCCGCTTCAACAGGATTCGGGGAACCTGTGTTCATCACGCGAGCACCGAAAGGGCGGATGGACCCGCGTGCTTTGATGTTGGGCGGCCTGCTGCTCGCAGTGCCGTTCATGGCGGCGCATGCACTTGCGCCGCAACAAAGCTTCCACGAATACGCGCGCCACGCCTGGTCGCTGGACAGCGGCCTGCCGCAAGTCAGTATTTATTCCATCGTTCAAGGGCCCCAAGGCTATATGTGGTTCGCGACCCAGGATGGCGTGGCGCGCTTCGACGGCGTGCGCTTTCAAAACCTGCTGCCTTCGGTCTGGGCGCAAGCACTGTTCGTGGACCGCAGCGGCACGCTGTGGACCGGCATCTACAAAGGCTTGCAGTATTACCGTGATGGCCGTTTCGGCGTGCCACAAGCCGCGCCGGGTTTCCCCAAGCTGGACCCCGGCAAACTGGATGTGCTCGCGTTCCTGCAACTCGCGGATGGCCGGGTGCTGGCCGGAAGCCCGCAAGGTTTGTATGTCATTGACGGCACCGAGATCGCGCCTTACGCGCCGCTGCCGCAGGTCCTCACGTCTTCGCTCGCCCAGTGGAATGGCGCCTTGTGGGTCGGTTCCACCGGTTGCGTGTACCGCATTGCGGGCGGACAGGTCCGCCGCCTCGCGCTGCCGAACAACGACACCAAGGTGTGGCGCATGTCCGCCTATGACGGCACGCTGTGGCTCGGTACCAGCCGCGGCCTGTACCGCTACGTCTCGGGTAACTGGCGGCGGCTTGCCGGCGACCCGGCGGCGCTGCGTACTCAGGTCGTTGCCATGCTCGTGGATTCCGACGGTAATTTCTGGGTGGCGAGTGACGTCGGCTTGGCGCGTATTCGCAAAGGGCGGCTGGTGGAATTCATCAGTAATCACGATCCCGCGGCCGTCCCAAACATCCAGAGCCTGTATGAGGACCGCGAACATAACCTGTGGCTGGGCAGCGACACCAACGGCATAACCAGACTGTGGGACAGCTACGTGCGGCGCTTCAGTGTACCGGCAGGTTTGACCAGTCCGGTAGTGTGGGCCGTCGCGCCGGCCACGCAGGGTGGTGTCTGGATCGGAACGAATGGCGGTTTGTATCTACTGCATCAGGGGCACGCGCGGCTCATCGCGGACAAATCCCTGCCTGATCCCAACGTGAGTGCCTTGCTTGACGATGGCGAACGCCTGTGGCTCGGAACCAACGGTGGCGTGCGCATCTATCAGCATGGACATCTTTACAAACCTGCAAACCTCGGCGCGCTCCTCAGTGCGCCGTATGTTCACAGTATTTTGCGCGACCGCAGCGGCGATTACTGGTTTGCCACGGCCAAGGGTTTGTACCGCGACGCGCACGGTGCACTAAGTCATTTCGGTGCCGCGCAAGGCCTGAGCGATGCCAACTGTCGCGTGCTGCTGGAAACCCGCGACGGTCGCCTGCTGGTTGGCACCGCCGACGGTCTATACCAGTTCGCGAACGACAAACTGCTGCGCGTGGGCGTGAACCAGGGACTGCCCGAGCAAATCTGGGTGACCGCCATCAGCGAGCTGCCGGGCGGTGAACTGATTCTCGGCACCTTCACCGACGCGCAGCTTTTCTGGTTCGATGGCCGCGAATGGCACACGCTCAGCCACGCGCAAGGCCTGCCATCGGCGCAAACCGCCTATCTTGCGCAGGGCACCGGTAACTGGCTGTGGGTTGCCTCGAGTCATGGCTTGTACCGCATCAAGCTGGATACGCTGTCTGCGCTGTTCGCCGGCAAGACCAACGAGCTTCATCCACAAATGCTGGTGAGCGAAAACGGCCTGTGGCCCGGCAGTCAACAGGGCTACTGCTGCAACAGCGGTGGCGGCAACGACGGCTTCCTTAGCGGTAATCAGTTATGGCTGGCGACCCAGGGCGGCGCGATCGCAGTGAACACCGCACGTGATTTCACCAATGCATTGGTCCCGCCGGTGCGCGTGCAAGCCGTGCAGTACGCCGGCGATTGGCACCCGATCAACAGCGTGGCCGATGCGCCGCTCGCCTTGCCCGCCGCGGACCGTGACCTGGCATTCCGCTTCACGGTACTCAGCCTGCAAAACCCGCTGAGCGTGGCGCTCAAATACCGGCTGCTCGGCTACGACTCCGATTGGAGGACGCTTGAGGACGTGAGCAAACGCGTCGCCAATTACACCAATCTGCCGCCCGGCAATTATTCCTTCGAGGTGATGGGCGCCAACAACAGCGGCGTGTGGAATCCCAATTCGGCAGTTTTGCAGTTCAGTATCAGCGCGTATTTCTACGAAACCCTCTGGTTCCGCGTGCTGGTAACGATATTGATCCTGACCCTGATTTATTTCGGCTACCGTTTCCAGCTCCGCCACCTGCACCATCAGCGTGCGCACCTGGAAAACGTCGTCGGCCGGCGCACCGACGAGCTGCGCATTGCCAACCAGCAACTCGCCTCTGCCAATCGTCAACTGGCAGAAGCCAGCCAGACCGACTGGCTCACCGGCCTCAAGAACCGCCGCTATTTATACGAACAACTGCCGCGGGATCTCGAAGCCTTCCGCGGACAGCTGCAAACCGGAACTGCCGCCGACGAAGTCATGGTGTTCGCACTCGCCGACCTGGACAATTTCAAAAGCGTCAACGACACACTCGGGCACGCCCAGGGCGACGCAGTGCTGCTGCAGATTGCCCGGCATCTCGAAGAAGTCGTGTGCAACGGCGAGCTGGTGGTGCGCTGGGGCGGCGAGGAATTCCTGCTGGTGTTCCGTTCCATGCCGCGCAGCGCAGTCGAAGCCACGCTGACGCGTGCGCAACGAGCCGTGTCCGAATGCGCCTT
>JAGXAL010000024.1 GCA_018971605.1 Natronospirales bacterium | reverse complement strand
GATACCGGCATCGGCATCCGCGAGCAGGATCAACGCCGCCTGTTCGAAGCTTTTTTCCAGGTGGACGCCGCCAGCGACCGCCAGCAAGGCGGTGCGGGTCTGGGACTATATATCGCCAAGAAGCTGGTCGAACAAATGGGCGGCTCGCTCACCATTGCCAGCGCCTTCGGTCAGGGCAGCAAGTTTCATCTGCGGCTCAACCTGCCGCAGGATGCCTCTGCACCCGCCCGCACGCTGGCAGCCGCCGCTCCCAAGCCACGCAACAACTCGCTGCTGGTTTATGAATCCAATCCGCAGGCAGCAGCCGCGCTGCAGGCGCGGCTCGAGCGCCTTGGCTGGAAGCCCCAGCTCGTCGCGAACCTCGCACAGTTCAAGGAACAACTGCAGACACCCTCCGCGTATGCAGCAATAGTCCTGTCACTGAGCTATGGCGAGTTGCAGCAGCCCGCGGAACTGGCGAGTCTGTTGTCGGCTACGGCAGCCGGATTGCCGGCTCTTGCGCTCGTCAACTCCGTCAACGCCGAACTGCATGCAGACATCGGCCGGCGTATCGGCAGCGTGTGCCTGCCAAAATCCCTGGGAGAATCCGCACTCGACAGGCAGTTGCTGCGCCTAATCACCGGAGCCGACACGCCTGCCGATGCGCAGGAGCCCGGCTCGCTGCAATCCCTTCAGGGCCTGAGCATCCTGGTGGCCGACGACAACCGTATCAATCGGCTGCTGGAACGCATTCTTCTGGAAAAGCACGGGGCCCGCGTGCTGGAAGCCAAATCCGGCCAGGAGTTGCTCAAGCTGGTAACTGAGCACGCCGTGGACCTCATCCTGCTGGACATGCACATGCCGGACCAGGACGGCTGGCAGGTGGCCCAGCGCCTGCGCTCCGAACTGCGGCTCGCGATCCCGGTGATCGCGCTATCGGCCGCGCAGTCGGACAAATCCGCGCAGGCGCTGGCCGAAGCCGGGCTCTCCGGCTGGTTGATGAAGCCCCTGGACGAAGCCGCACTGACCGCAATCATCGGACGGCTGCTGCCGGCGTCGCGGCTCTCCGCAGTGACCCTTACCACGGCGCCCTCGGCGGCTCCCGAAGAGGCGCTGGCCGGCCTGCGCCCGGCGTTACGCCAAATGCTCGCGGAAGACTTGCCGGCGCAGTGGCAAGCCGTCGAACAGGCCTGGCAACAGCACGATCTCGGGCAACTTCAGGAGCAAGTGCACAAATTGAACGGGACCGCGGCGTTCTGCCGGCTATTGAATCTGCGCAGCCTGTGCGCACAACTGGAAACGCTGTTGCGCGATCCGCGTGACTCAGCGCTGGCGCCGCTGCTGGCAAGCATCGGTGCCGAAGTCGCGCGCCTGATGCAATATCTGGAACGGCCGGAAGTCAGCTCGGCGCTGCCGCCCTGAGGATCACGGCGAAGGCCAGCACCAGTCCGGCTTCATCGCTCAGGCTCACGAACGCGTCCCCTGCCCCCAGGCGCCGGCACAGCGCCTGCCCACGCGCGGAAAAAATCACACAGGGCTTGCCGCGCGCATCCGGCACGTGGCCGGAATCCCGCAGCCACATGCCGTGGCGGAAACCGGTGCCCAGCGCCTTGACGATGGCTTCCTTGGCCGCAAAACGCGTGGCCAGAAAGCGCACCGCATCCGGTGCGCGCCGAAAACCCTCAAGTTCTTCGGCCATAAGCACCCGCCGTGCAAAATGTTCGCCGAAGCGCTGCCACGCGGCACGCACCCGCGCGACTTCCACCAGGTCCGTACCGATGCCGAAGATCACGCGGCCCGTGCCTGCTGGATCAGCCGGCGCATTTCGTGTACGGCCTCCGGCAAGCCGTTCATGAGCGCACGCGCGATGATGCTGTGTCCGATGTTAAGTTCCACTATCTCGGGAATCGCCGCCACCGGCAGCACGTTGTAATAGTTGAGGCCATGCCCGGCATGCACCTGCATGCCAAGGCGCGCCGCCTGCTGTGCCGCATCGCACAAACGATGCAGCTCGCGCGCCTGCTCAGGTCCTTCGGCCGCCTCCGCATAACGCCCGGTATGTAATTCCACCGCCGGCACCCGCAAGCGCGCGGCGGCCTCGATTTGATCGGCCTGCGGATCCACAAACAGCGATACCTGGATGCCGGCCTCGGCAAGCTGCGCACACACCGGCGCCAGGGCTGCACTTTGCGCCAGCACCTGCAGCCCGCCTTCGGTGGTGAGTTCCTGACGGCGCTCCGGCACCAGGCAACAGTTCTCGGGCAGGATGGTGCACGCGAATTTAACGATCTCGGGCGTGGCGGCCATTTCGAGATTCATGCGCGTCTGCAGCACCTGGCGCAGCAGGCGCACGTCGCGCTCCTGAATGTGGCGGCGATCCTCGCGCAAATGCACGGTGATGCTGTCGGCGCCGGCGTTTTCCGCGAGACGCGCGGCCTCCACCGGGTCCGGGTAGCGCGTGCCGCGTGCCTGGCGCAGCGTCGCCACGTGGTCGATGTTGATTCCGAGCCGCATGGGGTCACTCATGATGTGTACCCGTGCGCGCGCCGCGCACCACCGCCTGCATGACCCGGCGCGTGCGCAACGGACGCTCGCCAAGCAGCCGATCCAGCGCGGCGCGCAGCACGTTGCGGGCCTGTTGCAACTGTTCAGCCTGGCTGAAATCCTCGTGCGCCAGCGCTTCCAGGGCGGCACCGCTGATATGCATACCCGCCCCCGCCGTTGATACGACCCGCACCGGGCCGCGCTCGATCTCGTAACGATATACCGCATCGGCCTGCACGGGCTCGCCGCTGGCAACGTCCTTGTCCAGCGTCAGGCCGTAGCCCAGCGCCAGCAGCAACTGCTTTTCAAATATCCGCAAAACCGCGGACGACGCCGGCGACAAGCGCCGCAGTGCCTCGGCATAATGGTCAAACAGCTCCGCCTGGGCATCGTGACGCGGCAGCAGGCGCAGCAGCAATTCATTCATGTAATAAGCACTCATCAGCGCCGCCCCGGAGAGCGGCTGCGTTCCGCCGGCGGCTTCCGCACCGGTCAGGGTCGCCAGCTCCCCGCCGCCCACCCAGGACAGCAGCAACAGCCGGAAGGGCTGCAACACCGTGCGCCACGGCGAGCGCGCGCGCCGCGCGCCGCGCGCCACCAGGCCCAGCCGCCCGTAATCGCGGCTGAAAATCTCCAGCACACGGCTGGTCTCGCGCCAGTCGTGGTGGTGGAGCACATAGGCCGGCGCCAGGCTGACGCGTTCGGAGTTTTTCACTTTGTCAGCAACCCAAATTTTTCCAGGGCGTGCTCGTCGTCGGTCCAGTTCTCATGGACCTCGACCCACAGGCTCAGAAACACCTTGTGTCCGGTACTGCGTTCCAGTTCCCTGCGTGCGGCTTCGCCGATGCGCTTGAGTCCCTGACCGCGCCGGCCGATGACGATGGCCTTCTGGCCCTCACGCTCCACCCAGATGGTGGCGCCTACGTGCAATACTCCTTTCTGCATGCGGTATTCGCTGATTTCCACGGCCACTGCGTACGGCAGCTCCTGTTTCAAGCTCTGCGTGAGCTTTTCCCGGATACATTCCGCGGCGCGCAGCCGCTCATCCGCATCCGTCAGCTGCGTGGCGGGAAACACCGGCGGCGCTTCCGGCAGCAGCTTTATTATCTGTGCACGCAACTTGGCCAGATTTTCGCCGCCGCTGGCCGACACCGGCACGATGAACCTGAAGTCCGCCTTGCCGGCCACTGCTTCGAGATAGGGCAACAGTTCGGAACGCGGCCGGCACAGGTCGATTTTGTTGACGGCCAGGGCCATGGGATGCTGCAGCGCCTGGCAGTACTGCAGCACCTGCATGTCGTCTTCAGTCCAGCGCCCGGCCTCCACGACCAGCAACAACACCTGCGCCTCGGCCAGCGCCTTGCGGGCCGCGGCATTCATGCGCCGGTTGAGGGCGCGGCGCTGCTGGGTATGCAGGCCCGGCGTATCCACGAAGATTATCTGGGCCTGATCGCTGGTGTGAATGCCGAGAATGCTGCGACGCGTGGTCTGCGGCTTGGTGGCCACGGCGCTGACTTTAGCGCCGGTGAGCGCATTCAGCAGTGTGGACTTGCCGACATTCGGCCGGCCGGCAAGCCCCACGTACCCGCAGCGGAAGCCTGACTCAGGCACCTTGCAGCAACTCAAGAACCCGGCGGGCGGCTTCCTGTTCGGCCGCGCGCCGGCTGCCCGCGGAACCGCTGGCGCTCATCGCCAGCGACTCGACACGGCAGGATACAGAAAATTTCTGGGCATGATCGGCACCGCTGACCGTTTCCAGTTGGTAGATCGGCAACGGCAGGCTGCGCGCCTGCAGCAGCTCCTGCAACTGCGTTTTGCTGTCTTTGAGCATGTGCAGCGCCGGCGGGTGTGCGAGCCGCGCCGCGAACAAACGCAGAATCACGCGCCGCGCGCTTTCCCATCCGCCATCCATGAAAATCGCGCCGAGGATCGCTTCCAGCGCGTCCGCCTGTATGGAAGCGCGTTGCTGGCCGCCGCTTTTCGTCTCGCCGGGCGCGAGCTGCAGACAGGCCCCCAAATCCAGTCCGGCGGCCACCTCCGCCAGCGCGATCTGATTTACCAGGTCGGCACGCAAGCGTGACAGCGTGCCTTCATCCAGATCCGCATGCCGCAGGAATAATTCGCTGGCGATGACCGCATTCAAGAGCGCATCCCCCAGGAACTCCAGGCGCTCGTTGTTGCGGCTGCCCACGCTGCGATGTGTCAGAGCCAGTTCCAGCCAGTGCCTGTCCTGAAAGCGGTAATCCAGGCTTTGGATCAGCGGCGCCAGCGAATCGCTCAATGCGGGGTAGCCTGATAGGTGTTATGGAAATGCACGATCAGGTCCACGTTGCCGATGAAGCTGGTGCGCGCATCGTAGTCCAGCGTGAGAATCAGCGAGGTGCCGTTCGAGGCCGGCACCACGCTCACCACTTTTTCCGGCATGAGCGAATTGTCCTGCACGCCGTTGATGGTGAACTTCATGTCCATGCTGTGCAGGATCTGCATCGGGGTTTCCCCGGCGGTCACCTGCTGCGCCGTGGTTTTCACCACGTTGTTGATGGCGTAATACTGGTAGTAGATCGTGAACAGGCTGAAACCAAACCAGAAAATGAACGCCACCATCGCCAGGATGATCAACCAGCTGATCAGGGTCAGGCCGGCTTGATGCTGTTTGCTGTTCATGATGTTGCCTCTTTCAAAATTAGTTCTTGACTGCAGGCCGCGCAGCTCAGTGAATCACCGTGCCAACACGATGCCAGAGTGCGGAGTCATGGAAGGCATCCCAGTTCATCCATACAAAGAAAGCTTTTCCGATAATATTTTTTTCCGGAACAAATTTCCAATAGCGACTGTCGCTGCTGTTGTCACGATTGTCACCCATGACGAAATATTCACCCGGAGGGACCGTCCATTCGCCCTGTTTGTGCTCCATGCCGGGAATGATCAGCGTATCGTGCTTCACGCCGCCCAAATCTTCCTGGTGCAGCATCGCGCCCATTTGATCCGGTCCGGCGTACAGACCCAACACCTTGTCGGGAATCTGCTTGCCATTGATATACAAGGTTTCACCGCGATACACAATATGATCGCCGGGCAGCCCGATGACGCGCTTGATGTAGTCCACGCTAGGGTCCGGGGGATAGCGGAACACCATGACATCGCCGCGCTTGGGCTCGCCGATGCGGAGGATCTTGGTGTGGGTAATCGGCAGCCGCAGGCCGTAGTCAAATTTGTTGACCAGGATGAAATCGCCCACCAGCAGCGTCGGCACCATGGAAGACGATGGAATATGGAAGGGCTCGACCACGAAGGTGCGTAGCAGCAGTACCAGCAACAGCACCGGGAAAAATGAGCGGGAATATTCCACCAGGATCGGATCGCGCCGCTTTTTAGTCGCCGGTGTTCCGGCCATGACCGAACCCTGCGCCTCCTGTTTGCGACGGCGTCGGCGCGCGAAGACCAGCGCATCCACCAGCCATATCAGGCCCGACAGGACGGTGAGCAGCGTCAGAATGGCTTCAAGATCAAAATCCATGGGTTATCCTTCTATTCGGCGAATTGCTAACGTTCACTTCTTCCCGATGTGCAGAATCGCCAGAAAGGCTTCCTGCGGTATCTCCACGGTGCCGATCTGCTTCATGCGCTTCTTGCCCTCTTTCTGCTTCTCCAGCAGCTTGCGCTTGCGGGTGATGTCGCCGCCGTAGCACTTGGCGGTGACGTTCTTGCGCAAGGCCTTCACCGTGGTGCGCGCAATGATGTGCGAGCCGATGGCCGCCTGCACCGCCACTTCGAACATTTGCCGTGGAATCAGCTCCTGCATCTTCTCACACAACTCACGGCCGCGCACATAGGCGTGGTCCTTGTGCACGATACTCGAAAGTGCATCCACGCGATCCCCGTTGATCAGCAAGTCGAGCTTGACCAAGGGCGCCGCCTGAAATCGCGTAAAACTGTAATCGAACGAAGCATAGCCGCGGCTCACGGATTTCAGCCGGTCGAAGAAATCCATGACCACCTCGTTCATGGGCAACTCGTAGCCGAGTATCACCTGTGAGCCGTGATACTCCATCTTCTTTTGTACGCCGCGCTTTTCCACGCACAAGGTCATCACGGCACCGACGTACCGCTGCGGCGTCAGAATGTTGGCCGTGATTACCGGTTCGCGGATCTCCTGGATACGGTCCACTTGCGGCAGCTTGGACGGATTGTCCACGTAGAGCGTGTCGCCGGCCGTGGTGAGCACTTCATAGACCACGGTGGGTGCCGTGGTGATCAGCGCCAAGTTGTATTCACGCTCCAGGCGTTCCTGCACGATGTCCATGTGCAGCAGCCCGAGGAAGCCGCAGCGGAAACCGAAGCCCAGCGCGCTGGAAGTCTCCGGCTCGAAATGCAAGGCCGAATCGTTGAGCTTGAGTTTCTTCAGGGCTTCGCGGAAGGCCTCATAATCTTCCGAACGCACCGGATACATGCCGGCAAACACCCGCGGTTGCACCTGCTTGAAACCCGGCAGGGGCGCGGCACAGGGCTTGGCAGCATCCGTGAGCGTGTCGCCCACCGGAGCACCGTCGATTTCCTTGATTTCCGCGATAACGTAGCCGACTTCGCCGGTCGCCAGGCGCTCGCGGTTCTGCATCTTGGGTGAAAAAATCCCGACACGCTCCACCTCGTGGGTGCGTCCGGTGGACATGACCAGCAGTTTCTGACGCGGGTGCAGGCTGCCGTTCATGACGCGCACCAGCGAGACTACGCCCACAAAATTGTCAAACCAGGAATCAATGATGAGCGCCTGCAAGGGCGCGAGCGGATCGCCATGCGGCGGCGGGATGCGCCGCACCAGTTCTTCCAGCAGTTCCGGCACACCCGCACCGGTCTTGGCGCTCACGCGCACGGCGTTGCGCGCTTCGATGCCGATGATGTCTTCGATCTCGTGGGCGACCTTTTCCGGATCCGCATTCGGCAGATCGATCTTGTTGATGACCGGCATGACTTCCAGCCCCTGCTCGATCGCCGTATAGCAATTGGCCACGCTTTGCGCCTCCACGCCTTGTGAAGCGTCCACCACCAGCAACGCGCCTTCGCAGGCCGCGAGCGAGCGTGAGACTTCGTAGGAAAAGTCCACGTGCCCGGGCGTATCGATGAAATTCAACTGATAGGTATGGCCATCGAGGGCGGCGTAGTGCAGCGACACGCTCTGGGCCTTGATGGTGATACCGCGTTCGCGTTCGATGGGATTGGAATCCAGCACTTGCTCCTGCATCTCCCGCTCCGTCAGGCCGCCGCATATCTGGATGAAGCGGTCGGCGAGCGTGGACTTGCCGTGATCAATGTGCGCGATGATGGAAAAATTACGAAGGTGCTGCTGGTCCACGGGAATATGCGTTAAAAAATAGCAACTTTGTTGTAATTCGGTGAGTGGGCTTCAAGTGGTGAGCTGATTTCTTGTGGCTTTCGAGTCTCCAATGGCAGGCCTGCAGCGACGTGCGAGCGGCACTATTATACCGGTATCAGCGCAGCGGCTTTCAGTTGCCGGCCAGATAGGCTTCCACGCTGACGCAATCCAGCCGGCCGCTGCTCAAGATGCGGCCCCCGCCCATGAGCACCGGCACCTGCTGGCTGTAGCGGGCGTGCAAATCCGCGTCGCTGTCCACGTCCACCAGGGTGATTACCAGGCCTTCGCCGTACAAACCGTGCAGCTCGGCCAGCATTTGCTCGCACAAGTGACAGCCGTTACGGTGGTAGAGCACCAGGAGCCGGTTCACGCGCCGCCCGCCTGCAGCGCCAGAAACAGGGTGGCATCGGGGCGCTTGATCAGCAGCGGTACTGCCCGGTCCGGCAATTGCTTTTCCAGATGCTGGAGTTGTTGCGGCCCGGTCACCGCCACCCCGTACAGCATCAGCAGCACATCGCCGGGCTTGACGCCCGCACGTTGTGCGACGCCCCGGCCGATTTGCTCGACCAAGACCCCGCCTTGATTGATATTAAGTTGCTTGCGCTCATTCTTTGTAAGCGCGCGTGTCACCAGACCCAATTCGTCCAAACCCCCGGCGGTCGCAGGTACTGTTTCTGGAGCCGCGGGAGCGCCTACCGGCAGCTCGCCCACACGCACGTTCAGCCTGTCCAAGTGATCGCGGCGCAATACCGTCACCGGTACGTCATGACCCACGGCGGTGCCCCCGACCAGCGGCGGCAGGTTTTGCGAGCTCACTACCTCCATGCCGTCGTAGCTGAGAATCACATCTCCGGCCTTGATTCCCGCACGCGCCGCGGGACTCGCCGGCGCCACCTGACGCACCAGCGCACCCTCCGGCCGCGGCAAATGCAAGGTTTGGGCGAGTTTCGTGTCCACATCACCGATACTGATGCCCAGCCAGCCGCGGGTGACATGCCCGTGTGCACGCAGCTGGCGCACGACATCCATCGCGAGGTTCATGGGAATGGCGAACGATACTCCCTGATAGCCGCCGGTGCCGCTGTAAATCTCAGCATTGATGCCCACCACCTGGCCTTGGAGATTGAACAAGGGCCCGCCGGAGTTGCCCGGGTTGATGGGCACGTCCGTCTGGATATATGGCACGTATTGCTCGCCGCTGATGCTGCGGCCTTCGGCACTCACAATCCCGGCGGTCACCGAATAGTCGAACCCGAAGGGCGAGCCGATCGCCAGCACCCACTGGCCTGCATGCACGGGGCGGGTGTTGACGCTGACCGCCGTCAGATGTTCGGCATGAATCTTGAGCAAGGCCAGATCGCTTTGCGGATCCACACCGATAATGCGTGCCGGCAGTACCCGCCGGTCATTGAGCTTCACGCGAATGCTTTCGGCGTGCTCGACCACGTGGTAGTTGGTGAGGATTTCCCCATCCGTGGAAATGATGAAACCCGAGCCCAGGGATTCCGTTGTGGCGGGGTCCGAATCGCTATCGTCACCAGTGGCGCCGTTATCCGGTGGTGCCGCTCCGAAATAACGCCGGTACCAATCCGGATAGGAATCGCCGCTGCCACTCGCCGCGCTGCCGGAAGCGGCATTGCCGGCGAGCGTATCCGCCGGCTGGATGGCGCTGACGTTGACCACCGCCGCGGATACCTTGTTTACCACCGCGGTGAAATCTGGCAAATCCCCGGCCAGCACCTCTTGCAGCGGTATCACGGCTGCTAGGAGCACACAGGAGATCAGCCAGGCAACTCGGCGCATGCGGTCATTTTCCGGCAAGCCTCCAACCCCCGCAAGCCGTCAGTGGCCGGGAGCCGCGCGCGCCACCAGACGCATGGACTCGGCAATCAGCTGCACGGTGGGCGCCGGCACGTCGCCGACCACGGTCAGGTGATGGTCCCCGATCTGGCGTCCAAATGCGTTGACGGCGCCCATCTGCGACGGGCCGATCAGGGCGTTACGGCTGGGTTGGGCGGCTTCAGCAAACACCGATACCGACGCCAAGCCGTCGCCGAACACCAGATGACGCACCGGCTGCGGCACGCCGGCCACGCGCTGCACGTCCGTCAACGACAGTACGAAACCCGGCGGCAAACGTGTGGCCTCCCAATGTACGCCGGCTTCGGCAGGCGACAACGGTTCGTGGTTGCCCTGGATATTCCACACAAATCCGGTCCCGATTTCCGTGGCGCGCAATTCGGCATCGGGAATGACTTGAGGATATTGCAGCGAGGTAAACATGACGCGTTCCACACTGTGCCCGCCGCTGTCCAGCAAGTCGGAGCGCAGCAGCATCCCGGTCTTGGTATCCAGCCACAGCCGGTAGCCGTAACGGTACTGATCGCGCGGCAGGATGCCGATAATCTTGGTGTGATAACCGGCAATGCGACCGTCTCCCAAATCCTTGAATTCGTAATAGGCCGCGAGGCGCGCCGCCGGCACGCTGGTCGGCAAGGCCGCCGGAAACTGCCCAGCCGCATAGCGACGCTCGACCAACACCATGCGGCTGTCGGGCAAGACACACTTGACGCTGTGATGATCGCGAATAACCTCGCGCGGCGGGCCGGTGAGAGCGATCAGGCGTTCGATGCCGCCTTCGGTATCCGCACGATGGAAAACGCGCATGCTCTCCATGTGTTCCCCATGGACGTACACAAACGTGCCGGCATAGTTGCGGTGGCGCAGCGCCTGATTCATGCGCTGCAACCACGCTTCGGGGCTGGAAGTTTCCCGGGAGTGGCCGGTGGCCCATGCCACCGGCGTCAACAACATCGGCGTCAGCAATGCGACCGCCAGCCGCGCACCGACCGTCATCGCTTGCGTGGCGGAACCTGCGGCAGACCGGCCGGCGCTGCGCCACGGGCCGTCCGGCTGACATCATAAGCAGTGATATAGAAATACGGCAGCGGATCCTGCTGGCCGAGTGCTGCACTGATCTCATTGTGGTTGATGATGTAATTGCTGAGTTCCGCCTGAACTTCCGGCGTATTCCCGTTCCAGGCCGCCGTGTTGATGCCATAGCCTACCGGCGTGGTCTGGAGCGCCGATGCCGGAGGCACGATCTCGGACGGTGCCACCGCCAGATGAGTGGAGTGGGCATTGAATCTGACCGCCGCCAGCGCCACCACCGCGACGCAAACCGCCGCCGTGATACTCGCGGCAACACGCACGCGCGGCGCACGTCGCGTATGCCCTTGCTGTTCCTCGGCGTCCCGACCGAGGAGCTGCATGATGCGATCGGCAAACCCGCGGGTATCCACCTGTGGCAGGCTCTTGCGCATGGCCTCGCCGATCAGGTGATAACGTTCCCAGCACAGGCACAAGTATCGGTCCGCAGCGAAGCGCCGCACCAGCAGCTCGTGTTCGCTTTCGGGAAGCTCGTCGTCGGCCAGGGCTGAAACCTGTTCGCGCAGTCTTTCTGTCATGTCGTCAAATGCTCCTGTTCAATCCAGCAAAGATTTCAATTTTCCGTCAATCGCTTCGCGCGCCCGGAAGATGCGCGAGCGTACCGTGCCCACCGGACAGGCCATGGCATGAGCAATCTCCTCGTAGCTCATGCCGTCAATCTCCCGCAGGACGATGGCGGTACGCAGGTCCTCCGGTAACTCCTGGATGGCCTTCTCCACCGTGTGCTGAATCTCTTCCGTGAGCAGCAGGCGTTCCGGCGTATCCATGTCGCGCAAGCGCGCCTGCATCTCGTACTGTTCGGGATCCTGCAGGTCCACGCCGTGGTCCACCGGCCGGCGGTTCTCCGCCACCAGATAGTTCTTGGCGGTGTTGATGGCGATGCGGTACAGCCAGGTGTAAAACGCGCTGTCACCGCGGAACCCGGGAAGGGCCCGGTACGCCTTGATGAAGGCTTCCTGCGCCACATCCAACGCCTCGCTGCTGTCGTGCACGTAGCGCGTGACCAACTTGACGATCTTGTGCTGATACTTGCGCACCAGCACGTCGAAGGCCGTCTTGTCGCCACGCTGCACTCGCGCGACCAGCATCTGGTCGGAATCGGTCCGGCCCGGCCGGAGGCTGACCGCCGGCTTGGGGCTATGCATGCGTTCGGCTCATAGACAAATGCGGGGCTGGATAGTTCGCCAAAAACGGCCGGGACGGGTATATTTCGCGTCCCCCGGCACCGGGAGGCCATTCTAGCAGTCTTGAACAGGGGCGATTTCATGCCGCAGGCCGCCAATTACGATGTACTGATACTTGGCAGCGGTGCCGCCGGCCTGAGCCTGGCGCTGCGTCTGCCGCCGAACTGCCGTGTTGCCCTGGTGTCCAAGGGGCCGCTGCAGGAAGGCAGCACCCTGTATGCCCAGGGCGGCGTCTCCGCCGTTCTGGACAAGACCGATTCGCTGCAATCCCATGTCGAGGACACGCTTAGTGCCGGCGCCGGCCTGTGCGACCCGCAGACGGTACGCTACGTGGTCGAGCAGGGCCCGGAAGCCATCCGCTGGCTGATCGCCCAGGGCGTGAAATTCACCCGCGACCATGAAGCCAATGACGCCAGCGTCTACCATCTGACGCGCGAAGGCGGCCACAGCCATCGGCGCGTGGTGCACGCGGGTGACGCTACCGGTCGCGAGATCGAAACCACGCTGGAAAAGCTGGCACGCGCGCGTCCCAACATCACCCTGCTGGAACAGCACATCGCCGTGGACCTGATTACCGCGTCCAAACTCGGCTTGCCGGAGCCGCGCTGCTACGGGGCTTACCTGCTCGACCGGCGCACGCAACACGTGCGTACCGTGGGCGCGCGCCACGTGGCACTCGCCACCGGCGGCGCCAACAAGGCCTATCTCTACACCACCAATCCCGACGGCTCGAGCGGCGACGGCATCGCCATGGCCTGGCGCGCCGGCTGCCGTGTGGTCAACATGGAATTCATGCAATTCCATCCCACCTGCCTGTTCCATCCGGCCGCCAAGTCGTTTTTGATCAGCGAGGCGGTGCGCGGCGAAGGTGGCAAGCTGCTGCTCCCGGACGGCACGCCCTTCATGCACAAATTCGACAAGCGCGCCGAACTCGCGCCGCGCGACATCGTGGCGCGGGCCATCGACCATGAGATGAAGCGTCTCGGCTCGGACCACGTGCTGCTCGACATCAGCCACCGGCCACAGGCATTCATCCAAGAGCATTTCCCCACTATATATGCGCGCTGCCTGGAGTACGGCTACGACATGGCCAAAGGTCCCATCCCGGTGGTGCCGGCCGCACATTACACTTGCGGCGGCGTGCTCACGGATTTGCACGCGCGCACCGACCTGCCCGGTTTGTATGCCATCGGCGAAGTTGCCTGCACCGGCCTGCATGGCGCGAATCGCATGGCATCGAACTCGCTTCTGGAATGCATCGTGTTCGGTGCGGCAGCGGCAACCGATATCGGCGCCGGGCACGCTGCAGGGGAGCCGCCGCGCAAATTGCCGAAATGGGACGAAAGCCGCGTCACCGATTCCGACGAGGAAGTGGTGGTGTCGCACAACTGGAACGAGTTGCGGCACTGCATGTGGGACTACGTGGGCATCGTGCGCACCGACAAACGCTTGAAGCGTGCGCTCAGCCGCACCGAGCTGCTGTTGCACGAGATCGAGGAATATTACGGGAACTTCCGCATCACCAGCGACCTGATTGAGCTGCGCAACCTCGAGCAAGTCGCCCGGCTCATCATCCTCTCGGCGATGGCACGCAAGGAAAGCCGCGGCTTGCACTACACGCTGGATTATCCCGAACCCGACAACACGCGCACGCCACAGAATACGGTATTGGTGCCGCCCAATTTCGCTGCTGCCAAGCAGCCAGTAAATTGGAAGTGCTGAGTGCTGCGTAAAATCAAACTGCTTTACCCACAGCACCCAGTACACAGCACTTGATTTTCGGCTATTGCTTCGGCGTCCCGTAACGCAGCATCACCCGCAAACGCCGCAAGCCGTCGGCACTGCAGCTGTCGCGCGCCAGCAGCACGTTGTGGTGTTTTTTTTCAGGCGTATGGAAATGAGCAACCATGAACCAGTTGCCGAGATAGGCCTGCGGCAGCAATTCCATGTCGCGGGTGACGCCCTTGCGATCGGTGATGCGCCAACCCTGTTCCCGCGACCACATCAGGCGTTTGGGCGTACGCCGCCAAAACAGCACGCCGTTCCAGGCAAGGCTCACCAGGATCGCCGCCAGAATGATGATGCGGCTCGACAGCGGCATGGGCAACTGCGAAATCACCACGGCCGCGGTGAGATGGATGGCCAGCAGCAGACTGGCCACCTGGCGCGAGGGGCGGATATTAATTTCGAGGGGTTTGCCGTAAGTGGGCAATGACACGGCACTGCTCCTCATCTTCGGGCCGCTCCCGGCCCATGATGTAACCCAGCAGCACCGGGTCAGGCAGGTTCAGCAAATCGACAAAGGCTTGTTGTTCTTCCCCCGGGGCCTTGCTGTACTGCTCGCTCAAATAGGCTTCCAGCAGCACATCCAGCTCTTTTAAGCCTCTCCGACACTGCCAGCGTAAGCGTGAATATTCGCTCACGCTCAGCGATCCATCCGTGGCGCATCGATCAGGCATGTCATGAATGAATTGGCAGATCAGTAAACCCGTTTCTTGGGCGGGAACGGTTCGATTTCCTTGGTCAAAGTAAAACTGTGCACCGGGCGGTAATCGAGTTTCACGCCGCCCTTGTCAACCAGCCAGGCGAGTGTGTGCTTCATCCATTTTTTGTCGTCGCGCTCGGGATAGTCCTCGCGCGCGTGCGCGCCGCGGCTCTCGGTGCGATTGATGGCGCCGGCCATGGTGACGGTGGCGCAGGCCAGCAGGTTCGCCAATTCGAAGGTTTCCACCAGGTCGGAATTCCAGATCAGCGAACGATCGCTGACGCGCACATTCTCCAGAGACTTGGCGACCTCCGCGAGCTTCTTGCGGCCCTCCTCCAGGGTCTTGGCGGTACGGAACACCGCAGCATCGGACTGCATTACTTTCTGCATGCGCAGACGGATGGCTGCGGTGGATTCCGAGCCGTTGGCATACCGCAATTTGTCGAAGCGCTCGATGATTTTTTCGGAAGCTTCCTTGGGGAAGTTGCGCTCGGTACCGCCCTTTTTCACTTTGTCCGCACAGCGCTTGGCCGCCGCACGCCCGAACACTACCAGATCCAGTAGCGAGTTCGAACCCAGGCGGTTACCGCCGTGCACCGATACGCAGGCAGCTTCACCGACCGCCATCAATCCGGGAATTTCCGCATCCGGATTGCCACCCTTCAGCGTCATGGCTTCGCCGTGATAATTCGTGGGAATGCCGCCCATGTTGTAATGCACCGTGGGCAGCACCGGGATCGGCTGCTTGCTGACGTCCACGCCGGCGAAAATGCGCGCGGTTTCGGAAATGCCCGGCAGGCGCGCGTGTAGCACCTCGGGCCCTAAATGCATGAGATTCAGGAACACGTGGTCCTTTTCCTGCCCCACGCCGCGGCCTTCGCGTATTTCCAGCGTAATGGCGCGCGACACCACGTCGCGCGACGCCAGGTCCTTGGCGTGCGGCGCGTAACGTTCCATGAAACGCTCGCCCTGGGAATTGGTCAGATAGCCGCCCTCGCCGCGTGCGCCTTCGGTAATCAAACAGCCGGCGCCATAGATACCGGTGGGATGGAATTGCACGAACTCCATGTCCTCGAGCGGCAGCCCGGCGCGCAGCACCATGCCGTTGCCATCGCCCGTGCAGGTGTGCGCCGAAGTGCAGGAAAAATACGCGCGCCCATAGCCGCCGGTGGCCAGGATGGTTTGCTGCGCGAGGAAGCGGTGCAGCGTGCCGCTCGCAAGATCCCAGGCGATCACGCCGCGGCAGACGCCGTTTTCCATCAACAGGTCAATAGCGAAGTATTCGTAATAAAACTCGACATGATGCTTGAGGCTCTGCTGGTACAAGCTGTGCAGCATCGCATGCCCTGTGCGGTCGGCAGCTGCGCAGGTACGGTGCGCCGTACCCTCGCCGAAATGCGTGGTCATGCCGCCAAACGGCCGCTGATAAATCTTGCCCTCTTCAGTACGCGAAAACGGTACGCCGTAGTGTTCGAGCTCAATGACCGCGGAGACCGCTTCGCGCGTCATGTACTCGATGGCATCCTGGTCGCCGAGGTAATCGCCGCCCTTGACGGTGTCGTACATGTGCCAGCGCCAGTCGTCTTCGCCCATGTTGCCGAGCGTGGCGGCGATGCCGCCCTGCGCCGCCACCGTGTGGCTGCGCGTGGGATAAACCTTGGTGATGTTGGCGGTGGACAGTCCGGCTTCCGCCAGGCCCACGCTGGCGCGCAAGCCGGCGCCGCCGGCGCCCACCACCACCACGTCATAGATGTGATCAATCAGCTTGTAGGTCTCGGCCATCGCTCAACCCCCGAACGCCACGCGCAGTACCACGAAGATGCCGATCGCGGCCAGGATCACCGCGATGAAACGCAAGGCCACAATAACGCTTACCTTCAGCCACCCGACGTGCACGTAATCCTCGACAATCACCTGCAGGCCGAGATAGGCATGCCAATACACTGTGAGCACCGTGAGCACCAGCAGGATCGCATTCCACGGCGCGTGTATCCAGTTCACGACGCTGACGTAATTGGAATGCATGAGCATGAGTACCGATACCACAAACCACAGAGTCAGCGGGATCAGGGCGAGGGCGGTGAGGCGCTGCGCGACCCAGTGTCCGGTGCCCTCCTTGGCCGAACCCAGCCCGCGCGCTTCGGCCAGGGGCGTACGCAAACTCATGGATGACCTCCCGCCGTATAGGCAAAGATGATGGCGAGCGCGGTCAGAATTATCGCTATGGCCCACACGCTGTAGCCGGTGATGTAGAAGGTGCGGATCTTGAAGCCCATGCCCGCATCCCAGAACAGGTGGCGAACGCCGTTGCACAGGTGATAAAAAAGGCTGAAGGTCCAGAGCCACATGAGGATCTGGCCGATCCAGGTGCCGAAGAACCAGTGCGCCGTGACGTAGGTATCGGGACCGCTGGTCGCGGCGATCAGCCAGTAAATCAGCGCCAGCGTGCCCACCGCCAGCCACAGGCCGGTGGCCCGGTGCAGGATGGACATGGTCATGGTGATCTGCCACCGGTAAATGCCAACGTGCGGTGACAGGGGTCGCGTATCGGTCGTCATGGCATCACCTCATTCCGCAGTCCGGCGCGGGCACGGAGCGGTCAGAAATCAATGCAGCGGCCGCCCTTTTCCCAGTCGCCGTAGCGCGTGGGCTCAGGACCCTTGGGACCGCCGATTTCCCGCGGTTTCGATGGAGGCGGTGGCTGCGCGGCCGGCGGGCACGGCGGCGGTAGCGATGGCGGCTTCTTGTCTTTGTGTTCGGGCATGCGCTTGTTGTTCAGAACTGCCGGCCGCATTTTACACCCAAGCCATGCGCCACTGACAGCGCGGCTCAAGCCACCTATCATGGGCAACCGGAAAATACATGAACTCGAACTGGCGAAATTTCCTGCAGCAGCAAGATGCGGTATTCGACGCCGATCG
The DNA here is from genome assembly GCA_018971605.1 of Natronospirales bacterium. Taxonomy (GTDB): domain Bacteria; phylum Pseudomonadota; class Gammaproteobacteria; order Natronospirales; family REEB76; genus REEB76. Next base: position 2,642 of record JAGXAL010000024.1, on the reverse strand, counting down.
CGTCCTGCGCTTCGGTAATGCAGGGTCTGGGCTGCCTGTTGGCCCGCCGACAGCAATTGTCGCCGACCTCTCAGGCGACTACGGCATGATCGCTGCCGAAGGACCGGAAGCGCACAGCTTCCTGCAAGGCCAGCTGAGCACCCATGTGCCCGGGCTCACGCCCGCCCTCAGCCAGTTCAGCTCTTGGAGCAATGCCAAAGGCCGCGTGGTCACCATGCTGCACGTGCTCGATCGCGACGGGCGCATCCTGCTCGTCCTGCCCAAACCGCTGGCGGCAACGGTGCTCAAGCGGCTGTCCCTTTACGTGCTGCGCACCAAAGTCACCCTCACGGATATCAGCGACACGCTCGTCCAATTCGGATTGGCAGGCGCCAACGCTGCGGAGTTACTGGCAGCCTGTGGCCTGAGCGCACCATCGGAGATCAACGCGGTTACGGATAGCCGAGGAGTTCAACTGCTCCGCTTGCATGGAGCCACCCCACGCTATGCCGTGATTGGCGAGGCGCCCCAATTGCAGCCGCTCTGGACCACGCTCGAGGATCACGGTGCGCATCCCGCAGGCAGCGATGTCTGGACGCTATTGCGCATATTGGCGGGCGAGCCCGAGCTTCATCCGGAAACCTCGGAACATTTCGTGGCGCAAATGCTGGGACTGGAGGAACTCGGCGCCGTCCACTTCAACAAGGGCTGCTATCTCGGCCAAGAAGTCATCGCACGCGCGCATTATCGCGGTGCGGTCAAACGGCATCTGCATCGCGCCGAGTGCAATTCGACCGGGACATTACGGCCGGGAATGGATATTCAGACAACAAGCGACACGCAGCCGGTCGGCGAGATTGTGGATGCCTGCCCTGATGCGAGCGACGCATGGCAAATGTTGGTGGTGCTGAAAGATGAATTCGTCTCTGTTCCACTGCAAATCAACGGCTCGCCTGTCCGCCTGAGTCCAGGGAATTAAATTGCGGGAGCGGCTTCAGCCGCGATTAAATCACATCGCGCCTATAAGACGCTCTTGCAAATCAGTACTGCAGCGCATAACCAAACCGTAAAACCCATCGGTTCCATGACGATGCGGCAATAACTGTAGGGCGCCCTCGCTTGTGAATGCGTCAGCTATGGTCACGCCCTGCCTAGCCAGAATCGACCCGGCCGGAACCGGCTGAAAACCGGCGTGCGCCGCGAGAAACGCCGAAGTGATCTCGCGGTTCTCCTCGTCCAACAAGCTGCAGGTGGCGTAAATCAGTCTGCCACCAGGCCGCACCAGTTTCGCCGCCGCATCGAGGATGCTGCGTTGCGTACGCTGCAATTCGGCAAGGTCAAGATTTTTCCACTTGATGTCGGGATTGCGTCTGAGCGTGCCGGTCCCGGAACAGGGCGCATCCACCAGCACCGCATGCGCGGTGCCAGCCAGCGGCTTCAATACGGAGTCATGCTCGTCGCAAAGCACCCGGCGTTGCACGTTGTCCACGCCTGCGCGGTTAAGACGCGGCCGAAACCGGTCCAGGCGTTTGCGCGATACGTCAAAGGCTTGAACCACACCCTGGTTTTGCATCATGCAGGCAAGTTGCAGTGTCTTGCCGCCGGCGCCGGCACAGAAATCCACGATCTTTTCCCGGGGTTTGGCATCCACCAGCAAGCCGACCAGTTGACTGCCTTCATCCTGCACTTCATACAACCCCAGGCCAAAGGCGCGGCTGGTGAACAATGCCGCACGCTGCTCGCGCCGCAGGCCCAGCGGCGAATAAGGCGTGGGCGCGAAATCGAAACCCTCGTCCTTGAGTTGTGCTTGCAGGCTTTTGCGCGTGGCCTTGAGCGTATTGACGCGGATGTCCATCGGTGCCAGCCGGTTGAGCGCCTCCGTAAGCCGCAAGGTCTCGTCTTCGCCGAACTGGCGCAGCAGACTCGCGGCCATCCAATCCGGCAGATTGGCGCGTACCGCCAGCGGAAACTCGAAGAGATCGAGCGCGCGGATGCGCTCGACCAGCGCCACCGTATCGCCGTTGAAGCCAACGTCGTCGAGTGCGCGCGCACTCCAGCCGCCGTATTTCAGCAGCCAGGCAGCCGCCAGCCAGCGCGCCCGCTCGTCGTCGGTTTCCGGCTTGTGGACGGGTTCGTACAGCGCTTCTAGCTCGCGCTTGTGGCGCAGGCAGCCATACACGGTTTCCGCCGCAAAACCGCGATCCTTGGAACCCATATTGCGACGCTCGTGGAAATAACGACCAATCTCCGCGTCGGCAGGTTTGCGGAATTGCAGCAATGTCGTGAGCAATTCCGTTGCCTGCCGAAAGCGCGCACGACCATGGGAAGCAGTCACCCCGTCACGCCTTCCCGGACGATGAGTCATCCCAATGGAATTTGTGCATGATCCGGTGCAGTACCGGTGCCAGCAATACACCGGCAGCCACCAGGAACATCAGGCCGGCATACAAGGCATACAGTCCGGCGAAGATCTTGCCGCCCGACGTGGCGGGCGATTCCACCGGACCCATGCCGCCGAGCAACATGGCCGAGTTCAGGAATGCATCGCGCCAGGCCAGATGTTCGAAATATGTGTAACCCCACATGCCAATGGCCAGTGACACGATCACCAGGCATTGCACAAAAAGAAAGTGCCACAGCATGCGCAGCAGAAATTGGCTGCG
>JAGXAL010000023.1 GCA_018971605.1 Natronospirales bacterium | reverse complement strand
AACGCTTCTCCATTGAATCCCGATTTCAGCGTGCTGATTCCGGCGCGCAATGAAGCCTCCGTGATCGCCGACACCTTGGCAGCACTCACCAAGTCCGCACCCGGCGTACCGGTGGTGTTGGTGAACGATCAATCCGAAGACGCCACCGCCACAGTGGCAGGCGCGGCCGGATTGCAAAATCTCGCCATCGTGGCGGGCACCCAGCCGCCGGAGGGCTGGAGCGGAAAGCTCTGGGCGCTGCAACAGGGGCTCGCCCAAATCAAAACATCGCGCGTGCTGCTGCTCGACGCCGACATCCGTCTCGCGCCCGGCATGCTCTCAGCGCTGCAACGCAAGGCGGATGCGGGTTACAAACTGGTCTCGGTGCTCGCCGAACCCTGCTGGCGCGGAGCGGCCGCACGCCTGCTGCTGCCGGCCTTCGTGTATTTCTTCAAGCTGCTGTATCCGTTTGCGCTTACCAACCGCGCGGGAAACCGCGTGGCCGCGGCGGCGGGCGGCGTGATCCTGATTGACCGCGAAGTGCTGTTGGCGGTCGGCGGATTCAGCGCCTGGCGCGACGCCATCATCGATGACTGCGCGCTCGCGGCACAGGTCAAACGCGCCGGTCACCGTTGTTACCTCGGGCTGACGCGCGGCGCGCAAAGTCAGCGACAACAGGACGTCGCCGGAATCATCGCCATGATTGCGCGCAGTGCCTATGTGCAACTGCACGAGTCGCCCTGGCTGCTCATCGCCGCGACCGTCATCCTGGCGCTGGCTTTCTGGGTGCCGCCGGCGGCGCTAGCCTTCGCGGGCCTCACCCGCTGGTTGGGATTGGCGGCGTTGATCGGAATGCTGCTGAGTTATCTGCCGACGCTCTTGTATTATCGGCGCAACCCGCTGGCCAGCGTGTTGCTGCCGCTCACGGCGAGCGCGTATCTTGCGGCCACCTGGTATTCGGCGCTGCGCGCCTGGCGCGGCACGCGCAGCGTGTGGAAGCAGCGCCGTTATCCGCACCGCGCCGGCTGAACACGCCTCCAGCGCCTGAGTCTTCGAGGGCACGAGCATGGTCTTCCGCGGAATCCCCGACGCCGAACGCAACCGTCACCCCTATCTCGCCTGGCTGTTTGAACTGGGCTTCGATTTCACGATTATCAGCGTGTATCGCCGCGAGCTGCATTTCCCGCCGGACTTTTGCCTGCCGCCCGGAACCATCTTGATTTCCAATCATCAACGCGACGCGGACGCACCGATCCTCGGCACTGCGCTCTGCCAGCGCCGCGGCCTGCGTTTCCGGTGGCCGTTGCCATTCTTCGCAGGGCGCGAAGATTTGTTCCGCCGCGGATTTCTTGCCGAGTACGTGGCCAGTTGGCCGCCGCCGGTGCCGCAAGTCCTCGGCTGGATTCCGCTCAGCTGGTTGTTCGCAATTCTGCGCACCCAACCGATACGCCGCGTACGCGAGTTCAGCACGGCGGAAACTCTGGACGCGGTGTTGGCCGCCGGACTGGGCGAGCGCGCGCCGACCACGATTCTGAACGCACGCGGTCAACGCGAACTCGGCTCCGGCCAGCACGCGTTGCCTGCGCAGCTTGCCGCCCTCCATCCACGAACAGGATCCAGCGTGTGGGGACTGCGGCGCTTGCGCAAGGCAGCGCGGCGCGCGCTCGTGCCGGCGTTTCGCGACACGCTCGCGGCCCAATTGCGCGGGTTCGCCGCGCTGCTGGACGCCGGACACGCGGTGTATTTTTCTCCCGAGGGCGTGATCTCGGCGGACGGCCGCTTCGGCCGCGTGCGCGGCGGCCTGCGCCAGCTTTGCCGACTCGCGGCGGCGGCGCCGCGCTTGCTGCCGGTCGCACTCAGCTATGATGGACTCGGCCCCGGCAGGTTGCGAGTGATCATGCAGGTGGGTGAATTGCTGAAAGCCCCGGACACCACGGACAGCGCGGGATTCTCCGCAGCGGTGCGTGCGGCCGTTCTGGACCTGCTGCACGTGAATCCCAGCCATCTGCTCGCGGCGTATCTCGCATCCGGGCCGGCAAGTTTCGCCACCGGGGAATTCCTGGATTGGTGGCAGCGTGCGCTCGCCGTGATTGGCCAACGCGGCCTGCGAACGGATCCGATGTTGACGCAGGCCGCCGCTAACCAACTTCCAGAACAACGCCTGCGCTGGTTGCAGCGCAAAGCTCTGGTGCGGCTCACGCAGGGGCGCTGGCAAAATGCCTGGCCGCGGGAAACGCGCGCCGGCTGGCAAACGCCGGCGCGACGGGTGGCGTACTTCGCCAACGGCTTCGACAATCTGATGCCGGACTGGCGACAGGCGCTCACCTCATGAAGCTGCCTCCGTGGTTGCGCCGCGTGGCCCAGCCGACCTTCATCCTGCCGGTGCTGCTCGCCGCGGCGCTGCTGATCTTCGCCTTCAAACTCGGCAACCTCGGCGACGTGGTCGCGCGCCTCAAGCTGATTCCCCTGAGCGTGCTGCTGTACGCCTTCGGCTTCACGGTCGTGTATGTCGCGCTCAAGGCCTTGCAGTTGCACCTGCTGCTCGTCAATCTCGCGGTGCGTCCGGGCTTCGGGCCGTTTGCGCTGGCGTTCTCGGTGGGCGAGCTCACGCTCACCCTGCCCTTCGGCTTGTTCGCGCAAAATTGGATCCTGTCGGCCTCGGCGCGCATCCGCATCGGACGCAGCGCCGCGGCCACGGTGGTGATGCTGCTCACCGAGATCGCGGTGGTGCTGCTGCTGCTCGCGGTCATCGGCGTGCGCGGCTGGCCGCAACTGCGGCTCGCGGTGGTCCTCGCGCTGATTGTGTTTGCGCTGGTGCTGGGCGCCGTGGTGCTGTTCAGCCACCGCCTGCACCGGCACGCGCACCGCATCGCCAATCCGCTGCTGCGCCGGCTGCTGCTCGAGGCCGTGGAATTGCTGGCCGGATTGAAGCGCCTGTCGAGTCCGCGGCTGCTGGCGCTGAACCTGCTGATTGCCGCCGGTTACCTGTTTGCGCTGCTGGCGGCGTTCTTCTTCGTGGCCCGCGGCATGGGTTTGCCCACGCTCGGCTTCGTGACCGCGGCCAGCATCTACGGATTCGCCTTGGCCTCGGTATTGCTCGGCGCCGGCCTGTTCACCCAGATCGGCACCGTGGAAGTGCTGGGCATGATGGCGGCGCACGAGTGGGGCATCGGCTACACCGACGGCCTGGCCATGATGCTCGGCTTCCGCCTGGTATGGACCGGCAGCATGTGGCTGATCAACCTGCCGGTGCTGGCGCTGCTGTGGCGCAGCATCCGGCCGGCGGCCGCGACCAAAGTCGTGTGACGCTCAGCCGAGGATCTGCAAAAACCGCGTCACCGTGTCGCGCGTATCCGTGCGCGGCAGACCTTGGGCGGCTGCGGCGCGCGGCAGATCGCGCAGGATGTCGAGCCTTTTCTGCGTGGTCGAATACACGTGGCCGAGGCGGTGATGGAAGCGCGCGAGGTATTCCTGCTCGCTCTGCCCCGGCGTGGGCACGAACAACGCGCGCTTGCCGAGTTCCGCGAGTTCCATGAGCGTGGTGTAACCCGAGCGGGTGATGACCACGCGTGCGCGGTTCAGCATCTCCGCCTGATGCGCGCGGTCCAGGTAGCCGTAGACCGTGGCCTCGCCGACTTGCCGCACTTCGTGTTTGCGCGCAGGGTCGCCCAGGGTCACCACCATGCGCCCGTGCAACTGCGGCAGCGCCGCAAGCACGCGCTCGGCAAACAGCCTGCGCTGCGGCTCGATGCCGGAAACCGAAAAGAAGTAATCCAGGTCCTCGCCGAATTCCGGGCGGCGCACGTCGGCCAACGGCCCGATGTAGGCCAGCCGCCCTTCGCCCCAATCGAAATACGGACCGTGGCCGAGATCGCCCGACAAGCCGCCGCCGGCTTCGATGTCCGGAATGAGAATCTTGGCGTAGTGGCGCAGCAGGTCGCGCTGACCCCACTCCACCAGTCGCTCCATCCAGCGGATGCGCCCGGGAATGATCTGGTGGATGGAATGGAAAATCACGTAACTCGGCACTGCGCGCGACCACACGCCGATGCGGCTGTCCGAGACCACGCAATCGAAATGGCGCTCGGCCACCAGATGTTCGGTAAGCTGCTGCTCGCGCTTGTAACCCGCGAGCACCCACGGCATGGACAGGCTCATGCGGATGTAGAACACCGCGGGGTAGCGACTGAAGGGCGCGGGCGTGTCGCGGAACGGGTAATACTCGACCGCATCGCCAAGTTCCGATTGCAGCAACTGCATGCCGGCGCCCGGCTGCATCAGGATGGTGACGCGATCGCCGCGCGCCACCAGCGCGCGGATCAGCACCAGGCTACGCGTCGCGTGCCCCAGCCCCCAGTGATAAACGCCGTAGAGTATGCGCCGTGACATGTGCGGCTATTTTAACAGCCGCCGAGCTGAATCCCTCGCTGCCACGGGATACAGTCCGATTGTTTTTGAAGGCGGCGCTGGCCGCAGTTAAGGCTGGCGGAATTTCAGAACTCTCTTTTCAGTCGGCCTTCATTACACCCAAGCCTCGCATTCCCGCGCCTCATGTCATTTGTTTCATTGCCCACAGCCTTCGCAGGCCACGAGGAAGCAGAAGGTAAACTGTTCCACCGAACGGCGGCGAGATCCGACTCACCGCCGTCCGGATTGGTTCACTCGCTCAATTGTGCATGGCCTTCCAATGGCGCAGCGCCGCCAAGGTATTGGCAACATGCTGATCGGGGTTGAGATTGGTGTAGGTGTAGAGAATGGTGCCGTCCGGCGCGATTACATAGGACGTGCGGTTGGCATACTCGGAGTCCTGCGGCAGCACTGCGTCGTAGGCCCGCATGATCTTGTGGTCGGTGTCCGCGGCCACCGGGAACTTGCTGCGGCATTCGCTTACCGAGAATTTCTTCAGCACCGCGATCTGGTCATGCGAAACACCGATGACGGTGGCGCCCAACGCGTGGTATTGGTCCATGGCGGCGGCAAAATCGTGCGCTTCAATGGTGCAGCCCTTGGTAAACGCCGCGGGGTAGAAGTACAACACCACCGGACCTTTTTTAAGCGCGTCGGCAAGCGAGAAGCCGTATACCTTGCCGCCGAGCGTCGCCTCGGCGCTAAACAGCGGCGCCTTGGCACCGACCGGCAGGCTGGCAAAAACGGAGGGCGCGATGATCGTGGCAGTCAACAGCATAGCAAATATCAAGCGTTTCATGGTCAGTCTCCTCGGTGAAAGCTGCGTTACTTGAAGTGGGGTTTGTGCCTTACAGGCCTATTGTTTTAGAAACCATGGTTGCTTCCCTCAGGCTAGCGGGCCGGGGTCAGCGCCACTGAAAATGTCACCTCTACCCGGTCACCCACCCAGCGAGTGTCCCGCCACTGGCCGAGACCGATGTGGTAATCAAGGCGCTCAAAATCCAGCTTGCCGTCGAGCCGGGCTCCGCCACCCGTGACCGGCGTGAAAGTGAAAGGCACGGCAATCTCGCGTGTCACGTCGCGCAGCGTGAGCTTGCCGGTCACCTGATAGCGATTGCCACCCAGCGCCTTGATGGATTCGCTGGTGAAACTCGCCTGGGGCCAGCGCGCGGTGTCGAAGAAATCCGGTCCGCGCAGCGCAGCATCCAGTTCCGGCAAGTCGGTATCCACGGATGCGGTCTGCACGCTGACTTGCATGCGGCCATCCCGACCCGAACCCTCTCCCAGGCACACCACACCGGCAAACTTGGTGAACTGGCCCTGAAACGGCGCGCCGGCTTGCGTAGTCGTGAACACGATGCTGTTCGCCCCCGGCACAGGCTGCCAGCAGGCCGCAGCGGCGAGCGGTGCCGCGCTGAAAGCGAAACTGCTAAGCGCGATGCTGATTGCTATGCGCCTCATGCGGACTACTGTTTGCCGGTGGCGCGGCGGGTGAACGGCAGCATGCGCAGCAGCACCGCGTCCTTGAGCAGGAAGTGATGCCAGAGCGCCGCCAATACGTGCACGCTGACCGTGGCCAACAGCAACCAGGCCATGCTCTCGTGGGTCAGCAGCATCGCATTGGCCAGACGCTTGTCCGGTCCCACCAGATTCGGCAGAGAAAACAGGCCGAACCACGCGACGGTCAGATGCGAAGCCGAGGACAGCAGCCAGCCGACCGGCGGCATGGCGAGCAACAGCGCGTACATCAAAGCATGCGACAGGCGTGCCGCGGTATTGGACAACGGATGCGACGAAGGCGGTAGCGGCGGTGGTTGGGAATAAAGTCGCCACGCGAGCCGCAGCACCACCAGCACGAAGATGGTGATGCCGATGGATTTGTGACGTGCGAGCAATATCAGCCGCTCCAGGCTGATGGGCAAACCGTGAGCCGTGAAGCCAAGCACGAATTGCAGAATCACCAGCACAACGATGATCCAGTGAAACAACTGCGCAATCAGACCGTAGCGCTCGCGCGTGTTCAACAGCGGAACCAATGTGCTTGTCCTTCTGTCCATAGGCACTTGAATTGTACACTTGCGTTACTCGCTCAATAGGTCGAAGCTGAAAACCGAAGTTGCACCAGGAAAATCACCTTATGCGTTTGCGTTCTTCATTGGCACTACCTGCGCTTGCCAGTCAAGCCGCGGCATTTTCCGTGCTGATTCTTGGCGCGCTGGTTTTGACTGCCTGTCAGACCGTGCCCGCAATCAAACCGCCACCGGTGTTGGCGCCGCTGCCGCCGCTGCCCGTGCAAGGCACCACGCATTACTCCATCCGTGCAGATCTCTCCGACCTGCGCTTCCTGGTGTACCGCGCGGGACCGCTGGCGAGCTTCGGTCACAACCATGTGATCCGCGCTACCCAGATGCAGGGCGATATCTACCTTGGCCGCGATCTGCAACACTCCGGTTTCACACTCACGCTGCCGGTCAAGGACTTCCAGGTTGACGCGCCGGCAGCGCGCGCAGTCGAAGGACCGGATTTCGCCAAACAGCCCTCCGCGCAGGCGATTCAGGGTACTTACAACAACATGCTCGGCGCGGGTGAACTCGACGCCACCGAGTACCCCGACATCCGCATCCGCTCGGTCGCCTTCGCCGGTCCCGAGTGGCAACCGGATGCCACGGTGCGCATCGAGTTGCACGGCGTACAGCGCGACCTGACAGTACCCATCGTCCTCAAGCGTCACGGCAAGCAACTGATTGCCAGCGGCGCATTCCAGATCAAGCAAAGCGACTTCGGCATACGGCCGTTCAGTATTCTCGGTGGCGGTTTGCAAGTCGCCGACACCGTGAAAGTAAGCTTCCATCTGGTGGCGCAGTCAGATTGACATCCGCGAGATATCAGCGAGGTTACCGAAAGGAACAAGCAGCCTTGAAAATTAAACGCCAAGTGGCGAAGTAATTCAGGTAAATACGACTGGAAACGCGATGAAAAAACCGGAGCCAAGCGCCAATTTTCTGGAAAATCGTCACTTGTGCGGATGCCAGGGAAGCGCCATGCTAAATGCACACGCAGCTGAGTGTTGCCCGGTTCGGAGTGGGATTTGGCAGTGATCAAAGTACTCGTAGTGGATGATGAGCCGCTCGCCAGGAAACGGCTTACTAATCTCATTGCCCACGAAACGGATTTGGCGTTGGTGGGCGAAAGTGGCGACGGCGTGGACGCACTTGCCAAGATCGAAGCGCTCGGTCCGGAGCTGCTGTTTCTCGACATCAAGATGCCGGGCATGTCGGGGCTGGAGCTCGGCCGTTCGCTGCGCAGCGAGAAGCCGCCCTACATCATATTCACCACGGCTTATACCCAGTACGCAGTGGATGCCTTCAGCGTGGACGCCGTGGACTACCTGCTCAAGCCCTTTGACCGCGAGCGTTTCCATCATGCCGTTGACAAAGCGCGCGAGCGCCTCAAGGATCCCACCCCCATTTCCAGCGGCAGCAACTTCGACGCACTGCTGGCGCGGTTATCCGAGCTGGCCACCGGCTTGAGCGGTCAGAGCGCCGGGCGGCTGGCGATCAAGGACGGCACACGCTACAAGTTCCTGGAGCTTGCGGACATCACCCACGTGCACGCCGACGGCGATTACCTGAACGTGCATACCGTAAACGGTGAACGCTCCATGATCCGCGAGCGTATGCAGGAGATGGAACGACGCCTGGCGAACGGCAGTTTTGTACGTGTGAGCCGCTCAGTGATGCTCAACCTCAGGCACCTTAAGGAAATGAAACCCAGGCAGCGCGGTGATTACGAATTCATCCTCAAGAACGGCGAACACTTCGCCTCGGGCACAACCTACCGGAGCGCGATCAAAAAACTGATCGCCGAATTGCGCCGCGAGACTTGAGTGTCAGCAGCAGAAAACGCCCCTCGCCTCCAGACCGAAGGTCCCGCCACACCCAGCCGGATTCGGGGATGAAATTTCATCTTCGCCAAAAGTCCCATTGATCGCATAAGCGGTCACATTCATCGCATTCCCCCAAATGTTTCGTAGTTGTGGTGCTTAAATTCCCGCCACGTTGTAATCCCAGCCAGAGGAATTCGTCATGAACAGTCGAATCGTACGTACCGGCGGTATGGTGTTATTCACGGGGCTGCTGCTCACTATAGCCGGTTGCGGCGGTGCCGGAGGTTACGGCGGCGGAGGTGGCGGCTCCCCGCCGAGCGGCACGATTGTCCAAATCAACCTCACGCCGGTCACGGCGACGATTGCAGTGAACGGCACGCAGCAATACACCGCAGTCGGCAAGGATTCCAATGGCAACACCGTGAGCGGTGCAACTTTCACGTGGGCCTCGTCGAATCCCGCTGTGGCGACAGTCAATAGTTCCGGGTTGGCCACCGGAGTGGCCGCCGGCACAACGATGATCACCGCTTCGATTACCTATAACGGCGGCATTTATGGCATGGGGGTGACCTATACCAGCAACGCCGCCACTTTGACCGTGACCGCCAGTGCTATGGCCACGGGGACGATGGCAACGGGTCGCGCTGTGGAGGGCGCCATGGTCAACCTCAAGGACAGCCAGGGTCAGTCGGTGGTGGCCATGACCGACGGCAACGGCCGTTATCAACTCTCCACCAGCGGACTCCGCGCGCCGTTTCTGCTCAAGGCGCAGGATAACCAGGGTCATGTGCTATTCAGCTTCGCCGACCAGTCCGGCGTCATCAACATCACGCCCGTGACCGACCTCATGGTGCGCATGTGGTACGGCGTTCGCGGTGCCACACCGGATACGGCATTTGCGAATCCAGCCGCACATCCGGCTCCGCAAATGAGCGAGCTGGCGGTACTTAACAAGACACTCACCGGCGTGCTCGGCGATTCTCTCAGCCGCGCGGGACTGGATCCGGCCAAGTTCGATCTGGTTGCCACGCCCTTCACCGCGAACAGCACCGGTTTTGATCTGGTCCTCGACAACACTGCGATCGGCATGTCCAGCGGACAGTTCCTGGTGCGTGACCGCATGTCGGACAACCAAGCCGTGATCGGCTTCGACCAGGCCCGCAGCGCGGTGGTACTCACCTTCACTCGCCACGCGAGCAGCAATGCGACGGTGACTGATTCGACGGTAGTCTTGAAATAGGGAACCGCCGCTTTCCGTTGAGCGGCCACCATGTTCGGTGCAAAACCCAGTCAGTGCCGGCGATTCCTGCCGTCGGCACTGACTGGTCTCTGTCTGATGGGGATGATGTCCTGGACGGCAGCCGCCACTTTCTACCGACTGGACGTGACGCAACACGACGATCATTACCGGATGGTTGCCGACGTGCACCTAGACGCCTCGCCCGCCGAGGTGTATGCGGCGTTGACTGATTTCAGCGAATACCCACACATCAATCCCAATGTGCGCGTCAGCCGGGTAGTCAGGCAACCGGATGCGCATACGCAACTGGTGTACATCGAGAGCGTGAGCTGCGTAGCGATCTTTTGTGAAACCATCAAGCAGTTGCAGAAATTCACCGAACCCGATACCCGGGACATACTCGCCGTCACCCTGCCGGACGGCAGCAACGTGAAGTATGGCAGCAGCTCCTGGCACCTGGAAGCCGAGGCTGGAGGCACACGCCTGCACTGGCAGGCGGATATTGAACCGGATTTCTGGGTGCCGCCCTTCATCGGACCGCGCGCCATTGTCGAGCAGTTGCGCAGCCAGGCGCTGGCTTGCATGCAGGATATTGAGCGCCGGTCGCTGCAACACTGGGCCTCGGGCAGCCGGATGTCGCTGTAGTCAAGGGCGGCAGGACCGGGAAGGCGCGCTCCACAATACTGGATGCAGCAAGATTCTGGTCGTGAGACTATAAGATGGTGTTAATCGAAGCGTTTTATTCCCATGCAAGCCAGCACGCACCCCAACGATAACCCGAGCTGGCTGCCCAGCTCCAGGCTGGCGCAGCTCCTGCAACGGCCGACTTCGGCATTCCGCCGCCGTTTGCTGATCGTGCTGTTGGTGAGCGTGCCGCTGTGGATCTACGCCGCCACCTGGGACATCACCACCATGTTGTTCGACATGGCGGTGGATGCCAAGGGTGGGGTGGTGATCAGCGATGTGGTGCAGCAAATCCTGGTGCGCCTGCCGTTGTTCCCGCTGCTGGTAGCCGCGTATCTCATCGCCACCGGTTTCAGCCTGCAACACCATAAGACCGGGCGCTTTCTGTTCTGGCAGCTGACGGTGGCGGTGACCTTCCTGCTTTTGACCTACCCGATATTGGTGATTTCCTACTATTCGGTGCATCACGCGTTTGACGCCACGCTCACGTTTGCCAAGGTCATGCACGACTACATGCACTGGCAGTATTGGATGGGAACCATGATCCAGTACTCCATCGTGTATTTGCTGGGGTTGGTGCTGCTGTTCGGCCTCAACGCTTTTCTGCGTTACAAGTCGGAACAGGTGCGCGCGGCGCATCTTGAATCCAAATGGCTGGAGGCACGGCTTGGCACCTTGCGCGGCCAGTTGAATCCACATTTTCTGTTCAATGCGCTCAACGCCATCGTCGCGCTCATCCACATGGACCCGGACCGCGCCGAGAATCTGCTGACCGAACTGAGCGCGTTGCTGCGCCGCAGCCTGGCGGAAAGTTTCCATGAATTCACCACCGTCAAAGACGAGTTGTATTTCGTGGAGCGCTACCTGGCGGTGATGAAAGCGCGCTACGAGGACCGCCTGGATGTTGCGCTCAAGCTCGACCAGCAGGTCAGCGACTACGTGATTCCCACGTTCCTGCTGGTGCCGCTGGTGGAAAACGCCATCAAACACGGCGTCGCCAAGGCTCCGGTCAGGGACACCGTGGAAATCTCCGGCCGCTACAAGGACGATCACCTCACCTTCATGGTCACCAACCGTACGCCAACCGTCGCCGATGACGAAGACGAACGCGACGAGACCAGTGGCGTGGGCCTGAAAAACACGCGCCTGCGGTTGTCGGCGATTTACGGCGACGATTACCGACTTGAATGCGGCGCCGACGGTAAAGGTCGCTGGCGCTCTTCGGTATCGATCCCGCTGCGCAACGCTCCTGATCTTGCCTATCTGACCACGCCCGCCGGCTGACACGCTTCGGTTTTTACCACGCCGCCCGGCTCCAGGCGAGGCAGCTATACTTGCTCTGAACGCGGAGAGCATCTATGGCCGGGACACATTGCGGACTCACGCTCGCCTGGTTGAGCATGCTGCTGCTTCTGTCCGGCTGTGGTGGCGGCAGTTCAAGCACTGCAAACACTCCGCCCGGTGGCGGCGGCACGCCGCCGCCGGGTTCCGGCAGCGCCAACGTGCTTACCTATCACGACGACAACGCACGCGACGGGCTAAACGCACAGGAAACCGCGCTCACGCTCGCGAACGTGAATTCCTCAAGCTTCGGCAAGATCGGGTTCTTCGCCATGGACGGCAAGGTGGACGCCCAGACCTTGTACGTGTCGGCGCTGAATATCGGCGGCGCCATGCATAACGTGGTGTTTGCCGCCAGCGAACACGATTCCGTGTACGCCTTCGACGCCGACACGGGCGCGGTGCGGTGGCAAGTCTCACTGCTCGGCTCCGGCGAAACACCGAGCGACGACCGCGGCTGTGACCAGGTGTCGCCTGAAATCGGCGTGACCGCCACGCCGGTAATTGATCCGAAAGCCGGCACGCATGGCACGATTTATATCGTCGCCATGTCAAAAGACGCCAATGGCAATTACTTCCAGCGCCTGCACGCACTGGATCTCACGACCGGTGCGGAAATGGCCGGCAGCCCGGTGACCGTACAGGGCAAATACCCCGGCACCGGCGATAACAGTTCAAACGGCTACGTGATTTTCGATCCGGCGCAGTACAAGGAGCGCCCCGGCCTCTTGCTGTTGAACGGCGTGGTGTACACCTTCTGGTCCTCGCACTGCGATTTCACGCCTTATACCGGCTGGATCATCGGTTACAACGAGAACTCACTGGCACAGACGAGCGTGCTGAACGTCATACCCAACGGCAGCGGAGGCTCGATCTGGGCTTCGGGCGCCGGACCTGCGGCCGACAGCAGCGGCAACATTTTTTTCCTCGACGCCAACGGCACCTTTGAAACCACGCTGGACGCCAACGGTTTCCCCATCAGTCACGACTACGGCAACGCCTTCATCAAATTGTCCACCGCCGGTGGCACGCTCGCGGTCAGCGATTACTTCAACATGGCCGGTACGCTGACGGAATCCAGTACCGACGAGGATCTGGGCTCGGGCGACGCCTTGCTGCTGCCGGACGTCAAGGACGCGAGCGGCACGCTGCGGCATCTGGCCGTGGGCGCCGGCAAGGACCAGACGATTTACGTGGTGAACCGCGACAATATGGGCAAATTCCATCCCAACGGCGACCAGATCTGGCAGGGAATCCCCAACGGCCTCGGCGGCGGCGAATTTGGCATGCCGGCATATTTCAACGGCACGGTGTATTACGGCGCAGTGGGCGACAGCATTCGCGCTTTCCCCGTCAGCAACGCACTGCTCGCGACCAGCCCTTCTTCACAAACCGCCAACTCTTTTGTGTATCCCGGTGCCACGCCCGGCATTTCCGCCAACGGCAGCGCGAACGGCATTGTGTGGGCGGTGGAGAACAGCAATCCCGCAGTGCTTTACGCCTACGACGCCGGTAATCTCGCGCATGAGCTTTACGACAGCAACCAGGCGGGCACGCGCGACCAGTTCGGCCCCGGCAACAAGTTCATCACCCCGACCATCGCCAACGGCAAGGTGTATGTGGGCACCACCAACGGTGTGGCGGTGTTCGGCTTGCTGCATTAGCGAGCTTTAGCGGACAGTTCTCAACTGGAATTGTACCGTCACGGCCGCTTGACCACATCATTCATGGCGTGACGTTGACTTGGCAGGTGTGCCGGCTTTGCTCGAAGGCGGGAGCGCCTTCAGGGTCGTACCTGCTTCTTGCAGCACGCTTTTCTCCTCATCAGCCATGGTGCTGAACCAGCCTTGTGCCATCCTGAGCATGAGCACAGTGGCTTTCGGATCGAAATATTGCGGAATCAAAAATTTCTGCTGAAGATTTTCCAGCGGCCGCTCAACTGCAATGTTTTGAAAGGAATAATACGCAGTGAGCTGGTTCAGCAACTGCACAGGCATCAAAGTAACGGTATCGTCTGCCACAGCGCTGCGCCAAGCGGCGTCGGATAAAACGCCGGGCGTCACCGGAGGATTCCAATAACCGTGCGGAATGAGCTGATGCCGCAGATCGTACAGTGAGCGTCCTTTGATTTTCTGTGTCAGATCAGGTTGTGCAAGGAACTGTCCAATGCGGCGCACTTCTTCTTCATGATAAGGGATGACGGCGCGCAGTATCGCCTGATTGTTTTCCAATTCGATGCGTATGTGTTGCACGGTTATCTGTAGCCGATGCTCAGAAACCCGCTGGTCCCGCCAGCGGTTTGCCGCCAAGGCCACCAGCACGCTGAAAACAATCAGCACCGCCTCAATCGCCGAGTTGATCAGCGTGCGACGGTCCGGGCGCAGCAGTCTGAACATGGCTTGTCCCTTTGCAAAGGTTCCGGGAATTATAGGGGCAAACCGGATGCAGAATGAAACCACGCAGGCCGGGGTATCCAGGCTTCTTCCCCCGGTGTTTCGCTCACTCAGTGCTGCTCGCGATCCCACCACTCCCGGAATAACACGGCTTTGCCATGCTCGTTCAGGGTGATTTCCGCGATGCCGTCCAACCGGACTTTCTGTCCCGACGGCACCCGCACAAAACTCGCGGTCCAGTGGACGATGCTGGTGTGGCCGCAGGCGCTCAGCACCTCGTAACTCGTGTGCACATCGCGCTGTCCGCGCGCCACGTCGTTCCAATATGTCCGTATGGCCTGCCTGCCACGCAGCGGTGTGTCGAAGGGATAATCCCGGTATTCCGCATTATCGGCAAACAAAGCGGTAGCTGCGGCGGCGTCCAGTCGTTCCCACGCCGAGTTGATTTGCCGGAACCAGCCGCTGGCCTCGACACGATCGACCGCAGTTCCGCAGTCGTTTACCGCTGGCTGCGCCATGGCTGCTTGCGGCGTCGCAAGCATCATAAGCAGCGTGAGCATTGCCGGCAAAGCCGGGCGCCACCAAAGGTGCGTACGTTTCATGATCTTCTCCAGTGCATGCCGCGATGCGGCGCCAACCCGGCCCTGCGTAGCTAACCTGCGGAAGCGGCTTGCGTTCCGGTTTACTGGGTCGGTAACTGCGGCGCCTGGTACACGATCGGTTTGCCCACCGGTAAGGTCGGCTGGCCGGCCGCGTACGCGGCCTGGTTGAAGGCCGGAACATCGTGGCTAAGCAACTGGTTGAATTGGTCAAGATAGCCCTGCAACTCGCCCTGCAGTTCGGTCACTTTATCGGTGACAAATGCCGTGGGTGCCTGCGCATAACCTCCGGTAAAAAAGCCGTTCCATTGCAGCACGCCGTGAAAGCGCGGCAGATCCTTGAGAAAATCCTCGTTCACGTCGTGCTGGATGTCCGGATTCCAGAGTGCATCCTTCAGGGCAGTGATCTTGCCATTCAACGTCCTGGCATCGGTCAGCACAGCTACAGGCGGCGCGGCGCCGGCGGTTGCCGCAGTCAGACCATTGAGCTGATCCTGCCAGGCCGTCAACCGATTCAGGACTTCGTTCAGGGCGCTCATCTGGTTGCGCAGACTGAGTTCGATTTCGAGCTGCGCCCGGTAGTCTGCAAGACTCGCGTGCAAGTTGGGATCCAGCCGCACCGAAACGGTTTGGGTATATGTATGGCCGCCTGCGGTAAATGTTGCGCTGTAATTTCCCGGTAACACCGAGGGTCCGCCGCCCCCGCCTTCACCGCCCGCGCCTTTCACGAAATCAATCGGCGTGGGTCCGGCGTAATCGTTATCCCATACGAACTCGTTCAAGCCCGCCTTGCCGGGTGCGTGCAAAGTGTTGACGGTATGGCCCTGGGCATCGGTGATGACGATATTCACCGGACCCTTCTTGTCCTTGGCATCGGCTTTGAGTGCCGTCTTCAGGTAATAACTGAACACCACGCCTTCCGGCGCATTCGGTACCGCATAGCTCCATTGCTGGCCTTCATCGCCGGCCCAGTGGTTGTATATCGTGCCGGATTGCGGGCTGAACAGATGGAACTCGCTGCCGGCCACTTGTGTGTTCCATTCCTCCAACGGCCCCAGATTGTCGAGCACGAACAGGCCGCGGCCGTGCGTGGCGACGGCGAGTGCATGCGTGGACGGTGCGAATTGCAGATCGAATACCGGCACGCTGGGAAAATCGCCCTTGAGCGGCTGCCATTGATCGCCGTCATTGAGCGAGTAAAACAGCCCGGTCATGGTGCCGGCAATCAGCAGCCCTTTGCGGTTCGGATCTTCGCGTACCACCAGCACCGGCGTATTCGCCGGCAGGCCGGTCGTGATTTTACTCCAGCTCTTGCCGTAATTATCGGTGCGATACACGTAGGCATGATCGTCATTGATCATGTGCGCATCGAAACTTACATACGCCGTACCGGCGTCGAACGGCGAGACGCCGATCTGATACACCCGCGCCCATTCCGGCGCAGCGTGCGGTGTGACGTTCTGCCAATGCCCGCCGCCGTCGCGCGTGACATGCACCAGGCCGTCATCACTGCCCACCCAGATGGTTTTGTCAGGATCGGTGGGCGCGAGTGTGATGGACAGCAGCGTGTCGTAATTCTCGGCGCTGCTCACGTCGTGATACACCGGGCCGCCGGGAATGCCCTGCTTGCTCTTGTCGTTGCGCGTCAGGTCCGGGCTGATGACCTGCCAGTGCGCACCGCCGTCGCCGGATTTGAACAACACCTGCGCGCCGAGATACACGATGTTGGCATCGATCGGCGATACCGCAATCGGCGAGGTCCAGTTGAAACGGTATTCGGACTCCGCGAGCGTTTTGGCGCTGTTCTGCAGTCCATAAGAAGTTGTCGGCCGGATCATGGTGGACAGATGCGTGCGCAGGTCGTAGCGGAAAGTGTAGCCGTCTTCGAGATCGGCGTACACGATGTCGGGATCGCTGGACGCGATCACCGCGTACTCGCCATCGCCGCCCACTACCGGCACCCAGTGCTTGCCGGTTACAAAGCGCTCGCTGAGTGAACTGGTGGGGCCGCACCAGGCGCTATTGTCCTGCAAGCCGACACAGGCGTGGAACGGCGAGCGGTTATCCACCGACACCGTGTAGGCCTGCTCGATCGGCAGGCTGTCGAGGAAGCGCCAGTTCTTGCCGCCGTTGACGCTCAGGTACACGCCGCCGTCGTTGCCTTGCAGAATCCGCTGCGGATTTAGGTGATCCACCCACACCGCGTGATGGTCCACGTGCACCGCGCGGTCAATCGGATGCGCAGTCTTGCCGCCGTCGTCGGATTCCATCAAGTTGAGTGAGGCGAAGTAAAGCTTGTTGTCGTCGTTCGGCGCCACCGCCATGCCGGCGAAATACCACTGGCGCACGGCGAGCGCGTGGTTGTCGCTTACCATCTCCCAGTGCTCGCCGAGATCCGCGGACGACCATAAAGTGCCGTGCGTGGTCGGGATCAGTGCGTACAGGTGTTCCGGATTGCTGGGCGCGGCCGCGAGCGTGATGCGCCCGGTATCGCCGCTGGGCAAGCCTTCCGTGAGTTTCTTCCAGGTCAGCCCGCCATCGGTAGAACGCCACACGCCGCCGGTGGCGCTGCCGTTGATCATGGTCCAGGGACTGCGTTGCGCGGTCCACATGCCGGCGAACAGCACCTGCGGATTGCCGGGCTCCATCACCAGAGTCGAGGCGCCGGTCTTGTCATCCACATACAGCACCTTCTGCCAGGTTTTGCCGGCGTCCGTCGTTCTGAACACGCCACGCTCCGGATTCGGACCCCAAGGGTCGCCCTGCGCCGCCACCCACACGCTGGCGGGATTCTCCGGATCGATCACGATCGCGGAGATCTGGCCGGCGTCTTTCAGTCCCATGAATTGCCAGGTCTTGCCGGCATCCGGCGAGTAATACACGCCGGCGCCGGTGATGGTGTCGTTGCGCACGTTGGCTTCACCGGTACCGACCCACAGCAGATTGGGATTGGACGGGGCGACCGCGATGGTGCCGATGGAAGCGCTGTCGCCATGTTCGAATACCGCTTGCCAGGTATCGCCGCCGTCGCTGCTCTTCCACACGCCGCCGCTCGCGGCACCAACGTAAATGATGTCCGGATTCCCCGGGATTCCAACGACGACCGACACCCGCCCGCCGGCTACCGCGGGGCCGAGGTTGCGGAATTTGAAGCTGGCGGTGATGTCGGGGCTTGCGCCGGACGCGACAGCGATGGCCGGCGCTGCAGCCGCGAACGCGGCACACAGCAAGGCCAGGATCGAAACGCAGACATGGAAGTTGCGGAACAGCAGCGGCATTCTCATTAATGTTCTCCGGTTGCCAAAAAGTATCCCTGCCATACAGGTGCAATGGGCCAAGGGAATTGGATACTGTGATTCGAGGGCGGATTATCGTGTTTCAGCAGCGCATGGCAAAGCCCGGCCGTCCCCCCGGAAGCAGCGTCGGGCTTTCCGGTCGGACCTCACGCGGTCTCCACGTCAGCAGCGCGCCAGCGCCCGCCGGTCGCGGCGCTCACCAGCATCAAGGCAACGACGTTCATCACCAGCGCCGCAATGCCGTCGTTCAAACCAACGAGGTCGTGTGGCAGCAGCGGCAGCAATTGCACGATGTGGCGGTGCGTGAGCGTAAGCAGGGTGAGCAGCGCGACTCCGCAAGCAAGTCCGGCAAAAACCCCAGGCGTGGTCACCAGCCGGCGCGCCACAAAGCCGAGCACCAGCGCCGGGAACAACTGCACCACGTAACTGTAGCCGAGCAGCAGCAACGCCACGATGCCGGTGCTGCCGAAGATGGCGAAGGCCGCGGCGGCGATCGCGATCGGCACCACCAGGAAACGCGCGGCGAATTCAATGCGTCTTTCGCCGGCAAACGCCGGCACCAGCGCCAAGCCGTTTTTCGCCAGCAGCGTCGCGGTGACGATCAGCAGCAGCGAACCCGGCACCAGCGCGGCGAGTATGCCCGCGCCGCCGACCAGGCCCGTGACCCAGCCCGGAAGCGTCGCGACCGCGGCCGCCAGCAGGGCGAGATCGGAATTCTTCAGCCCCGGTACGATCTCGATGGCCGCAAAACCCACGAACAGGATGAACAGCATGAACAGCTGGTACAGCGGCAATACCACGGCGTTCTTGCGGAACACATCTTCGTCGCGCGCCGCGGCGATGTAGGCGAAGGCATGCGGCCACATCCAGAAGCCGAGCACCGAGACCAGCACCGTGGACATGAACCACACCGTGCCCTGCGGCGTGTGCAGCGTGAACAGCTGCGGATGCGTCACGGCGAGCCGCTGAAACATCGGGCCGATGCCGCCGAAAGCGTGCATGGGCAGATACACGCCGAGAAACACGGCAACAGCGAGGATCAAAATATCCTTGACGACAGAGGTCCAGGCCGAGGCGCGGATGCCGGAGGCCACCACGTAAACCACCAGGCCAGCCGTGCCGATAACGATCGCGAGATGCGCGCCGACGGCGCGGCCGGTAGCGACCTCGACGATCAGTCCCAGGCCCTCGAGTTGCAGCGCGAGGTACGGAAGCATCGCGACCACACCGATCAGGCCCACGGCGATGCCGAGTTCACGGTTGGCAAAACGGTGCGCGAAGAAATCCGCCTGGGTGATGAGGCCGTGCTGCTTGGCGTAACGCGAGATCGGCGGCAGCAGCCAGTAACCGAGCGCGTAAGCCAGCGCGCCGTAGGCGAGGATGTAAAACGCCGGGGCGCCGAGCCCGTAGGCGTAACCGCTGGCGCCGAGGAAGGTGAAGACGGTGTAAATCTCGCCCGCCATCAGCAAAAACACGAAGACCGCGCCGAATCCGCGCCGTCCGAGCGCCCATTGCTCCAAGTCCATTTTCCTGCCGTAGCGCGACAGCAGCCCGAGCGCCACGGCAAGCACAAAGATCAGCGCGATCAGCGCGAGCGCCATCAATACTTTCCCTGGCTGGAACCGGGCGCCGCGTCGCGCCGGTTGCGCGGGTCGAGCTTGTACACCAGGAGCATCAGCACCGCGGTCAGCACGGTCCAGGCGACGATCCAGAACAGCAGGAACGGCATGCCGAGCACGAAGGGCGTCACGCGGTTCACGAAAAACACGCCGGCGAGGATGCCGAGGAAGGGCAGCAGGCCAAGCAGAACGCGCAGGATTGTCATGACGGCGCGTGCAGGTTGGGCTTTTTACCCGCAGACAAAGACCAGCTTTCCATGCCCGCACGCATCGCTCGAAATCTGCACAAACCGCAGCTCGACCCGGCGGCCACGAAAAATACCGGTTTCATGTGAACCTCCGGGAAGAGTCGGGCATAAGTAAACGGCGGGACAACTTAGGATAACCCCTGCGCCTTGAGTTACCCCAACCTGGGCCCTGCCCTGCCGCCCCAGCCGGCTTGACAAACGTCTAACCGGTGTTATAGTGAGATATAGCACTAGCTAAGGGAGCGTGACCTGTCATGAGCAAGCGTAACTATTCGAAGCCGTGGTGGCTGGCCCTGACCGGCGGGATATTGACCGCCATCCTGGCCCTGACGGCGCCTGTGGCCGGCGCGGCCACGGTGCAAACCACCCTGACCTACACCGGCCCGTTGCC